>CAMBUH010000009.1 GCA_945870985.1 Chitinophaga pinensis
AGTGATTATTTGCAATACTCCGCTACTACTGCCAATGCTACTTGGCAATTATTGGCAGCCTATAGAGATTTTCCGGGCGTATTTGGTGATGCGCATCAGCGGAATGGATTACCCGGTTCCAATGGAATGACTGATGTGTTGGATGAGGCCCGCTGGGGAATTGATTGGCTGCTAAAAATGCATCCTCGACCTGATTGGTTATTTAATCAGCTGGGCGATGACCGTGATCATGTGAATATGCGGATTCCGAAGGAAGATCCTTATTATGGAAAGGGCTTTGAACGGCCTGTTTATTTTGTAAATGGGAAGCCACAGCAAAGAGGCAAGTTCATGAACCAAACTACGGGGGCTGCTTCTACTGCCGGAAAATTTGCCAGTGCCTTTGCGCTTGGAGCTGAACTGTTTGAAAAAACGGATCTTGCTTTTTCGAATTTGCTTTTTAAAAAAGCACAGAGTGCCTGGGAGTTTGGACTCAATAAACCAGGATTTACTCAAACGGTTTCGGTGCGTTCGCCGTATATCTATGCTGAAGAAAACTGGACGGATGATATGGAGCTCGCCGGAGCGGCTTTATTCAATGTATCGGGGAAGCGCGATTCCATCATGCTGAAAAAAAGTATCCAGTGGGCAGCGCAGGAACCGATCACGCCCTGGATAATTCGGGATACCGCCAATCATTATCAGTGGTATCCATTTATTAATGAAGGTCATGGAGAGTGGGCTCGTTTGTTATCGGGGGCATCTAGAGAAAAAATGATTGGATATTATCGGCAGGGGATGGAAATCATTCGCCAAAGAGCCCGGGGCAATGCATTTTTGCGGGGAATACCGTTTATCTGGTGCAGTAATAATCTAACGGTACAGTTTGCCATTCAATGTAGGTGGTATCGACAACTATCTGGCGACACTTCATTTATGGATTTGGAGCAGGCAAATATTGATTGGTTGTTCGGCTGCAATCCCTGGGGAACCAGCATGGTATATGGCCTCCCCGAAAAAGGAGATACACCCGTTGATCCGCATTCTGCTTTTACCCATCTGAAAAATTATCCGATTAATGGGGGGCTGATAGACGGACCTGTATATACATCCATTTATAAAAATCTGATAGGCATTCAATTAATGGAGCCCGATGAGTATGCCCCTTTTCAAAGTGATTTGGCAGTGTATCATGATGATTATGGAGATTATAGTACCAATGAGCCCACTATGGATGGTACTGCCAGTTTAATTTATCTGTTAGCAGCGTTGCAAGCAGAGAGTAATCATACCATTGCGGCTGATTACACGCTTCAGCAAGGAGCAGTGGTTCGGGGCAGTATTCAGAAAAAAGATATTGCCTTGGTATTTACCGGCGATGAATTTGGGGAGGGACTGGCGACCATCAGAAAAACTTTACAAAAAGACAAAGTGCCCGCAGCTTTTTATTTTACGGGAAGATTTTATCGCAACGCTTCTTTTGCCAATGATATCAAAGGATTGTTTCACGATGGTCATTTGCTGGGGCCGCATTCTGACAAGCATTTACTGTATTGCGACTGGAAAAAAAGAGACAGTACTCTGGTAAGCAGGGACTCTCTGTTGCAGGATTTGAAAAATAATCTCTCTGCCATGCGTGCACTAGGTATTCCGGATGATAGCTTCTCGGATTTGTATATTCCACCCTATGAATGGTGGAACAGCGAAGTAGCCGGATGGTTGGCCGAAGAAGGTATTCGGTTGTTTAGTTGCACGGCTGGTTTAGGAACCCCAGCCGATTATACCTATCCCGAAATGGGGGCAGCATATAAGAGCAATGATCAGATATTACAGCTACTTAACAAGGCATCTAATGAGCAGCAGAACGGATTAAATGGAACTATAATACTCATTCACGTAGGATCCGATAGTCGACGGAAGGAAAAATTATTTACCCAATTGGAATCTATCATAAAAAAGTATGCACAACAGGGCTATCGGTTTGTTCGTATCAATGAATTGATAAAATAGCAGGCTGATTACTTTTACCATTTGTCTTCTTCAGGAATATCGGTATTCGGTTTGAACATCTGTCTGGCTTTTTCCCTTTGAGCCAATCGCTCTAAAATCACAGCCGTAATCAGTTTCCCAGCATCCTCTTGTTGGTTGGCAGCCAATACTTCTTTCAGCTTGTGTTCGCTAACGTCCATCCGGTATAATATTTGAATCAGTCCCTCGAAATTATGTTCAATCATTTCATTCACCTCTGCAGCAAGCGCTTCTGGTGATAGGGTGGGTAAGAGACTGATATCTGTAATCATATAAAATTAGCAAATCAATACAGAGATAAAGATAATTGCTTGTGGATGATTTACTGGTTTTGGCAGGTTAAAACTTTTCAATTACGCCAATGCCGAAAAGAGCAAAGTCGAATTTAACGGGATCTTGCTGATCGAACACTTTCAGTTCGGCGGTTAGTTCCATTGCTGCCTGCCAGTCGGTTGATGTGCGTTGTAATAATCCCAGCTTTCTGGCTACACGTGCTACATGCAGGTCGATGGGGCAAATCAGTTCTGCAGGAGAAATTTTTTTCCAGATACCAAAGTCTACCCCTTGTTTATCTTTTCGCGCCATCCATCTCAAAAACATATTCAGCCTTTTGCAAGCAGAACCTTTTTCCGGAGTGGCAATATGCTTTCGGGTTCTGTTAGGTGCATCTTCCAGAGAAAAAAAATACCGATGAAAATGCGTGAGTCTTTTTTCGGTCGGATGGCTGATTTCCGGATAGGCCCCCGACTTGGGTAGAAAAGCAGTTTCCAAAGTATTGTGTTGCTGGTAATGATGTTGCAGAAAATGTACGAAATATAGTAAGTCGGTATCGTTAAAAGTTCGGTGTTTAAATCCCAGCAGGGCTTGCAAATCGGCCGGCTGATGGTTTTTGCAAAAATCGTAAGGGGCATTGTCCATACGTTGCAGTATTTCCCTGCTTTTGGCAATGATGGTGGTACGATTGCCCCAGGCAAGAATGGCGGCAAATAAACCGGCAATTTCAATATCCTGCTGTAGGGTATAGGCGTGGGGTATGCAGATGGGGTCGGCCGAAATAAAAGAAGGCTGGTTGTATCTGCGTACCCTTTCTTCTAGTAGGGTTGCAAGCGGGTTTTTGATTCTTTTTGCCGGAGGCATGGTAATAGATTCAATGCGGTTAACCGATTGCCGTATTCAGGTCGTCTATTAAATCATCGGCATCTTCTACGCCAACACTTAACCGAATTAGGCTATCAGTTAGTCCGTTTTTTAATCTTTCTTCGCGGGGAATAGAAGCATGCGTCATTGAAGCGGGGTGGTTAATCAACGATTCTACTCCACCTAAACTTTCTGCCAGCGAGAAGAGATGGGTAGACGACAATACGCGTTTCACATTTTCGGGGCTATCATTCTTCAATTCAAAACTCATCATACCCCCAAACCCTTTCATCTGTTGTTTTGCAATGGCATAATTGGGATGGTCGCTAAACCCACACCAAAATACTTTACTTACTGAAGAATGGTTTCTCAAGAAGTGAGCAATTTTCTCTCCGTTTTCACAATGACGTTGCATACGCAGGTGCAGGGTTTTAATACCTCTCAGCACCAAAAAGCAATCCATCGGTCCGGGTACTGCCCCACAGCTTTTCTGTATAAAATATAGTTGATCACGCAACGATTGGTCATTCATTACCAAGCATCCCTGAATCACATCGCTGTGCCCACCCAGGTATTTGGTAGCAGAATGCATAACGATATCAGCTCCGAGGGTAAGCGGATTTTGCAGATAGGGAGATGCAAACGTATTGTCAACGCATAATAAGGCGCCAGCTTTTTTGGCAATGGTTGCCGTAGCGGCAATATCGGTGATATTCATGAGTGGATTGGTAGGGGTTTCAATCCAGATCAGTCGGGTTTTTGGCGTAATTGCGGTTTCAATATTGGCAATAGATGCAGTATCTACATACGTAAAAACAATCCCAAATTTGGCAAACACTTTTGTAAACAGTCGATAGGTTCCTCCGTACATATCATGGGGGGCGATTACTTCATCGCCGGGGCTAAGTAATTTGATAACTGCATCGGTGGCAGCCACTCCACTCGAAAATGCCAAACCAAATTTCCCCAATTCAATGGCAGCCAGGGCCGTTTCCAGAGCTTGTCGGGTGGGGTTTTGACTGCGGGCATATTCAAATCCCTTGTTTACGCCCGGGGCTTCCTGCACATAGGTAGAGGTTTGAAAAATGGGCGTCATGATGGCGCCGGTAGAGGGGTCGGGTGTTGCTCCGGCATGGATATAGGTGGTAGCTGTTTTCATAAAGCAGATTTATGCAAAGATGGGTTATTATCAGAAGAATCGGTTAATAGGCATTATTTAAACTGCAGATAATTCCTGCATTCTAGTTTGGGCAAATTCTTTCAGTTCAGGAAAAAAATCAGCATATATTTTTTGTAATAGCAGGTATTCGCTTTCAAAAAGTCGGAAAGCAGGAAGGGCATCTTCTAAAAATTTGGCGCGCCTTGCTATTCCCTGAAAACTTTTTTCAATCGAATGGATATGGTGATAATTTGCCAACCAGTTGTGTTGTATCATGTAGGGTAAAACCTTCTTGAAAGTTTCGGGTAAGAGAGCAGATTGCGACTCGAGATGAACATATACTGATTGGGAAAACACTTCCCATCCTTCCGATGGAATTTCTGCTGCATCTAGGCTGAGAAAATGATCAAATACAATATCGATCAATGGTCCGGCATACCCGCCGGAGGCGGGCTTCATTATTTTTTTGGCCTCGCGGGTAGATGGGTGGCTATCGGTAAATGTGTCAATAGCCCGATGAAGCTGGATCCCCTTTTGAATGGTTACGGGAAAAGTATATTGATTTCGGCCCTTTACAAAATCACTGATCATATTGCCGGTAAGAATATCGGGCTGCTGAAAAGATAAAACGGCGTGGGCAAGATAATTCATAGTTCATTTACTATCGGGTACTTTATGTGGCACCTGCATTTTCGCGTACAAAATCTCGCATGGCGATAAATGATCCTTCGGGTTGCAAATCAGCTATCAGCCGAAATAGTCTTTCCAGTAAAGCTTCTCCCTGAATGCGATGTGTATAGTTAGGTAATCCATAACTACTAAGATCAATAAATTCCCAGGGATGAAAATACAAACAGCAGTATCCGTCTTTTTGCAGGGTTTGCAATGCCAACTTTTTATAAAAGGAGTAGGGGAAGTTTTTAAAACTTAACCAGAATAGGGGGATTCGTAGGTTAGGACTCACCGATGCGGGTACCCGAATGATTCCAGCATGGTTAGTAAAGGTACGTGGGGCACTTAGGTGATTGTATTTTCCCGGTATCCAGGTTGGGTGAATGGAAGAGTCGTATTCGTATCCGGCGTTAGCCACCCATTGCATATCTACTGCTTTCATTCGCGGCATTCGCAATCCGCTAACCGGTTGCTGAATGATAGATTCCAGTGCCAGCTTCGATGAGGTTAGATGTTCAGGTTCGAACCAAGAATGATAAAACGTGTGAGAAGCCACTTCGTGTTGGGTTGCATATGCCCGAATGCTTTCTGGGTATTGTTGTGCAAAATGTGCCGTGGTAAACAGGGTGGTTTGTAAGGCAGCATTTTGTAAAAGGGGAGCGATTGCATCCAGCCCCTTTTTTCCTGCTTCCAGTTGTTCGGTAGCGGTAAGGGAAGTACCAAATTCTAGGGGCATGTCAAACTCTTCCACATCAAAACTCAGCAACACGTACCGGTTTTTCATACCAGGTTGGTTTCTTTTATAATATAATGCGGGCGGTTTTTTCCCTGCATATAAATTTTTCCAATGTAGATGCCCACGATTCCCAAAATCATTAGTTGCAAGCCGCCAAAGAAGGCTATGGTAGCAATCAATGAGCCCCATCCGGAAACGGAGTGACCCAATGTATAGGCATAAATAATATAAGGGATATAAATAAGTGAGCAGAGTGAAAAGAAGAGGCCTAAATAAGCAGCAATATAAAGGGGTTTGGTGCTAAAGGAAGTGATACCCTGCAGGGCAAACCGGAACATTTTTTTTATTGAATATTTAGTGGCACCACTCTGCCGAAGCCGAGATGTATATTCGATTCCAATTTGGGTAAAGCCCATCCATTTAATTAACCCCCTTAAAAAAAGATCCGTTTCGTTAAAGCTGCGGAATACATCTACCGTTTTTTTGTCCATCAACCGGAAATCCGCTGTGCCGGGTTCTATTTCTATATCCGACAGATTATTGATTACATCGTAAAAAATACGGGAAGTTCTTTTCTTCCATAAACTGATTTCCTTGTGATCGTTTCGAATGGTATATACAATATCATTTCCCGCTTCCCATTGCTGTATTAATTCGGGAATAAGTGAGGGGGGATGTTGCAAATCTCCATCCATCATAATTACTGCATCGGAGGTGGTTCGGTCTAACCCTGCTTTCAGGGCATTTTGGTGACCAAAGCTTTTGGTAAGGGATATATAGTATATATGGGGCTGCTGATTAGCCTGTTCTTTGATGTATTCCAGGGTGCCGTCGGTGCTGCTATCTTCCACAAAAATGAAGGAGTACGCATAGGGCATTGCCGAGCATACTTCTTCTAATTCGCTGATCAGCAAAGGCAGGTTTCCTCGTTCGTTACAAACAGGAATAATGATTGAAATTGACTTTCGGGGGTTGCCGGTTAGCATAGCTGTAAAGGTAAAACTTAATTTTTAAGTGCCCTTAGCTATTCGAATTTGCGGATGGGTTGAGGTGTAGTAAGCGCTTTAGGCCCTCCTCCATAGATGTGCTGGGTTGCCATTGAAGTACTTGTTTCGCCAATTGAATGTCGGCCACCGTATTCATGATTTCATTTGCCCGCTGGATGTTCTCACTGTATACCGGGTATTCGGTATTTTGCATTTTTTGTAGTAGGCTGATAATTTCTTCCACACTGTAGCTAATACCAGACCCTATATTAAACAAATGAAACCCTCGCAGGGGGATGCAGGCTATCAGTGCATTGATAAAGTCGGAAATATACAGGTAGTCTCTTTTTGGAAGTAGGTCTTTTACATGGAAAGCCTGTTTATTCAGGGCTTGATCTATTAACATAGGTATTAGGAAGGAGGTGTTTTGGCCTTCCCCATAAAGGTTAAAGGGTCTAAGTATGGTAACCGGTACCTGGAAGCAATCGTGATAAAACCGGCAAAAATCTTCAGCAGTTTTCTTGCTTAGGGCATAGGGGTTAGGGGTAAATAAGGGAGCGGATTCTGGTATAGGCAATACAGCTGGGTTGCCATACAGATAAGAGCTGATGTAAATCATGGCAGCACCGGTTTTTCTGCAATACTCCAGTGTCTTCAAAGTGCCAATAGAGCTGGTTTCAATAAATTGAGCCGGGTTATGCCAGCTGTCTGGCACAAAAGTTTGCGAGGCCAGATGGATTACTACATCGCAGGCCGGAACTGACTGCCAGGTAGCGGATTGGTTGATATCTCCTTCTTTACGGGTAAGTGCCGTAACTGCGTATACCTCTCTTTGCAGTTGTTTACGGAGTAGACTTCCTATAAATCCGTTTGCTCCAGTTATCAGCAATTTATGCATATAATATTTTCTCTTTCAGCTGATCAAATTTCTCAATGGCTTCGAGGTAGTCATCCGGCCGGCCAATATCCAGCCATAGTCCCGAATATTTCTCTACCCGCACCGGCAGCTGCTCTTTCAGTAATTGTAACATCAGCTGATCGAATCCATAAGGAACATTTGCGGGTATTTTATCTGCGGCTTGTCGGCTTACCATATAAATGCCCATACTCACTTCATAGGTGCTTACCGGTTTTTCGCGAAAGCTGGTTAATATTCCATTTTCAGTATCCAAAACACCGTAATCAATTTTTTCTACCCGCTCGTGAGAGCAGATGGTAAATGCGGATCCATGAGATACATGGCTATCGAAAAAATTGCCAAAAGGCAGGTCGGTTAAAATATCTCCGTTCATCACCAGCACATGTTCTGGTAATTCACTGATTAATTTCAACGGCCCCATGGTACCCAGTGGCTCATCTTCTAATGAATAGTTGATGGGGATATTCCATTTGCTGCCGTCTCCAAAGAATGCCTTAATTAATTCGGCTTGGTGATTTACCGCAAGGGTAATCTGCTCAAATCCCTGCAGGGCCAGTTGTCGGATGATAACTTCTAAAATCGGGTATTCTCCTACCGGCATAAGCGGCTTGGGTAGCACAACGGTATAGGGCCTCAATCGTTTGCCCTTGCCGCCGGAAAGAATTACCGCCTGTTTTTTCATGCCGATTTTTTATACAATGTTACTGTAAACCCATCATCAGATGGCGTAATTATCAATTTTATAACGGGATAAGTTCTTGGGGCTGCTGAACCATTCAATTGTTTTCATCAATCCCTTGTTAAAGCCTTCCTCCCCTCCATATTGCGGCTCCCACCCCATTCGCTGCTTGGCTTTTTCATAGCTGGCGAATAGTCTTTCTACCTCACTTTTTTCGGGACGAATCCGATTGTTATCAGTAGTAAATGTTACACTCGCCCCCATCAGAGCAGCAATTAATTCGGCTGTTTTTCCGATACTGATTTCAAAGCCACTACCCAGGTTGGTAACGGTTCCAATTATTTCTTTCGACTCCAGTGCTTGTATAAATCCGGCAGCAGTATCTGTTACATAAGAGAAGTCGCGGGTAGGTGTGGTGGCACCTAATTGAATTTCTTTTTTGCCGGCAGCAATTTGAGAAATAAGGGTAGGGATAACAGCCCGGGCAGACTGTCGGGGCCCATAAGTATTAAATGGGCGGAGCACCGCTACGGGTGTTTCAAAAGAAGTATAGAACGATAGTGCAATCTGATCGGCCCCTATTTTGCTGGCCGAGTAGGGAGATTGACCCTGTAGCGGGTGCTCTTCAGTTATAGGAACAAATTGAGCAGTGCCATACACTTCACTGGTGGAGGTGTGCACTACTTTTCCAACCCCCAACTCGCGGGCTGCCTGTACAATATTTAGGGTTCCCTTTATATTGGTATCTACATAGGTGTCGGGAGAATGGTATGAGTAGGGAATGCCAATCAGCGCAGCAAGATGCAATACTGCATCACATCCCTGCATGGCTTTCTTTACTCCATTAGGATCCCGAATATCCCCAGCAAACACTTCAAACTTTCCGGCAACATCTTCACCACATTCGTCTAGCCAACCCCATGAGTTAAAGGAATTATACAAAACAAATGCCCGCACATCATACCCCTTGCGCACCAACATTTCTGTAAGATGGGAGCCAATAAATCCATCCGCGCCGGTTACAAGTATCTTCATAATTTTATTTTGTTATAGTGCCAATTGCTCTGTTATCACGGATGCGATACGCTTCTATTAAAATTAATACCCAAATTATACAACAAGGCAGGGCTTTTAAAGAATATGCCTGTATAAAATTAGTTCTAATATAAGCAGGAATCAGGTCGGTAGGCGATAAAATAGTAAATAAAAATAACCCGATTAACAATATTCGATAGCCAGTTTTCCAAGGAATTGTTTTTCTTGCCAACCATACAGCTGCCCCGGTTACTGCTAGCACAAAGCTGGGACTTTCCGATGCGGAACTAAACACTACTACTGTAATCAGTAATAGGGACAGGTACAGAAGTTGAAATTCGGACAACTTCCAACGATTCGTTTTTATAAATGGCAATAACAATGCAATGCCCGCCACAGCCACTAATTTCATTTCGGGGAAATTATACCAGCCAAAAATTCTTCTTATCATTCCCATAGCCGAAATGTCTTGCATGCCGGCATAGGTTGAATTGAAAACGTTTTGTTCATTTCTCTTGGCAATTTGCTGAAACCATTCTCCATAGGTTTGTAGGATGTAATGATAGCTGGAATATAGCATCGGCAAGCATACCATTAGTAACATCCATCCTATATAAGTGAATGCAAATTGTTTTTTGTTCTTAGAGAAAAAGAAAAATAACAATCCTACTACTCCATATACTTTGCTAAGGGTACCCGCTGCAATAAATAAGGTTGCCAGCCAGTCTTTTCCTTCGAGGGTAAAAACAAATGACAAGATAATAAAGGCAGTTAGCAGCGTATTAAATTGAACATTATGCGTTGCCGTCATCATTTCTATGCAGCTGATCCACAAAACGATTGTTTTTTGTTGTGAGAGGAGGGGCAGTTTTTGGATGGCAAAAAATAATACGATTGCACCGGCCATTGCCCATAAAAAGCAACCAATATATACTGGCAGTAAGGCAAATGGGGCTATGATTAGTGAAAAAGCAGGACCGTAGTTATTGAATGATTCATATTCTAATGGGTAAAGTTGAAACAGGTTTTTTTGTTCGAAAACATGCCAAAAAACGCCCCGGTATATCAAAAAATTATCGATAGAACCCAGCCCCCTCGCCATTTCTAATAAAACTGCCACGGCTGCCAATAAAAACCAAATACCATATACCAAGGGCACTTTTCTGCCTCCCGACAGGGTGAAAGTTTTGTAAAGCCATTGGAAATAGTTTTTGTTCATGGTTTTTAATCTAAAGGGTTTTACTGCCAAGTTACTATGGCAAACTGGAATTGTTTAGTTAGATTTTTTAAAGAAAATCATGATAGAAACACCCGCCGGAAAACGCAAACCCGCTTTTAACCAGTAATAATCCAGGTGAAAGATACCCGATAGAAGCCGGTTAATCCAACCATGAATGCCTAATACCTCATGGTCTGACCGTGCCGGTGGCTGCTCTTTTTGTCCTCGCAAGGCATGCAAGCATTTTACCAGTAAGCGAAAAGCTGCTATGGGTAAAAATAAAAAAGAATTATAGTAAGTGGCATATATCATCTGCCCTTTCATCGGCTCAAACAATTGTTGCAGCTGGGTAACCGTATATCTTCTAAAGTGATGATTGATCTCGTCATGCGGCCCCCACAAAAACTGATAAGCCGGAACGGTTATGGCAATATGTCCGCCAGGTTTGCACACCCGCCAGAGTTCTTCCACCGCTTTCTGATGATCTTCCACATGCTCAATTACATCAAATGCAGTTACCAAATCGTATTGGTTATCCTCAAAAGGTAAATCTAGTATTGACCCCTGTATGATGGGAGTTTGTAAAAATCCCTGGGTAAACCGGCAACATTCTTCATCATATTCAATACTCATCACTTCTCCAAATTCCATCAGCATATCTGAAGTAGTTCCTGTTGCAGCCCCTACATTCAATGAATGAATTTGCCTCGGGCGATTGAGCAGGGTGTTGATTCTTTCCGCCAATATTTTTCTTCGCACCAAAAACCACCAATGTTCCCGTTCTAGATGGTAATAGTCTTTAAAGTAGGCCTGATCCATAGTATGGGGGTGGATGAAAATCCGGATTTACCTGTTTTACCGGTCCAGCTGTAGCAAAACTACTAAAATTTACCTGCCAACTGTTGTTGAAACTGATCGGTATTTCGGGATAAGCATGCCATAAACTCAATTAAAAAATTACCTTTGCGCCTCAACTGATATATATGCCAAAAGGTCCTATTTCACAATTCATTGAACACCAATACCGGCACTTCAATGCCGCCGCCCTAGTAGACGCAGCCAAGGGCTATGAAACCCATTTGCTGGAGGGAGGTAAAATGCTGGTGAGCCTGGCAGGTGCCATGAGTACCGCCGAATTAGGCATCAGCTTAGCCGAAATGATTCGCCAAGATAAAGTGGCCATCATCAGCTGCACCGGTGCTAACCTCGAAGAGGATATCATGAATTTGGTCGCCCACAGCCATTACAAGCGCGTACCCAATTATCGCGATCTTAGTCCGCAGGAAGAGTGGGATTTACTCGAGAACCACTATAACCGGGTTACCGATACCTGTATACCCGAAGAAGAGGCTTTTCGTCGTTTGCAGAAACACATTTATCATGTTTGGAAAGATGCAGAAGACAAAGGTGCCCGATATTTCCCCCATGAATTTATGTATCAAATGTTGTTGAGTGGGGTATTGGAGCAATACTACGAGATTGATCCCAAGAACAGCTGGATGCTGGCTGCTGCCGAAAAGAATCTACCCATTGTGGTTCCGGGTTGGGAAGATAGTACCATGGGTAATATTTTTTCTTCTTATATAATTAAAGGGGAACTGAAAGCTTCCACCATGAAGAGTGGTATAGAATATATGGTTTGGCTGGCCGATTGGTATCGCAATAATAGCTCAGGAAAGGGAGTAGGATTTTTCCAGATAGGGGGAGGAATTGCCGGCGATTTTCCCATTTGCGTGGTGCCCATGATGTACCAAGATTTATCCTGGCATGATGTTCCTTTTTGGAGTTATTTCTGTCAGGTGAGCGATTCTACCACTTCGTATGGATCTTATTCCGGTGCGGTTCCCAATGAAAAAATCACCTGGGGTAAATTAGATATTCATACGCCTAAGTTTATTGTAGAAAGTGACGCTACCATTGTAGTGCCGCTGATTTTTGCTTACTTGCTGGGGCATTAAGAACGGTAATCCATAATCATACGCATAAAAAAGCCGCATTTTTTCGAATGCGGCTTTTTTTATTAAAGTCAACAGAATTATCTGCCCGGCATGTTCAGGGGCGTGTCTCTTTTCAGCATGTTATCGCGGTTAGCCATTTCCCAACCAGTATGGAAAATCATCCTCGCTCTTTTTTCCATTAAAGGGAAGTTGATTTTTTCAACTGTATCGGTGGGTTTGTGGTAATCGGCCAGCAGCATACCATCATAGAAAAATAAAATAGGAACTCCCTTACGCGCAAAATTGTAATGGTCGCTTCTATAGTAAATGCGGTTCTTATCGTTGGGGTCGTCGAATTTATAGTCCAATACCAGGCCGGTATATTTTTTATTTGCCCCTTCATTAATGCCTGGTAATTCTGAACTGAGTTTGTCGTGACCAATTACATATACATAATTGAGGGTATCGGCTGTTTTGCGTTCGGTATCTACTCTACCTACCATGTCTATATTTAGATTAGCCGTAGTTTTTTCCATAGGATAAATAGGATGATCAGAATAGTATTCTGAGCCCAGCAGTCCTTTTTCTTCTCCACTTACTGCCATAAAGGCAATTGTTCTGCGCGGCCCTTTATTTTTTTTAGCAGCGGCAGCAAAGGCTTCGGCCATTTGCATAACCGACACGGTTCCAGAACCATCATCGTCTGCTCCATACCAAATCACGTCGCCCACTTTACCCAGGTGATCGTAGTGCCCGGTAATGAACAGGTATTCATCTTTTTTATCAGAACCCGGAATTATTCCAATCACGTTACTGCTTTGGAGGGGTTCCGTAGTTTTTTTGGCGACTACTTTAATTTCGGAAATATAGGTTCCTCTGGGAATTTCTTTCCATTGTGCGACCGTTAAGGAGGAGGTTCTGCCAATGGCTGCTGCGGCTACATCTGGTGAAATGGTAGCCAGCAGAAAATTATTGGAAGATCCGGCAGCGGGGGCTTTTATACTCATCCGTCCTTTCAACTGAGTAGCATTTTTCTTAGGAAAATCGGCCGTAACTACTAGTAAGCCGGCTGCTCCTCTGCTGCGGGCTGCGTTAATTTTGTTCATAGATAATCCGCGATTCCCTCCTGTTCCACTGGCAATATCTGTTATAATTACCAGCTTACCTTTTACGTCTAGCCCAGCATAGTCGTTTATTTTAGTGGCTGAATCAACCACGCCATTGCCAGCGTATACAACTGAATTATAACTCCAATTTCCACTGGAAATCATCGCAAGTGAAAAGGCATAATCCTGATCCCACTGGTATGTTTTTCCGTTCACCATTAGATTTTTTTCGGATAGCACATCCTGATAAACCGTAAACATTTGCTGGTAACTTTCTCCGTTGCCGGGTTTAAGGCCCATTTTTCTAAAACGATCTTCAATAAAGGCGGCGGCTCTTTTTTCTCCGGCGGAAGCCGTTTCCCTACCTTCCATTTCGGCGCCTGCCAGAATGGTAAGTTTTTCTTTTAAGCCCTCCGCCGTAATAAGGGTTGCATATTTCGCAGCATCTTCCGGCTTTTGGGCGAAAACTGTTAGTGATAACAGGGGTAATAATAGAAACAGTAACTGTTTTTTCATGGTATGTTGATTAAATGGTACAAGCGATTTTATTTACCCGATTTTCATGTCTCCCTCCTTCAAAGGCGGTGGTCATAAACGTTTGAACCATCTCTTTGGCCATTTCCGGAGTTACAAATCGGGCGGGGATACAAATTACATTGGCATTGTTGTGCAACCTTACCAGCGAGGCAACCTCATTCACCCAGCAGAGTCCAGCACGAATTCCGCTGTGCTTGTTGGCAGTCATGGCCACCCCATTCGCGCTTCCGCAAATTAAAATGCCAAAAGCGGCTGTGCCGTTTTCAACCAGGGTGCAAACCGGATGGGCAAAATCAGGATAATCTACCGAATCCTCACTAAAGGTTCCTACATCTTGCAATAGATAGCCTTCTACGGAAAGCCACTGTATTAATGCTGCTTTGTAGGCAAAACCTGCATGGTCTGATCCAATGGCTATAAGAAGCGAGGGAGAAAAAACGTATGACATGCTCATGAGATTACCGCTAAGATAATAGATTCGGAGAACCGGCCGTTAAAAAATATATGGATGGATGAAGAGGCAATTAACTCCATTCTTCCGCTTCTTTTTCCTGAACTTCCTTATATACCCTGGCAGATACCAGAATACTAAGCTCATACAAAAGAAACAGGGGGGTAAACACAATCATTTGGCTCATCCAGTCGGGACTCGGGGTAATAAACGCCGCCACTATCAGTATAATCACCACGGCATACTTACGTGTTTTACGCAGAAAAGCAGGGGAAATTACCCCAACCTTTGTAAGTATAAAGGCCAGTACCGGCAACTCAAATGCCAATCCGCAGCCCAAAATGATATTAGTAAGATTGTCGATATAATCGGTAAATGTGGGTAGGGTAACAATGGTTCCCCGATTACCTAGTTGAAAGCCCGCCAAAAAGTTGAAGGTGAAAGGGCCGAGCAAAAAGAAGCCAAAGGCGGCACCACTAAAAAAGAAAAAGGTTACCCAGAAAATTACATAGCGGGTATTTTTACTTTCATTTTCTTTTAATGCCGGCTTAATAAATTGCCAGAATTGCCAGAAAATAAATGGGAATGCCACAATAATCCCTCCAACCAATGCCATAGAGATGCTACCCAAAAACTGGCCCCCAAAAGTGTTGCTTTGCATATTTACTTTAACCGGAGGCATGCAAAGGGCATCGCCCAAATGCGCCCAATGGCTGAAGTTGCAGAGCACCCGGTAAGAAATAAAGTCGGGGTTGATAGGCCCAGTAACTATATAATCGAAAATCCAGTTGCGATAGATAAAAATCACCGCTGCCATTAGCAGAATGGCAACAGCCGACCGAATGATACGAACCCGTAATTCCTCCAGATGGTCGATGAACGTCATTTCGGGGGCAGAATCGTCGGATTGTTTATTAAATAAAGCCATGTACAAAATCAAATAAATGCGGTGATAAAGGTAAGGGGTAGCAGGCAACAAAGTTGTGTTGCTTTATTAAAGTACTTTCATTTTTACTTTTTCTATTCGGGTATCACTTACTTCTAGTATTTCAAAACGAAAACGGTCGATAATAATAAATTCTTTTTGTTTAGGAATGGCCTCATTTTGCTGAATAATATAACCACTCAAGGTTTCAGAATTTCCATTCGGAAAATCCAGCTCGTATTTTTCATTCAGGTAGTCTAGCTCTAATCGGCCACTGAAAGTATATTCGTCATTTTCCAGTTTATCATCCGTTTCTTCCACATCATATTCATCTCTAATTTCACCAAAAATTTCTTCTAGCAGGTCTTCCATCGTTACAATCCCAGCTGTACCTCCAAACTCATCCACTACCCAGGCAATACTTTTTCGTTCTTTGGTAAACTTATTCATCAAGTCGGGAGCGCTCATGGTTTCAGGAACGGCAATCATGGGATGTAAAATCGACTGAATATTAGTGGGCCGGTTAAATAAGTCGAGCTGATGAACATAGCCAACTATATTGTCAATATTATCATCATAAATCACCAGCTTACTCAGCTGGGTTTGGATGAATTGTTGCTGAAGGGTTTCTATGGGACTAAGTAATTCGCAGGCTTCAATTTCGGTTCTGGGAACCAGACATTGTCTGATTTTTACCATGGGCAAGCTAAGGGCATTTTCAAACAATTCTGTGTTCAGTTCGGTACTTTCCTCATCTTGCTCGCGGGTTTGTTGAAAAAAGTGTTCGAGGTCGATTTTCGAAAAAGCCTCATTTCGCTCGCTCACCCGCACATTAAATACATAGGTAAGTATCCATTGAGAAGCATTCACAAAAAAGTTAGTGATGGGCTCAAACAAGCCATGAAAAAATTGTGCAATAGGGGCGAATGTATTCAGCAGGGAATCGTTTTTCGCCCTAAAAATAGCTTTGGGTAAAAATTCGCCCAGCAGCAAAACTACTATGGTGGAAAGCAGGGTGTCGAATACCAGTTTCAAGTATTCGTTAGGAATTTTCAAGGGATTCCAGAGTGTCATTTTTAGCAACTCATCAAACAGCAACCCATAAATAACCAGAAAAATATTCAGTCCCACCAAACAGGTGCCAATAAATCGGGCCTGGTTTTCCATAAACCCCGATAATATTCTTCCATTGCGGGTACCCTGCTTTTTTTTCAGCTCAATGTTCAGTCGGCTGGCAGTAACAAATGCAATTTCATACCCGGCAAAAAAGGCGATGATAATCAGGGTAATAAAAATGCCAATAACAATAACCAGTTCAGTCATACCAAAAAGTTACCACAAATATACAAACCCTAAAGTTCATCTGTCGCCTAATTCCTGCGAGCTTTTAGGTTGGGTAAGGCAGGGGCAGGGGTTATGGGCTGAGGAGGGGGGGGCGTGGCGGTTGAATCCCGGTAAGTAAAATAACTACTGCTTTCAGGCTCAAACAGCTTCATATTTGTAAGGTTTTGGTCGCTTATCATCCCCTTAGCGCCAACAAAGTAATCACTCCGGTAGTTTTTGCTGATAATAACCCTTTTGTCGGTGTACAATTTTTCGGTTACCTGATCCCACCACAACTCATCGGTAAACAGGGTGTCGCCTAGATTATTAGAAGCCACCACATGATTTTTCAGCAACACTTTCCGTTCATTTTCTATATAGCTGCCATACTGGGCATCTATGCGGCTGTCGATCTTCATGCTATCATTGTAAAAATCTACATGCAGGGTATTGGGAAATTCTGATTTGCGCACGCCATTTCCCTGATAACGAAGAATTTTTGGGGCAGTCAGATGGGCATTTACTTTTCCGGCCACACTCAGGTAGCTGTCAATTTGGGTGCCTACTTCTATATTAGTTGATTGTTTACCCAGTGCCCTCACTTCGGTAATATCGTTTTCACAGCCGGGTAATATGCATAATAGCACATAGCTGAGCAGTGTTAACAGACAGTTTTTGTTCATTCCCTCAAAGTTCGTTGATTTATTTGGGAAAAATATGTGAAAATCAGGGCAGATTGGCTTCGCAGATGGCATGTAATCCTTTAAAAAGCAAGTAGGGATCGCGATGCATTGGATGTGTGAGTAGGGCATCAAAAAATACCAGGTCTCCGCCGGTAATCAATACCTCCAGCTTATTGTATTTACTCCGATAGGCATGGATAATGCCATCTATTTCGCAGGCAATTCCCTGTATTACCCCGCTTTGCAGGTTGGTAAGGGTGTCGTAGCCTACTAGTGGAAATCTTTTGGCAGGAGCAGCCATCGGCAGCAGGGCAGTTTGTTCGTGCATGGCCCTGAATCGCATATTCATGCCCGGTGAAATACTTCCACCAAGAAATTCGTGCGACTGGTTGATAAAATTATAGGTTATACAAGTACCTAACCCAATGGCCAGGCAATGATTATTGGGAAACAAGTCTACGGCTGCCGCGCAGATGGCCAGGCGGTCTGTTCCAATGGTTTCGGGTTTGCCAACCGGGGTAGTAAGCGGTAATTTACTGGCATGGTTTAGCAAGTGGAACCGCGAAAATTGTTCCAGTAGCCGGATAGTTTCAGGAGGGTGATTGATAACCGAAGAAAGAATGATTTTATCGGGATGCTCCTTTTCCAGCAAGGGCAATATAGCATCGGGTTCGGGCCCAGAAAGTACTACCTCTTGCCGAAAGACGCTATCGGTAAACACACCTGCTTTTAAACGGGTATTGCCAAAATCAAAACAAATCGAGGTACTCATAGATGCTGGTTTATTCGGGCTCCCACCCTTTTAGTTCTCTGAAATGGCCATTTAGTTTGACTTTTTCTTTCAAACTTTCCATTTCGGCCATCATGGGGAGGGTGGTTTGCAAATGTCTGCGTAAATATTCTAATCTTTGCCATTCGTCTAATAATTCCAACAATTCATATTCCTGCTCTACAGATAAGCCGGCATGGTGAGCGATATCATAGCTGCTCAACTCATGATCGGGCAAACGGAAATTTTTACTAACATTCAGCCACTTATGTAATTCCCGAATGCCTGCAATTACTGTTGCCAGTAACCGGGTGTGAGGCTCAACCCGATTGGCAGGGTAATGAACAATTGCACCACTATATAATTTACCGGGAATGGATTGTACCATTTCCAACATCCGAAACAATTGTTCACCCTTTACACGGATATCCATTCGGCCATCATCGTATCGGGTAACTATTTCCTGCAGGGTAACCAAAGTGCCTGTTTCCCGAACCTGATTATTAATAACCGTTGGAATACCAAAGGGTTTGCTTTCATCAAAACATTCTCCCATTAGTTGCCGGTAGCGAGGTTCAAATATATGCAGGTTGAGCAGTTCTCCGGGGTAAACCACAATGCCCAAGGGGAATAAAGGTATAAAGTTGGTCATGGTACTGTTAAATGGTCAATAAGTAATAAGATATCGCCATCCGATAGGCAAGATGCAAAAGTTTTCGGTTCTTTACACAATAATTGTGGCGAATATGTTTATTTCCGGTTTTACCATCATACGAAATGCCATCCTGAACGATTATCCTATTGTAGAGGCCATCCAAAGTATTTTGCCGGTTGTAGATGAAATGATTGTGCTGGTAGGTGATTCAACAGATGAAACCGAGCAACTGATTCGTTCTATTAACAGCAGCAAAATTAAAATTCATTATTCGGTTTGGGATATGAGCCTGCGCAGTGGCGGACAAGTGCTGGCTGTAGAAACCGACAAAGCCAAGGCCCTGATAAATCCCAAAAGCGACTGGGCTTTTTATATACAGGCGGATGAGGTAATTCACGAAAAATATCATGCAGCCATTTTACAGGGTTGTGCAGAACACCTTTCCAACGCTGAGGTTGAAGGGCTCCTGTTCGATTATTTGCATTTTTATGGAACCTACGATTATATTGGGGATAGCCGAAAGTGGTATCACAAAGAAGTAAGAATTATTCGAAAT
This sequence comes from Chitinophaga pinensis, assembly GCA_945870985.1. Lineage (GTDB taxonomy): Bacteria > Bacteroidota > Bacteroidia > Chitinophagales > Chitinophagaceae > Sediminibacterium > Sediminibacterium pinensis_C. The sequence goes on from CAMBUH010000009.1 coordinate 19,492, forward strand.
AATACTTCCATTACTGCCTATAAAGATGCACAGGGCTTTAGAAAGGGCACTGAAAAAGTTCGGGTGAAACCGATACCTGCCTGTGTGTACCATTATGGCTGGGTGAAAAGTCCGGAACAGATGATGCAAAAACAAAAAAATGTTAGTCCTTACTGGCTGGGTGATGCAGATATGGAAAAAATGCTGATGAATCCGGCTGCGTGGAATTTCGAATCATTTGATTCCCTGGAAAAATTTACTGGCACACACCCCACCGTTATGCTCGACAGGATAAAAAGAAAAAACTGGCAGGTTACGCTAGATATATCCCGCAAAAAATTTTCTTTCAAAAATCGGCTCCTGTATTATTTTGAAAAACTAACTGGCATTCGTCCTTTTGATTTTAGAAATTATCGGGTGATTCGGTAATTGTATCGTTGGCGGGTGACAAATCCTGTAACTGCCAGGCGATAGCTCCTATCCAGGCATGCAGCCATACTCCATACTGTAAACTTAGAGTAGATTCTACTAGGCAGGAGGAGGCTATGGCCATCGTCCAGGCAACTGGTGTCCATTGTTTTTTTTGAATGCCTCTGAGAATCGGATAAAACAGCCAGCATGTAAATAAAAACATGCCGAATAGGCCGGCCCCCATCCACCAAAATAGCCATTGGTTAAATGGCCAGCTAAAAGTTACCGGGCTATAAGGAAATGCTAGTTGAAACGATTGCTGCAAAGTTGGGGCAATACCTGCCCATCCTTTATTGGCAGCGCCCTTTTCCGTTATCTCTTTATAGGCGAGTGTGTTGATAATCCTTCGGGCACCATCTGAATAACGCAAATTGCTGGTATCACCCATATATTGTTGCCAGTCGTATTGGGTATACGCCCATTTTTGTTGCACCGTAGGAAATAACTGATAGGCAGCGAACCCCATTGCTACGAGAGCCATACTAAGCAACCCTATTTTTAAAAATTGTTTCGGTTTGCGTTGTGAAAAGAACAGAAAGATAAGAAAGCAAATGGCAATAATTGTGGTAGTTATCCATGCAGTGCGTACGGCCATAAAAGCGATGGAAGCCACCAGTAGCAAGCATATCAAAGTGCGGGTGCGGATAGAAAGATTGGTTAACAGCAATACCAGCATGGCGGTTCCACTTAACAATATTCCAAACCGAACATGGTCTGTATCCATAAATGTGGGCAGCGATTTTCCCAATCCATACGCCTGTTGCCATTGAGCCGATGTTTGGCTGTATTGGACAAGTGCATATATAATTCCTATCCCTGCGGCAATACAGCAAAAGACGATCCATTTTTGCAGTGTTTGGTAAGGCACACGGCTGCAAACATGAAAGGCAATCGGATACATCAGCAGCGTAAGCAGGTAATCGAAGTGGCTCCAGGTAAAGGGAGCTTGCCAGCAGCCCAGTAACCCAATAACCATTACCCATCCACTCCAGGTAGGTAATGTGTTGGTTGGTCTGACATTTTTAAAAATATCCCTGCAAATCCAGATTGCCCAGGCAACCTGTGAAAGCGAAAGGATAGCTCTGCTAAAAAACAAGCCAACCAGCATAATAATAAATAGCAGGTTGGGAAGGTTGGGGTAGGAGAAAAAGAGTCGAAGCCGGTTCATCATGCACAAATATCGGGTATGGGTAAATATCAGAATGGCGGTTATATTTTATTTACTAACCGGCAACCCCTAAATTTACGCTAAACCAGCGGCATGAATTGGCAATTTCTACTATCCGATCTCGCTAACCCATCGTATAAATCGTTGGCGAGAGCGATTACTTTGGTAGAAAACCAGTCGGAAGGCTATCTCAGTTTTCTGCAACAGCTTGTACCAGGAAAAGCTTTGATAACAGGCATTACCGGCTCGCCGGGTGCAGGAAAAAGTACCCTAAGCGATACGCTTATTCGCACATGGGTAGGGCAGGGTAAAAAAGTAGGTGTCATTTGTGTAGACCCATCCTCTCCCTTTCATCTGGGTGCCCTTTTGGGCGACCGTATCCGGATGAGCTCCTGGTATAATCATCCACAAGTATATATTCGATCCCTTGCAACCCGCGGCTCTTTGGGGGGATTACATCCACAAATTTTAGAAATATGCGCCGTACTGCAATCTGCAGGTTTTGATGAATTATTGGTAGAAACAGTGGGGGTAGGACAAAGTGAAATTGAAATTGCAGGATTAGCAGATACCACCGTAGTAGTGATGGTTCCTGAAGCAGGGGATGAAGTGCAAACCATGAAAGCCGGCTTAATGGAGATTGCCGATATTTTTGTTGTGAATAAATGCGATCGCCCAGATGCAGATCAGTTGGTGAAAAACTTAAGAAGTATGCTTGCGCCTGCTTTTGTGCAGGGTGATTGGGAAATACCCATCCTCAAAACAATTGCTACGCAACAGTCCGGTATAATTGAACTAGCGGCTGCAATTGAGCAGCATCATCGGGTTCAGCGCACAACGGAAAGAAAAAAATGGCTGCTGGCCGAGAAAGCCTATCAGCTTATCCGTCAATATAGAATGCGGGATATCGATAAGCATCAATTGCTCGTTTCATTGGAAAAAGAGATGGAGCTACCCGCATTTAACTTGTTCCATTTTCTCGAAAAAAAATATGCTAATTGATGAATTCCGGAAAGCTACGCATATGGATAGACACGGAACGGTTAAAGTATCCGCATACGGGTTTGTATCATTTTTGTATGGAGTTAGGAAAAGCGTTGTTGCAAGAAAAAACCGACCGTGAAGAACTCAGTTTTTATCTTCCGGCGAATAAAATGGGTGTATTTGGAAAGGATGCTGTTTATCGGAAACAGATTGGGTTGCATAAGTACCAACTTCCTTCCACGGCCACTTATCAGGTTTGGCATTCGCTTCATCAGGGAAGCCAGTATTTTCCTTTTCTTAGATCTATACCGGTAGTGCTTACTATCCACGACCTTAATTTTTTACACCAACCCGGCAGAGGGGCTACCTATATAAAAAAATCGCTGGCAGAGCTGCAACAGAAAATAAATCGTGCAGATCGGGTGGTGGCTATATCTAATTTTGTGCTGGAGGAGTTGCAACGTAACCTGCAGGTAAATTCGGCTCAATCGTCGGTTATTTATAACGGGTGTAATTTTTCTCAGTTGGATGCTGAAAAACCAACAAGGATTCCAAACAACCCTTTTTTGTTTACTATCGGCACGGTGGCTGCCAAAAAGAATTTTCATGTGTTACCTGCTTTATTAGAGGGCAATGATTATTGGCTGGTGATAGCGGGCATTACCCATGAAGAATCCTATTTGCAAAAAATCAAGCAAGAAGCAGTTCGTTGTGGAGTGGCGCATCGGGTGATTATTACTGGCGCTATTACTGATGCACAAAAGCAGTGGTATTATCAGCACTGTGAAGCATTTGTATTTCCCTCTATTGCAGAAGGCTTTGGCATGCCGGTATTAGAAGCTATGTATTTTGGCAAACCAGTTTTTTTATCAACGTATACTTCCCTTCCCGAAATAGGGGGGTCATTGGCTTACTATTTTATCTCTTTTGATCCAGATGAAATGCGTAGAACGGTGGAGCAGGGATTACAACACTATTACCAAACTTCGCCTCAGCAAGCTTTGCAAAATCATGCATTGAGCTTTAGCTGGTTGGCAGCAGCCCGGCAATATCTTAGTATATATCGTGAACTTGCCTAGGCCTATTTAATTTTTACAAACATCTTTGCGCAAAAGAGCCAGTTTCTAAGGGGCGACCTCTTTTTTACAGACAATAACCAATTTCGGTACTTAATAAAGTAGCGCATTCTAGAAAAATTATTCGCAAAAGAAAAATCTCGATACGAAAGATTTAGTTGTTCAAGGGCTTTTTTCTCGAAATGGTTTTCGGGTGGGCAGGTATCGAAGAACAGTTGCATGCGATTTCTGATGGCGGCAATTTCGCGGGCTTCTCTTTCTTGTTTTTCTATTTCTGTAACCGGCCTGCTTTTGCCGGTGGCTGCACCAATCAGGTTATGCTCGTGTTGCCGATATTTAACCAGCAGTTCATTACAATAAGTAATATTCCCTTTGCAGGTTGCAATAAAGGCAATCCACCAATCGTGCGGCAAAACGGTTGGGAAGGGAAGTGCACCCTGTAAAATGCTTTTTTTAAAAAGCATGGTATTTCCATATATGCGACAAAATACTGCCTGCTGTAAACAGCTGTTATACGAGTTGCAATTGCTGATGCTGGATACTGTTTTACCTGTAAGCGACAGATCTGCATGGCAGATATAGGAGTCGCAATACACCAGCACCGATTCTCCCAAAGACGCATATTGAACGGCCAGTTTTTCGGGAAACCAATAATCATCCTGATCGCAAAGGGCTACGAGTGAGCCGGAAGAAAGGGTGATGGCACGCTCGAAGTTGCGGATATACCCCAAATTTTCTTTGTTATGATATACCCGTATGTTACTGTGGATGGCTGCATAGGATGCTAGCAATAGCGATGTGCCATCGGTGCTGGTATCATCACAAATCACAATTTCTATATTAGGATAGGTTTGCGATAGCAGACTATCGAGTTGTTCGGATAAATACTCCGCACCATTATACGTGGCCATTACTACAGAAATCAGGGGTTGGGTAGCAGCATCCATAGTTTTTCAAAATAGGATAAATAGAAAACGGGGGCAACCGCATAAAGATAATCAATCGCAGATTTCTTTTTATGAAAAAACAGAATTCCCGTTTTTCCTTTGGGGGTTTGTATCTTTAGCTTTCTTTTTAAGTAACGTATGTCTGTATCCGTAGTACTCTGCACCTATAATGGAGCTCGGTTTTTGGCCGAGCAGGTTAGCAGTATTCTTAATCAGACTTTCTCTATTCAGGAGTTGATTATTTCGGATGATGCTTCTACCGATAACACTGTTGTGCTCGCTCGTGAAATGGCAGCAAGAGATGCCCGAATTCGGGTGGTAGCTTTGCAAGAGAATGTAGGCTTTTCGGCGAATTTTCAGCAAGCGATTACTCAAGCCGTTGCCCCTTTAATTGCGCTGGCTGATCAGGATGATATCTGGCACCCCGAAAAAATTGCCCGCATGTTGGCAGCTTTTGATGCGGATGCTTCTTTGATTTACTGCGATTCGGTAAAGTTTTCGGATGCACCACCTGTTTCACCCAAACCCTCCTCTAAAAACAGGCGAATAGCGGGCAGTGACCCTAAAAAAATATCAGTATATAATACGGTAAGTGGGCATGCCATGATTATTCGGAAAAGTTTGTGTGAGGCAGCCTTTCCTTTACCCGAGGGGGTTTATTACGATTGGTGGTTGGCAATAGTTGCTATGGCTTCTGGCAGCGTTCAGTTTCTTAAAGATGTGTTGGTGTATCAACGGGTACACGACCAAAACGTAACGCTCCAATCAAATCTATCGGAATCAACGCACCGGCAGCGATTTCGCAGTACACTAGTTAAACACCTAGATGCATTTAGAAAAATTAACACCCTATCGGCTGCCGACCATTCTTTTTTTGAGGAAGGATATGCTTATTGGCAGTTATCGCTCCATCAACGATTTAATTTGGACTTATTTCGTTGGCTGATGCGAAACCGGGCGATTATATTTTGCAATAAAATAAGGAAGTTTCCGCTGATATCTCAATTAAAAAATAGTTGGCTGCTGAGTTTTCGGTGGCGGGTATAGTTGATAAGCCGCTTATAAGAACTGCTCTTCTTCAATCACTTTCTTTTCATTTTTCCACCAGCGCCATCCGAAATAGCCCACAATCGCAAAGGGGGCAAGAGCTAGGTATATAATAGCAGAATTTAAAGAGGCGGCAGGTCCTTCCCCTAATTGACCTGCTGTTTTAGTGCAAATAGAGCATTGCGCTAGCAGGCTATTACTGAAAAGAATTCCCAATGCAACCAAAGATCCCATTCCCCAACTTTTCATACCGGATTTTTAGACTGTAAAGGTACGAAGTTTGTTAGAAATGCGGGGAGCATATCGCTAATTCAGTAATAATCAGTAATTTACTGTTTAACTTTTTATGATGGAGCCGCGAAGAAAATTTTTACAAAAAATGGGTTTGATGGCAGGCGCTTTTTCTGCTGCCAGCTTATTCGAACAAGCGCATGCAGCTGAATGGGAGCAAGCATCCCGCCGTATCAGCCACCTGAGTGCCGGCGAGGCGGCTATGGATGAAGATTTTTGGATGACCATTCAGCAAGCCTATACCGTTAATTCCAACTTAATTATCTTGAATAATGGGGGAGTAAGTCCTTCTCCCCGTGTTGTGCAGGATGCTGTTGAAAGATATAATCGGTTTGCCAATGAAGGCCCCTCCTATTATATGTGGCGGATATTGGATCAGGGTAGGGAGCCGCTTCGGCAAAAATTGGCTTTGTTAGCAGGATGTTCGGAGGATGAAATCGCTATCAACAGAAACGCAACAGAAGCACTGAATACCGTGATTTTTGGGATGGATTTGCAACCGGGGGATGAAGTGATTGGCACTTTGCAGGATTACCCCAATATGATTCAGGCATGGAGACAGAGAGCCCTGCGTGACAAAATTAAATATACACAAATCAGTTTCGATTTTCCCATAGAAAATGACAAGGAAATTGTATCAGCTTTTGAAAAAGCGATTACTGCTAAAACCAAAGTAATTCATGTAACGCATGTGATTAATTGGGTAGGGCAAGTATTGCCGGTAGCCAAAATTGCCCGGATGGCGCATCAACGGGGTATTGAAGTAATTGTAGATGGCGCTCACTCTTTTGGTTTAATTGATTTTAAAATTCCAGATCTAGAGTGTGATTATTTTGGAACCAGCTTACACAAGTTTTTAAGTGCACCTATCGGCAGTGGTATGTTATGGATTAAGAAGGAGAAGATTGAAAAAATTTGGCCACTAATCTGTAACGACAAGCCCCAGAGTGGAGATATCAGAAAATTTGAAACCCTGGGCACCCGAAGTTTTCCGATAGAACAGGGAATTGGGGAGGCTGTTAATTTTCATAATGCTATAGGCAGTAAACGAAAAGAAGAGCGGGTTCGGTATTTGAAGAATTACTGGGCCTTGCGTGCAAAAGAGATTCCGGGAGTAACCATCCATACCTCTTTCAAGCCCGAATATGCCTGTGCTATTGCCGGGGTAAGTGTAAATGGGATGAAGCCGGGAGAGTTAGACAGTGCTCTGATGAACCAATATAAAATTCATACAGTAGGAATTGTTTGGGAAAACATATCCTGTGTGCGGGTTACACCGCATGTATATACGCGCCTGCAAGATTTGGATAAACTGGTAGGTGCACTGGAAACACTGGCGGCTAAAAAAAATAAAAGCAGCTAATCTATGTGAAAAGCTGCTGTTAATGATTTGAACGTACTTCTGTAATCTACCTCTTAATTAAGAGGGTTTTACTACCGGCTTGGTTAACTTATTGCTGTTGGCCGGTCTGGATTTACCAAAAGAACCTTTGAATCTTTTTCCTTTGGCTGTTTTTTTGTCACCTTTTCCCATTTGTTGATTTTTTAATGAAGCATTTAGGCAAAAATAGAAAAACCCCGTGAAATACGGGGTTTTTCTATAAAAGGGTAGAAATTACAGCTTTCCGCTTAATTCTTTCCCGGCTTTAAACTTAGCCACTTTCTTGGCTTTAATTTTAATAGTAGCGCCGGTTTGAGGATTGCGACCCGTACGTGCAGCACGCTTCGACACAGAAAAAGTACCGAAACCTACTAGGGTTACTTTGTCACCTTTTTTCAGGGTTTTTGTAACAGTAGCTACAAAAGAATCCAGGGCAGCATTCGCCTGTGTTTTAGATACGCCAGCATCTTCTGCGATTTGAGCAATTAATTCAGCTTTGTTCATGGAAATGTTTTTTATGGTTTTAATATCAGCAACAAATTTATTCGCTTTTCTCAATCAACAAAATTTATTTCAAAATTTTTTGTTTCCTTTAAAACCCTTATCAATTAAAGGTTTCAGCCAAATTTATCGGCACAAAAGGTTTGTTAATTCTACCATTATTCAATGGAAACTCAATGACAGCAAGGGTTTCGGAAAAATTTGTCTTTCGGGTTTGCTTGAAACCATTATAGTAGATTAGGTTTTCAGCACAAATTAGGCAGTGGTTTTCACTAAAAAACTATCCACAATCAATTCACAACTTCAAGAATGCTTCGGAAACTGATAAATTGATTACCCCATTGCCGGAAGGCTTCTTCGCGCAATGCAGGGGCATATTCTTGAATATACGTGTTGTATTGTGCTCTGCTTGGGGCAGTAAGTTGTAACGAATAGGTTGGCCCTTCCGAATCATCCTGATCTAACAACTGTAATAGTTGATGAGCTGAAAAATAGCCAGTATTGAGTATGGCAGGAATATGTTCTTCCTGCATCCACAAAAGCCAACGCGGAGCAATTTCGTGGGATACTTTAGAAGTTATGTTATAAACGATTGACATAAAATAAAATGATTAGGGGAGGGAAATTTCTACAAATACCGGACAGTGGTCGCTGTGCTGAATAGTTGGTAAAATAGTTGCCGAGCGAATGTTTGCTGCAAGGGGTGTTGTTGTGCATATATAATCTATTCTCCATCCTTTGTTTTGTAACCGAACCGAAGGGAATCGCTGACTCCACCAGCTATAGGCCCCCGTTTGTGATGGATTGCAATGCCTAAAAGTATCTACCCATCCATCTGCCAGCCAATCATCCATCCAGGCCCTTTCTTCTGGTAGAAAACCCGATGATTTTTTATTTCCCTTGGGATCGTGTATATCAATTTCTCGATGCGCTATATTATAATCACCCACTACAATTAAATTGGGCATTTCTTTTTTTAGCTCATTTACATACGCTGTAAATTCATGTAGCCAGTAATACTTATAGGTTTGCCTTTCTTCCCCGCTTGTACCCGAGGGGAAGTATGCATTGATTAAAGTAAATGTTTCAAAATCTGCGCGAATTACCCGGCCTTCAGCATCACTCATGGCGGCTCCATGCCCATGGAGTATTTGTTCGGGATGGATTTTGGTAAAGATGGCTACCCCACTGTATCCTTTTTTTTGTGCAGAAAACCAGTAGGTTTCATATCCCAGTGCGTGAATGGCTTCTAGATTTATATTTTCTTTTTCGGCTTTGGTTTCCTGTAAACAGATAATGTCAGCCGGATAGGTAGAAAGCCATTCCAGTAAACCTTTATTCAGTGCTGCCCGGATACCATTTACATTATAACTTATTATGCGGAGTGTTTTCATCTGATGCGAAGGTAAACTAGGATCTGTAATAGTTTGCTACAACTAAGGATTTTGAAATATATTTATTGTGGGAGTTCACTTAATCTGTTCTGAATGCTATAGGTTATTGAATGAGCAATTAATAATAATTGCTGAATGGTAGCGGTACTAAGTGATTTATTTTTTATAAGTATTCTTTCGGGTTTGTCTTTGCCAAATATTAGCATCACCTGTTCTCCCTGTAAATAGATTTCTTTCCATATGTAGCCGATGCCTTTCATATGAATACGGAAAGGTTGTTTCAGCAGTTCTCCAGTAAATTCTAGTTTCGTAATTAACTCAAAAGGATTGGGTTGCGGATCTACTGTAAAAATACTCGAAGCTTCTATGCCATTATAACACTGATTTAACCAGAGATAGCTGCTATCTTTTGGGATAGGTTGAGAATTTATTGAAAAAACTGCGAGGGTGTCTTTATTTTGTATCAAGTAGTTTACTTTTTGATTAACAGGCAAAAATCCAACCGCATTAGCTGCCGATTGATACAAGCTGCCTACTAATCTGGTTTGATACGTAACGTCTTGTAAAACATTTCTGCTTTCTCTTTGTAAACAGATAAAATTGTTGCCACGGTACTCTTTTAGTTGACTGAGTGAATCGAATAACCATCCGGGAAATTCAGGCATTTTTTTTCCTTCAATTTTAACTCCCATTATTCCCTGTTCACCGTTTCTGATAATTTGAATTCCCTCTGGAGCTTGAAATTGCCAGGTATCATTTTGAAATGCAGGTACAATTATCTTACTAGATGTATACGTTTCCGAGTCAATAAAGTTATTATAGAAATAGACAGGTGGAACTTTCAGTTCAATAATAGAGGATGAATTATTGGGATTAAATAGATATTGAATGCCAACTTTAATGGTTTCTGTAAATCCGTTAGCCGTTGTGCTCAGAAACTGCTGCGTGCCATCTGTGTAAAATCGGTTGAATGGAATGCCGATGGAGGCGGTTTCTTTGTGCGTTAGGGAAATAACAAGCTCATTCTCTTCTATCAGCTGTTTTTTGTAATTCAACAGAAAATAGCTGAGATGAATTACATTCAATGATCTGCGAGCTAACAAAGAATCGTTTAGGTAAGTAGTATCCCCCGTAAAAAAAGTAAATGGATCTGTTTCTTTGCAGTCTATATATAAATGTAGCAAACTGGTATCTGACGAAAATGATGGGAGAGGAATATTTTTTTTAAGATCTGCGGGAGTAAGCAAAGTAATCGGAATTTGTGCAGTATCTGTTAACCGAAAATCATGCTCCTTTAGCAAAGACGTATTTAGTTGTTGTAAGATTACCCGCTGTCGGGTACCGTCTAATAGGTATTTCATCGATGGCCCGGCGGAAGAGTAGCAGCGCATTTGCTCAAGTGTTACTTTCTTCTGCGCATTAGCCGGCCATCTAATAAAGAAACATATCAGCAGTGCAAGAGAAATTTTTTGTAAGATGTGTAACATGTATTGTAATATTACAAAAACTAAGCCAAAAATTTATTTTCAATTCATCACATGAATCCAGTAGAAAGAATCATACCAGCGCGGGAATCGGTTTATTTAGATGGCCCCAAGCCAAGAATCAATGAATTTTATTTTGCTTGGGACGTATTCAAACAGTTTATCAAAGGGTTTAGAGCCCTGCACTTTCTAGATCCTTGTATCACCGTTTTTGGTTCTGCCCGCTTTCCCGAGCAACACACCTATTATCAAGCAGCCCGGGAATTTGGCAAACAAATCGCTTCGCTTGGATTTACCACTATGACGGGCGGCGGCCCCGGAATTATGGAGGCAGCGAACCGCGGAGCATTTGAAAATAATGGTACTTCGGTGGGTTGCAATATTCAGCTTCCCTTTGAGCAGCACCCCAACCCGTACATGCATAAGTGGATTACTTTCAACTACTTCTTCATCCGAAAAGTAATGTTGGTTAAGTATTCCTATGCTTTTATCATCTTACCCGGCGGTTTTGGTACCATGGATGAGTTATTTGAAACACTCACCCTTGCCCAAACTAAGGTGATTAATAATTTCCCCATTGTGTTATACG
>CAMBUH010000010.1 GCA_945870985.1 Chitinophaga pinensis
TGATGGTTTTAATAAATTAATAGTTTTACAACAAATTTCCAGCCTTTTTGATAGGTTCTGCCCAATCAGGCATAATTCCACCAATCGCAAACGCTTCGGTAATTCCGGTAAAAAATATTTATACATTTCCTTCTACATTTTTGTATGCAGCAAACGATTTTAGGAAACAATAAATGGCAAGTGGTATTTCAGTATGAATTGAATCAATTTTGGTCAAATTGAACAGATTTATCGCACCATTTTTTACGAAAACGATGTAGGATTCAAATATTCAGGGCCTATCCGTAACACATTCTGGGGATTGATTAACTTTAAGGAGTAATATAGTAACTTATTATAAATTCAGATGGCAAATACAATTAGTTGGGGCATTATAGGCTGTGGAAATGTTACCGAAATAAAAAGTGGTCCTGCCTTTCAACAGAAACCGAATTCAAAACTAGTGGCTGTAATGAGAAGAGATGCCTCTAAAGCAGCCAATTATGCTTTGAGACACGGGGTACCCAACTGGTATTCGGATGCTACGCAACTCATTAACGACCCAGCAGTAACCGCCATTTATATTGCAACCCCACCAGCATTTCATGAAGCTTATACTATTCAAGCACTTCAAGCCGGCAAACCTGTTTATGTAGAAAAACCAATGAGTATTGATCTTGCCTCCTGTTTGCGCATGCAACAAATGGCGGAAACAACCGGTATTCCCCTTTGCGTTGCTCATTACCGAAGAGCCCTGCCTAAATTTCTGGCTGTTCAACAAATGCTGGCAAAAAAAACCATCGGCACCATTTGTACGGTTCGAATTAGCATGCAGCAATCCGACCAATCGGCAACCATGGCTAACCCCGAAAACAATTGGCGGGTGCAGCCTGCTCTGTCGGGTGGAGGAATTTTTTACGACCTAGCCCCTCATCAGCTAGACTTACTCGTTTTTTTATTAGGTCACCCCGAAGAAATTAAAGGAATGGCAGATAACCGGGCAGGATTATATGCTGCAGAGGATGTGGTGTCGGGAAGTGTACGTATGCAGAATCAAGTGCTTTTTTCCGGACTTTGGTGTTTTACCTCGGATGATTCGTGCCGGGAAGATATTTTTGAAATAGTGGGCACTGCAGGAAAAATTATTTTTCCCGTTTTCGGAAATGAAGTAACGATTATTACAAGTTCGGGTGAACAGCAATTACATTTTGAGCCCCCTAAACACATTCAGCAACCCATGATTGAAAAAGTAACCCGCTACTTTTTAGGCATGGATTCTAACCCTTGTTCAGCCGAAGAAGCGATACAATCTTTCCGAATCATGGAAGCATTTGTGTATGCTGGAAATAAAGCTCTTTAACATGAACCCTGAAAACAAAAGAAAGTTTATTCAATGCGGCGATTCGTTTCTCGCGAAGACTCAATATTGGCAAGCGTTTATCTAGTGGATATAATTTTTCGCTGGGTAACTTGTGCGGTTTGTTGGAAAGTTGCTAGTAGTTAGATTACTGTAACAGAAAATATCATTATAAAACTCCTATCCAAGAGCTACAGGAAAAATCACTTATTACTTGAATGAAGATAAAAAAAATTGAATTAGAATGAGATATTGGTTCTTTAACCCTCTATTCGTATAGATCCAGGTTCTTTTGATAGGTGGTCTCTAGTTAGGTAATTAAAAAAACTTATTAAGTAGTTATCCAGCATCACACCAATTTAACCCATAATACCTTTAATAGCTCCCCCATCCACTGATATGGTTTGCCCAGTTATGAATCTACTATGGGGACTTAACAACCAGGATGCTAAACTTGCAAAATCAGCTGCCTCACCTAAAAAACCTACTGGTATTTGCTGTATAGCACTACTTTTAACCTGATCGAATGGTATGCCGGTTTGATCGCTTTTTTTTCTATATATCCTATCGATTGCTGGGGTATTGTGTGATCCTGGACCCAGAATATTTAAGGTAACCCCTGAGGAAGCAACTTCCTGTGACAATGTTTTTACCATTCCTACAACAGCGGCTCGAAGTGAATTACTCAAAACCAAATTTTCCAAGGGTTGTTTCACTGTGGCACTTTCAATAAAAAGTATCCGCCCGTATCGATTTTTCATCAATGCCGGAAGAAACATTTGAGTAAATAGCACTTTCCACCTAAGTAAAGAGTGATAGGCAAGATCCCAATCTTCTGCGGTAGTTTCCATTACTGTTTTGGCTGGAGGGCCTCCAGCATTTATTACAATTCCATGTAACTTTCTATCACCCAGCAAGGTGGCAATTCGTTGATGAACTTCCTCATTAGTAATATCCCCACAGATATATTGAATTTGGTTAGCTGCTGTTTGTTGTAATTGCAGTAACTTTTCTTCTCCCCTAGCAACTGCAATAACAAAGGCTCCTTCAGACACCAATTGTAAACAAATAGCCCTTCCTAAACCTGAAGTGGCACCACCAACTATAAACAACTGTTCACTAATTTCTAAATTCATACGATCAGATTTAATGAATTTGATTGTCTTTAATTTATTATTGTTATTTATATAACAAATGTATACATCATCATAAAAGTAAACGCATTAACGCATATGAAGTTAATGAATATTCAAAAAGGGCTTTACTACATCAGAAGAGAAATTTTTTGGAATCTAATAACTTATATATAAAATAAAATTATTCGATTTAAGGACTTTAGATTTCCAAAATTAAATGCCTGTTAGAATCAATGGAAAAATAGGTGTTTTATTAAATACCCTCCTGTTATAATTCAATTATCCAAACTTATCGACTGCAAGCGGATATTTATTATATTTATTGCAACACAATACCCCAATACCATGTTTCCCGAAAATCTGAAAGTCCGTTTGCAGCAACCCTTTATTGTTTCCGATGAACAACTTGCGTTTTACCAAGAAAACCGTTTCATCAAATTAAAGCAAGTACTGGATGAAGAAACCCTCGATTATGTTAATGGAATTATCAGTAAACGTATAAAACGTTTTCAGCTAGAAAATAATACACCCCTTGCAGATAGGGATACCTATGGCAAAGCTTTTTTACAAGTAATGAATTTATGGAGAGAAGATGAGGAGATTCAATCATTCGTGTTTTGCAAACGAATTGCATCCATCGCCACCCAACTAATGGGTACTCGAGGAGTAAGGTTGTACCATGATCAGGCTTTGTTTAAAGAACCCGGCGGAGGTATTACCCCCTGGCATGCCGATCAATTCTACTGGCCATTAAACAGCGACAAAACAGTTACCGCCTGGATACCCTTGCAAGCAGTTCCCCTTGAAATGGGTCCGCTGGAATTTAGTGGCGGCAGTCACCAAATTCAAGAGGGCAGAGAGTTGGCAATTTCAGATACCAGTGAAAAGATGATGCAGGAACGACTGAAAGTAACCGATTTTCCGCATGTAATAGAACCCTTTGATGCCGGAGAAATCAGTTTCCATTCCGGCTGGGTTTTTCATCGGGCAGGAGCGAACAATAGTACAGAAATGAGAAAAGTAATGACCATTATTTATATGGACAGTAACATGCGACTGAAAGCCCCGGAGAATAACAATCAGCAAAACGATTGGGAAACTTGGTGCCCGGGGGCAACCATTGATGAGATTATTCAAACACCCCTCAATCCTCTATTACATTCACTGGATTAATTTTTTCCCCTACCTTTTATTGAAATATTTGCCGTATGAATAAAAAGACACAGAATAGTCGCAGAAATTTTTTGTTGCAATCGGCCACACTGGCTGCGGGAATTTCCATTATACCCCGGCACGTAATGGGGCGAGGATTTTTAGCACCCAGCGATCAGCTAACTAAAGCCATCATTGGCGTAGGCGGCATGGGAAGAGGCCACATTGAATATGCCAATACACGGGTTGTTGCTATTTGTGATGTAGATAAAAATCATCTTGCTGCTGCAGAAAAACTGATTCCTGGAAAAATTAAAACCTTTCACGACTACAAAGAATTAGTTGCCTTGCCGGAAGTGGATATTGTACATATCGCTACCCCACCCCACTGGCATGCGCTCATGTCGATTGCTGCAGTGGAAGCAGGAAAAGATGTATGGTGCGAAAAACCCATGACCAGAACCATTGGGGAAGGACTCCGCGTGAAAGAAGCCGTGCAAAAATACAAAAAGATGTTTCGCCTGAATACCTGGTTCCGCTTTCAGGATACTTTTTATGGCATGAAAACCTCTGTTAAACCCATTAAAAAATTAATAGAGTCAGGTTTACTCGGTTGGCCTTTGACCGTTACCGTTAGTAAAACCACTGGTTTCGACTGGAAGTTTTATTGGATTGGCAAAACCGATTTAACAGAGCAGCCGGTTCCGCCCGAACTGGATTATGACCGTTGGCTGGGTCCCGCTCCATATAAGCCTTATCATCCTCACCGGGTGCACGGCACATTCAGAGGCTATTGGGATTATGATGGTGGTGGTTTGGGTGATATGGGACAACATTACCTCGACCCAATTCAATACTTTTTGGGTAAGGATGATACCAGTCCTGTTAAAGTAGAAGTTGATGCAGAGCAGCAACACTATGATGCCTGTGGAACCTTTCGGAAAATTACCTATACCTATGCAGATGGCTGTAAAATAATTTTAGATGGGGAAGCAAAGGAGGCAAATACGCCTTATATCGAAGGGCCTGGTGGAAAATTATTTGCCGGTTTTAAGTCTACCATTCCCAATCTAACAGAAAAAATTGCTGCCATGCCTGATCCTGCACCTCAGGTAACAGATTTTGTAGACAGCGTAAAATACCGAACCCCATTTGCGCTGAATGAAAGTAATGGATTCCGTTCCTGCACATTGATTAATATGGGTAAGATTGCTTTGCAATTAGGCCGATCATTAGATTTTGATCCCGATACGCTTCGGTTTTTAAATGATGATGAAGCGAATCGGCTGATTAATCCACCCATGCGTTCACCTTGGCATATATAAATAATGTAAACGATTGTATGAAAAAGATATTCCTGCTATTAACTTGTATAACAACCTTCTTGAGCGTTTCAGCGCAAGACGATTTGATTGCCAATACGCTAAAAGCCTTTCCTTATCAGAAAGCTGCTGATGTTGAATCGGCACTTTCCGGAATGGATCAATGGAAAAAAAATAATTGGGTTTTGTTTTTTCAAACCCTCGATCAGGAGAAAACTTTTACTCCTACCTCCTATGCATTGAGTGCCTATGTAAACAGGGCAGCTCAAAATCCTGCCCAACAAAAACGCATAGCACACGAAATATCTACTGCCTTGCCTTCCGTTCAAAATGCTGCCGGAAAAAAATTGCTGCTGAACCAATTGAGCAATCTGGGTGATCCCCGTTCCATCTCGGCGATTAGTCCGTTATTACAGGATGCTACTTTTTGTAATGATGCCGCCCTAACCATCGCTACTATTGGAGGAAATGAGGCGATAAAATCATTGAAAAAGGCGATGAAAACCGCAGGAGCTTCTCAACAAGCAGCCATTCAATCTGCCCTTGATTATTTGGCAAAACCGGCTCCCGCTAATCCTACTGCAAACCCTACTGCACAAAAAGCAGTAGTAAATCCTACGCAACAATTATTGCAGCTGCAAAACGAAATGGAAAAAGCTTCCAATCCGGT
Source organism: Chitinophaga pinensis (assembly GCA_945870985.1). GTDB lineage: Bacteria > Bacteroidota > Bacteroidia > Chitinophagales > Chitinophagaceae > Sediminibacterium > Sediminibacterium pinensis_C. The sequence goes on from CAMBUH010000010.1 coordinate 5,617, forward strand.
AGAACAGAAACAAATATTATCATCAGCTGAAAAGATAAAAGGAATTGGCGCAATGGCATTCGTTGGAAAATACCTGAGCAACCCAGCACTGCAAACACAGGCGGCAGGTATTGTTGTAAGACAATCACTCGCAGATTTGAGTTTACAGGGCCCAATGGTAAAAAACTTGGTAGAAGAAGCCCGCAGTAAACTTCAGGGAGAAGATAGTGCAGTGTTGATGAAATTATCCGATGCCCGTTTAAAAGAAATGTCGGATGAACATGGTTTTATTTCCCTTTTCAACGGGAAAGATTTAAACGGTTGGAAAGGGCTGGTGGGAAACCCTATCAGCAGAGGAAAAATGACTATAGACGCATTGGATGCTGCGCAAACCAAAGCCGATGAAAGCATTGGGAAAGATTGGGTAGTGAAGGATGGATTATTAATTTTTACTGGCCACGGAGATAACCTGGCTACCGAAAAAAAATACGGCAACATAGAACTGTATGTAGACTGGAAGATTACGGAAAAAGGGGATGCAGGTATTTATTTAAGGGGAACTCCGCAGGTGCAAGTGTGGGATACCAGTAGAAGAGAAGTGGGTGCGCAGGTTGGCTCCGGGGGGTTGTATAATAATACGGTTAATCCATCCAAACCCAGTTCGGTTGCCGATAACCCCATTGGCACCTGGAATACCTTTCGCATCATTATGAAAGGCGAAAAAGTTACGGTGTATTTAAATGGTGTAAAAGTAACAGATGAAGTAACGCTGGAAAATTATTGGGACCGTAAACAACCCATCTTTCCAACAGAACAAATTGAATTGCAGGCACACGGCACTTATGTGGCATACAGAAATATTTTTTTGCGAGAACTACCAGATGAAAAGGAGCTGATTACTCCTCAAGAACTGGCGGAAGGTTTTTTACCCTTATTTAATGGAAAAGATCTAACAGGATGGACGGGTAATTTTGCCGGCTATCAGGCTGAAAATGGCGCTATTGTTGTTCATCCCGAAAAAAGTGGCGGGAATTTGTATTCAGAAAATATCTATGGGAACTTTGTATTGCGTTTCGATTTTCAACTTACCCCGGGTGCTAACAATGGAATTGGTATTCGTACTCCCTTAAAAGGGGATGCTGCCTATGTAGGTATGGAAATTCAGGTTTTAGACAGCGAACATCCCAAATATAGTCAACTGCAACCTTACCAATACCATGGTTCAGTTTACGGAGTTATTCCAGCTCGCAGAGGATTTTTATTGCCAACAGGAGAATGGAATCGGGAAGAAATTAGTATCAAGGGTAATCAGATAAAAGTTACCCTAAATGGTACGGTTATTACTGAAGGTGATTTGGCAGAAGCATCAAAAAACGGAACTATGGATCATAAAGAGCATCCCGGCTTGCAAAGAAAAGAAGGCCATATTGGCTTTTTAGGACACGGAGATGTGGTGCACTTTAAAAATATCCGGATAAAAAAATTATAGCAGTCTCTCCCGGTTAGAATTTCAAGGTAGGGGATAAGTATTTGGCGACCAGGTTAAAGAGCCTTCTGCTAAAATTTCCAGCGAACTGGTAAGTGCTGATTTTTTTTCGATAGATATAAATGCCATAAATAGCCACTACCAAAAAGTTGAGCACAAAAACAATCAGGTCGGCGGTTTGCAATCGATTCATAAAAAGTTTCTTACCGAAATTTACCTACAAAATAAAGCGTTCAGCGAATAGTATTTCATAGCACCCCAGTTTTACTTGGGCCATATAATATCCATGATTTTTTTACAGGGCTCCATTGGGTCACCTTCATCCCGGTTAGTAAGTATCATCACAGCCCGCTCTTCTTCTGGGAATAATAAGATATGATTGCGAAATCCTATGCTACTTCCCGAATGATGGGGATGTGCCTTACCTCTGTAATCTTCTATATGCCAGCCAAAACCATAATCAATCGATTTGCCGTTCGAAAGCGATGCGCGGCTCCAGGCTTGCTGTTGAAGTGAGGGTGATATCAATTGATAACGGCAAATTGCCCGAATCCATTTTGCCATATCTAAAACGTTGGTATAAATACCTCCATCTCCCAATACTGCGCTGGTAAGGCTTTGGTCGGTAACCTCCCAGCCATTAGATGAACGTGAATGTCCCATAGCCCTGTTAGGCACTTTTGTTTTAGCAGCCTCCAGTGCCAGCGTATGCTTCATCTGCAAAGGCTTAAAAATATGCTGCTGCAAATACGAGGCAAAATCTTCCCCGCTTATTTTCTCTACAATCAGTGCCAATAATGCATACCCAGTGTTGCTGTAGCGGTATTCACTGCCCGGCACAAAATATAAGTGGTCGGTTGAATGCATCAATCGCATACAATCAATATCCAGTACCTGCCTAACTTGATTATCGGGTATTAAAGCTTCATAATCCACTAAACCGGAAGTATGTGTAAGTAAATTACGTATCGTGATGGGCTGGGTATAGGTGGGCAAACTGTCTAAATACTTACGCACGGAATCATCTAGGGAGAGCCTACCTGCCTGAACTAATTGCAAAATACACATGGCTGTAAACTGTTTGGTTACAGAAGCTAACCGGAAACAGGTTGTAGCATCAACTGCTTCCTTTGTTTCTGTGCTTTTTAATCCATAACTTTTTTGCAGTACAATTTTCCCCCTATCCATCACCAGCAAAGCAGCACCTGGGGAAAGGGCCGAATCATAGGATAACATAACCCTATTAATGGATAGAATTTGTTCTGCTGAAAGGGTAACAGCCTTTTTCTGCGCATTCAGATGAGAACCTGCCAACATAAATACCAAGAGTCCCGTTATGAATGATGATTTTTTCATATGCTACAAATCTTGTGGTAAAATACATTTTTTACGGGAATTCTGCTGAATGAGTGAAATAATCATTAAGCATTAGTAGCAGCAATAGAGTTGTTCTGCTGTACTTTTGCTTTTACCAACTGAATGATTTACATATGGCCGGGAAATGGTGGAAGATTGCTTTACTCAGTTTAATTGGTTTTCTTCCCGGATTATCCTATAGCCAGAATTATGTATTTGCTCAACTAGGAGGTGCGCCGGTAAATACCAATGGATGGAACTTGCAAGGGAGTGCTGCAGTTGGAAATATACTTACTAATGATAACAGCGAAGTAATCGTTTGTCCGGCCAGAAATACTACCAGTGGAGCTGTATTTTTTAATCAACCCATTAACCTGAGTATCTGCAACAAATGGAAGGCCGAGTTCGATTTCAGAATGTTTGATGGAAATGGGGCGGATGGGCTTGCTTTTTGTTTTTTAGAAGTACCTCCAGCAGGATTTGTAACCGGTGCAGGTTTGGGTATTCCTTCCTCCGCGAATGGATTAAAAATTTGTTTCGATACTTATAATAATTGTGTAAGTCCCAGCAATACCCGGGTTCCCAAAGTAGAAATCCGCTGGGGAGTGGGTTATAGCGAATGTTGGTCGCAACCTACTTTAGAAAACACCTCAGGGGAGATTTCTTATTTACGATCAAATGACTACAACCGAGCTTTAATTGAATATGACAATGGAAATATCTCAGTTTCTGTAAATGGAAAATTGCTATTGACCGGTAATCAAAGTTTTAATTTTACAGGCTACCTTGGCTTTACGGCCAGCACGGGTGGGTCTAGAGACAATCACTCCATAAAAAATGTGATTGTTTACACCGATATGCCTCCTTCCTTTGCCGGGGGAGTTAATGGCATGGCAAGTGGATGTGCGCAGCAATTGATACAACTTGGCACTGCTCCCAATAATGCCTACAACTATTCCTGGACGCCCAGTGCAGGAATCAATAATGCAACAATAGCCAATCCGATTTTACAACTACCTAATAATTCCGATACCGTTCAAACTTTACAATATTTTGTACGCACCGCCTTTCAGTCTAACCCGGGTTGTTATTCTTCCGACAGTATAACGATTCAGGTAAAGCCGAACCCGAAAATCAACTTCGGTAAACCGGCCATTTGTTTGCAAGATGCGCTGGCCCAATTTACCGACAGTTCCTATACGAGAGACCCTGCATCCTTCCCGTTTAGCTACCAGTGGTATTTTGATGATCCTACTGCTACTGTGGCAAATCCAAATACTTCCACGCTACAAAATCCTTCACATATTTACAGTGCAGCCCAGATATATCAGGTAAAAAATAAGGTAACCAGTGCAGCAGGCTGTGTAGATAGTCTTACCCTACCCTTCACCGTAAATGGTGCTATACCTCGTGCTGGCATGCAAATCAGTTCGGCACGCAATTATTGTAACAATGAAAACTTGTATTTACTGGATCAGTCATCGGTAAATTTTGGCAGTACTACCCGGGTAGATATTTTTTGGGATAGTGTAGCAGATCCTACCCTAGTTGAAACAGATGTTACTCCTATAATAGGAAAACAATACCTGCACAAATACCCCCCCTTAGCCGATACCATTGGACGAAATGTTACCATCCGATACGAAGTCTATTCTGGCATCTCTTGCAAAAATGTTATCTCGCAAAGTTTTAGTCTGATAGCAAATCCAACAGTACTATTCGATTCAATAGCCCCTCTTTGCAGTAATCATCCACCCTATCAGATAATGGAAGCAGCAGAAATTACAGGTATCAGCGGTACAGGTACTTTTTCTGGAACCAGCGTTACCTCGGCAGGTGTATTTACTCCATTTACTGCAGGCCAGTTTCCGGTTTACTTTACTTTCGAAACTTCCCGTGGATGTCTGGATGCAATCAGTAAAACAATCACCGTTCATGCAGCACCGGTAGTTTCGGCAGGTGCGGATTTGTTGGTGTTAGAAGGCAAAATGGTGCGTATAAACGCGAATGCAATCGGGAATGATTTACAATTTCAATGGTCACCAACATTATACCTTCAATCTGATACAGCACTCCAACCCCTTTGTACGCCTTATCAGGATATAACATATACCCTGCTGGCTACAGACACAAATGAATGTAACGCATCAGATACCCTATATATAAAAGTATTATTAAAACCCATCGCCCCTAACGCATTCTCCCCCAATGGCGATGGCATACATGATACCTGGCAAATTCAATACCTCAACGACTATCCCAATAGCCGGGTACTAATATACACCCGGGCTGGTCAGCTAATATATCAATCCATCGGCTACACCAAACCCTGGGATGGAACCTACAAAGGTCTGCCATTACCCATTGGCACGTATTACTACATTATACAAGCCGGCAATGGAAGTGAAGTGATAAAAGGATCTATCACTTTACTTCGTTAAGCAACTATTGCTTTAAAAATGTTTTAGAGTAATTGATTTTTCTAGTTTCCATTACGGGCAAATGTTGCTTTACCCGCTCTAAAAATGCAGGAAAATCTTTGTTGCCTTTGGGAGACCAGCCAACTTCAGCCAATGCAAGGGCACGTGGATAGGTCATGTATTCTATATGACTGAATGTAGAAATATATTCCGTCCACACATTCGCCTGCACACCTATAATATACTTGGCTTCTGCAGGGGTGAGTTCAGGCAATTCGGGCTCGAATGAATAACATTTAGAAAGCGTAAGGAAACCCCCTATTGCCAGCGGCTCACCTCTGGGTTCACCCTGGTAATAATCAAGATAGAAATGACTATTGGGCGACATTACTACTTCGTGTTGCTGCTTGGCGGCTTCCATACCACCCTTTACACCGCGCCACGACATTACAGTTGCATTCGGGGAAAGGCCTCCTTCGAGAATTTCATCCCAACCAATTAAACGACGACCTTTAGATGTGATGAATTTATCTACCCGGCGGATAAAATAACTCTGTAATTCATGCTCGTCTTTTAGTCCCAACTGTTTAATCAGGTTCTGACAAAACCTACTTTCTTTCCATTGGGTTTTAGGACATTCATCTCCGCCGATGTGAATATACATTCCTGGAAATAAATCCATTACTTCTGTAAGTACATCTTCAACAAACTGAAAAGTCTCTTCTCTGGGGCAAAGTACATCTTCGGAGATACCCCATTTTGTTCTTACTTCATACATTTTGTCGGGATTGCATCCAAATTGTGGGTAGGCTGCTAAAACTGCTTGCGAATGTCCGGGCATTTCTATTTCAGGAACTACGGTAATAAACTTCTTAGCTGCATAAGCCACTACTTCCCTAATCTGGTCTTGCGTATAAAATCCACTATACGGAGTTTTATCAAACTTTTGATCTTTAAAAGCGCCTACCATCGACTCTTTGCGAACAGAAGCCACTTTGGTTAATAAAGGATATTTTTTAATTTCAATTCTCCAGCCCTGATCTTCTGTCAGGTGCCAATGAAAGGTATTCATCTTATAAGAAGCCATCAAATCTATAAATCGTTTTACTTCTTCCACTGTAAAAAAGTGGCGGGCAACATCCAGCATCAATCCACGATAGCCGAAACGAGGCTTGTCTTCGATGGTACATTGGGGAAGACTTACCAAAACGGCTGGATTTACATCGAGCGTAACCGGCAACAATTGAAGTAGTGTTTGTACCGCATAAAAAGCACCGGGTCCGCTGAGGGCTGTAATCAGTGTTTGCTTGGCACCAATCTGCAGTCGATACGCTTCAGCAGGTTGGTTTTTATCTATTGCGAAATGGATAGCGGCTGAAGAACGTTTATTGGCAGGTACCCATTTAACGGGTAAAGTACCATTGGCAATTTGCGCTTGCAACAAATTTACTAGTGGCAATAAGGAGGAATCAGAAAAAGAGATACTCATTCCCTTTTTGATAATTTGTTTGCCTTCGGCTGTTATCAGACTTGCTGGCTTTGGAATAATGGGGTAGCTATTTTGCGCAGACAGATTAACTAATGTACTTAGCAAAATGAGAACTCCAACAATTTTTTTCATACAAGCGATTTACTTTTAAAGATAGGGCAAAATAATAAGGTTCATAAACACGAAAGGGTGAATTTCAGTAAAATCAGCTAATTTTAAAAATAAATAAATTGAAAATCAAACATCATTATAAATATATTTTCCTGTTTTTGCTGAGCTGGGGAGTATTTACCATAGCTGCAAACGCACAAACAAAAGACAGTCTACAACACAGGATTGATTCCCTCCGAAGTGAGTCGGAAAAACATGTTATCGACACCTCGGTAAGTTTGGTTATTAAAAAAACGGAGGCGGTAACACAAATCATCAATAACATTAAAGAAATCCTGAGAAGAGGATTCGACACTTCTGTATTGGAATTCGCGCTTCCGGAAGCCGAAATGAATATTCAAAATATTCAAGCCAATTACCAGCAAAACCAGCAATTACTAAATCTTCGGAATTTAAACATCATCAAATCTATTTTATTCAATCATAGTCAGCAATTAAAAAAATGGCAGGAAATGCTGATTGGGTACACCACCGAAATGATGCAAATCAATGCAAAACTAAATCTGATTATTCAGGATTCTACTTTTAGCTATCTTCCGCACGACACTTTAATCAGCAATGCTTACAAAACACAGCTACTGATATTTACAGAGAAATGGGTGAAAGCAGATTCTTCTAATAAAACAATCCTGCAAAAAATTGAAAACCTGCAAACCCGAGTAGCGAATGCTTACTTAACTTGCGGCGAACTTACCAATGAAACCAACTATCGAATTAAAAATTTCAGTAGACAATTAGCCTTACCCGAAGAAAATCCACTCTGGAATTGGGAAACTAAAAATAAAAACGATGGGTTCGAACTCGTAATGGAACGATCTGTTAAAATCGCTAGTAGAATTCTTTCGTTCTATTTGATGAATAAGCGAAATACGATTATCATTATTTTATTAATTACGCTGCTGCTGTCTTTTTCAACACAAGCGGTAGTAAAAAAACTTGAAAAAAGCTCCCCGACCTTATTGCAGGAAAAAGCACCCACGATTGCTCATTACCCAATTCTTGCTACGCTTTTAATTGTAGGTGCACTCTCTCCATTTTTTTCACAAGAAGAACCGGCTTCTTTTACACTTTGTATATGGCTATTGGTAACTATTTTGTATACCTATTTGTTTACAAAAAACAAAACCATTCAACTGAATACCGAATGGTGGGTGATGATTTTATTTTTCGTTATATTCAGCGGATTCAATTTATTAATTCAAACAACCCAAGCCGAAAGATGGATACACTTGCTGATGGTAGGCGCTTCCCTAATGCTGGGCCTATCGATTCTCAGAAAACATCAACAGATTGCTATTCATGATGGATTCCCAGTTAGGCTAGTGATTCTAATTTTTATTGGACTCAATGTGCTATCTGTAATATTTAATGTAATAGGTAGTTTCATTCTGGCGAAATATTTTGCCGCCAGTGCTATTACGGGTTTACTAACAGCAAGGATTTTGTATTCCCTGGTCGATTTGATTATGGAAACAATATGGCTATATGAGGCGCAATACCGGAATAGCCTAATTACTGATTTTAAAGCAGATCTGGAGGCCCTAAATAAGAAACTGAAAACCTTCATCACCGGATTTGTAGGAATTATTTGGTTAATTATACTGTCTAGAAATTTAAATATATATGATATTTTCTTTGATGGAATTGCTGACTTTTTATTGAAAGAAAGGATACTGGGAAGTATGCATTTTAGTTTCTATAGTATCTTGATTTTTATCGGTATTATCTGGATTTCGAATGTGATTGCCAAGTCGCTGCAACTGATATTTGGCAATACTGCAAACAGCAGTTCGCAAAATGATACCCACTCAGCTAAAGGAGGAAGTATCCTGTTGCTTGCCCGCATTGGCATTCTTTCTTTGGGGATTATTCTGGCATTTGTTGCATCTGGTATTCCCCTAGATAAACTTACCATCATTATAGGAGCATTGGGTGTTGGTATTGGATTTGGATTACAAAATGTAGTTAATAATCTGGTAAGTGGATTGATTCTCGCATTCGAACGTCCGGTGCGAGTAGGAGATATGGTTGAAGTGAGTAACCGACAGGGTACCGTAAAAGAAATTGGCATTCGTTCTACTAAAATAATAACCGCAGAGGGAAGTGAGGTTATTATCCCGAATGGCGATTTGTTATCACAGCATATTATTAACTGGACGCAAAACAGTGCCTACAGGAGAGTAGAAATTTTACTTGGGGTTGGCTATCAGTCATCTCTGCATGAAGTAGAAAGAATTATTCTAGGGATTTTGAATGAACATGCGCAGGTACAAACAAGGCCCACACCGCTGGTACTTACCCATTCATTTGCAGATAGCTCGGTGCAGATTCGAACATTATTCTGGACCAATCATGAAAACTGGGTAGCCACCAAAAGTGATATTTTACAGGTGATTCATCAGCGCTTTCAGGAGAATAATATTCAGATTCCATTCCCTCAGCAGGATGTACATATCATTTCGGATAAAATACAGGATGCTAATCCTACTCTATAACCAACAAAAAAAAACTATGCTTTCCAATAAAAAAATTACTGTATTAGGTGCTGGCATGGTGGGAAGAACCATTGCAAGAGAATTGGCAAAACAGCATCAAGTTACTTCTATTGATTTTTCAACCGAAAATCTGCGAAGATTAGCTGAAAAAGATGCTACGATTACCTGTATATCCGCCGACTTATCTCACTCCGATACCAATTTCCGTGAATTATTATCAGATGCGGATTTGGTAGTTTCGGCCGTTCCGGGATTTTTGGGATATCAGGTGTTGGAGCAAATTATCTTGTGCGGCAAAAATGTGGTAGATATATCCTTCTTTCCCGAATCCATCAGCCCTTTGCATCAGCTGGCTATTGAAAAAAATGTTATGGCAGTAATGGATTGTGGGGTAGCCCCGGGCATGAGTAATTTAATTTTAGGTCAATACGTGCTTAAGATGGATGTAACCGAATTCGTGTTTTATGTGGGCGGATTGCCCATTTTACGCGAACCCCCTTTTGAATATAAAGCGCCCTTCTCACCTATTGATGTGATTGAAGAATATACTAGGTCAGCCCGTTTGCGCAAAGCCGGTAATGCTATAACCCTTCCGGCACTCAGTGAAAAGGAGCTGATACATTTTGAAGAACTGGGCGAACTGGAGGGATTTAATACGGATGGACTTAGGAGTTTATTGGATAGTTATCCGAATATTCCGGATATGAGTGAAAAAACACTCCGCTATCCCGGCCATGCCCAACTAATTGAAACCCTGCAAAGCATTGGTTTTTTTAAAGAAGAGCACCTGGCAGCAACAGCAAAAGTATTATTAGAAAGTTGGCTGCAAAAGGAAGATGATCAGGATGTAACTGCCATGAAAGTAATCGTTCGCGGAATACAAAATCAACAACCCATTACCATTGAATATTCATTAATTGATTATTACGACCAAAAGCAAAAGCTAAGCTCTATGTCGCGAACAACCGGTTATACCTGCTGCGCTATGGCCGAATGGATGCTACAGGGTAATATTACAAAAAAAGGCGTTTTCCCTCCGGAAATTATGGGTGAAGATGATGCGCTTTTCGGATACATTATCCAATACCTTCAGCAACGAAATGTAAACTGGAAAAAGAAGGTTTATTAATTAGGTATTATCTGCCAATTGCCGCAAATAATCGAGCTAATTTTTGTTCATCCAGCTGCTGTTGCGTTCTTACGCCACTGCACAAATCAATTCCGAAAGGCCCTACTCGGTCAATTGCCTCCCGAATATTATTGGGATGAATGCCCCCTGCCAAATAAACAGGAACGGGTGATTGACGAACAATATCTTTACTGATATCCCAATTATGCGTTCGCCCAGTACCTCCCAATTCTTTTACCGCCAGATTCGGATTTCCACTATCTAACAACAAAGCATCCACCTCTTGAGCTACGGATAGCGCTTCGGTTACAGATGCTTCAGACAAAACATGAATAACCTGAACCAGTTTGATTGTTGGAATGGCACGCCGTATTTCAGCATAAGTGCCCGCAGGTACAGCATCTACCAATTGAATGGTATTGGTAAAGGTAGCCTGATGATGGGCAACTATTTTATCGGCAGAAGTTTCGCTGGTTAGTAAAAAGCTGCTTATGCCGGGTGGAACTATTTTAGCAATCGAAAATATAGCCTTATCGGAGATGATGCCGGGCCCCGATGGCATACGCCCAACCAATCCCAACGCAGAAGCTCCATACCGGATGGCCATTTGGGCTTCTTCAGGGGAGCTGATGCAACAAATTTTAATTCGGATCATACGCACAGTTTAGTTATAAAAGTAAAAGAACGGATTTGCATGTAGGGCAAGTTTTAGCCGAAAATTCGTTGTAGTAAGCTACAAAAAAAGGGATTACATTTGATAAAATCATTTGTTTGAAAAGATATCTTTTTGGTATAAGTATTTGCGTCTGCATGATGGCCCCAATTTTGGTTGCCTATAGCTCGCTTATGCAACAAAAGTATCAAGCCAAAGAAATGGCTTCGAGAGAAGATTTTTTTCAGTTAGACCAAGACCAAATGCAGGTACTTACTTTTTCCTTGGAGGAATACAAGGAAAACTTGGATTGGGAGAATGACCATGAATTTGAATGGAACCATAGAATGTATGATGTAAAAAGCAAGTTGATTAGTAAAGATTCCGTACAAATTTGGTGCAAGATAGATTGGGCTGAAACAAGAATAAACGAATACTTACAGCAACTGGCGGGCTGTTTAATTGGCAACGAACCCACCAATGGAGAAACCCAAAAATTACTTGCGAAAATTTTTGCATCTTATTATCACTTGCCTAACCATTTTGAAATTGACATGTATAGCCTGATCATAAATGATTTTTTAACCGATTTTCAGCAACATCTTCTCCCTGAAGCAAACAATCTGGTAGAGCATCCTCCGCAACTTGCTTAGCAATTTAGTACCCCTTTTTGAAGGGTAAATTATTTGCTATCCCTTTTATAACAACTAAGCATGAAAAAATCAGGCCTAACCTGGTTATTGTTGTGTATTGTATATATAATACAAGCGCAAACGATAACGATAAGAGATAAAATTAGTAACGACCAATTAGAATATGTACTACTTGAAGATATAAATTCTTCTGTCCGGATATTTACAGACGTATATGGACAGGCGGATATTTCTAAATATAAGCAAGCGAGCACGATACGAATCAGCAGAACTGGTTACCGTTCGATAGATATAAGTTATCAGGAAATAGAGAAACAAAATTTTATTATATATCTGCAGTTAACAGAAATCACTATTGAAGAAGTGGTTGTTTCTGCAAACCGATGGAACCAATTTTCTAAAAATATTCCTGAAAAAGTATCTGTAATACGTTCTAAGGATGCCAGATTAATTAATCCCCAAACCGCCGCAGATTTGTTGTGGGCATCTGGAGAAGTGTTTATCCAAAAGAGTCAACAGGGTGGAGGTAGTCCTATGATTCGCGGATTTTCAAGCAACCGGCTTTTATATTCCATTGATGGTGTAAGAATGAATTCCGCCATTTTCCGCTCTGGAAATTTGCAAAATATTATTTCTTTGGATCCATTCATCATTCAAAAAACAGAAATCTTATTTGGCCCCGGATCGATATTATATGGGAGTGATGCGATAGGAGGAGTGATGTCATTTCAAACCATATTACCGCAGTTTTCCTCAGATTCAAGTTCTACAAAATTCGGGGGAAGTGGCAGCCTGCGATATTCATCTGTAAACAATGAAGTTACAGGTAATGCAACTTTTTCTTTTGGCAAAAAACGTTTCGCTTCATTTACATCTGTTTCACATAGTAATTTTGGTGACTTAACTATGGGCAAAAATGGGAAACATATTTATAATCGTCCATTTTATGTAGAAAGGATTGCAGGTAAAGACTCCATGATTACCAATTCAAATCCGCTGGTTCAAATTCCAACTGGGTACAGCCAATTGAACATAACCCAAAAATTCAGGTGGGATGCTGGAAAAAACTGGGAATTGCAGCTTAGTACTTTGTATTCTACTACCAGCAACTTTTCTAGATACGACCGTCTTATAGAAACCCAAACGAATGGACTAGCAAAATATGCTGTGTGGAACTATGGCCCTCAGGTTTGGATGATGAATCATCTCTCTGCACTTTACAGAAAAAAGAATACTTGGTTCAATAATATGATGATCCGATTTGCACATCAATATTTTGAGGAGAGCAGAATTGATAGAGGTTTTAATCAATCTAGACTAAGAACCAATTTAGAAAAGGTAAATGCCTATTCACTCAACATAGATTTTGAGAAAAAAATGGATAAACAATCTCTATATTATGGTACGGAAATAGTAACCAATCGGGTGAACTCAGTTGGATCGGCTACTGACATAAGAAATGGCGCGAATATTCTAGTGCCGGATCGATATCCGAAATCTACCTGGGAAAGCTATGCTGGTTTTATCAATTACGAAAAGCAATTGTCTGATCGGGTAAATATCCAGGCAGGTGGGCGTTGGAACTTGTATAAAATAAATGCAGATTTTACCCGCCTACTCAACTTTTACCCCTTTAGCTTTACTTCCGCTCAATTACAAAATTCGGCGTTCACATTCAGCGGAGGTATCGTATACAGGCCCTCGAATCGGTTAAAACTTTCACTGCAAGCGAATTCAGGCTTTCGGGCACCCAATGTGGATGATATGGGTAAACTTTTCGATTTTATAACCGGAGAAGTAATTGTACCCAACCCTCAATTAAATGCAGAATATGCGTATAATATAGAAGGGGGTGTAACCAAGGTATGGAGTAACCTGGTAAAATTTGAGGTATCTATTTATTATACCCGACTACAAAACGCAATGGTTAGACGTCCCTATCAGGTAAATGGAAAAGATAGCATGCTGTATAATGGGATAATGAGTAAAATTTATGCTATTCAAAATGCCGCCTATAGTGAAGTGTATGGTTACAACGCAGGCATAGAGATTATTTTAAATCCACAAATGAGCCTCCTTGCAAAATATAATTTTCAAAAAGGTACCGAAGAAATGCCCAACGGAGAAATCAGTCCTTCGCGGCATGCAGCGCCTGGTTTCGGAACGATTCGATATAGCTATCTACAAAAAAAACTTTCCCTACAGGTGAATTGTAATTTTAGCGGTGAAGTAAGCTATCAAAATCTAAATCCCGAAGAAAGAGGAAAAGTATTTATTTATGCCAAAGATGCCAATGGAAATCCTTACTCGCCTGGTTGGTACACAATACATGTAAAATCCAGTTACCAGTGTACGCCAAAATTTAGTATTTCTGGGGGCATTGAAAACATTACAAAACAGTGTTATAGAACCTATAGTTCGGGCATTGCGGCAGGTGGATTAAATATTATGTTAGCAATGAATGTGAAATTCTAAATCTGATTCCCTCATTCTCAAATAAGCATAGTGTATAATTACCGGTAATATTGCCGGTAATTATACCTATGGAATAGCTAATCTGGCTAAGCACCCCCCAATTTTCATCTTTACTGTTAGTGTATACTGCGCAATTCAGCGCTAGCGTAATCATATTTATATTTTATAATATTTAATGGTTTTATCTAATTTAAAATTAAACAACTAACTTTGCAACAATATTGCAATTAATGAGTTTACGGGCTACCCATAAAAGGCTAATCAGTGCGTTTTTAATAGCGCTGTACGCATTTATAGTAACCCCTACCCAATGGTGGCATCATCATGAAGCTATTATTAGTGGGTCATCAACCGCAATTGCAAAAAAATCGGTGCAACCGCCTTCTCTGCAGAATGCCACCGGAATCAACTGTAAAATTTGTTCGCACCACTATAGCATTTTCGATCAAGATTCGAGTATACCAGAATTAACTACTCCTTTCTTTTTGGTAAACAAATCGAACCAATTACGCCCCACAGCATTTACGCAACCGCTTAGGTACGCTACCGGACGGGCACCTCCTACCCTTATCAGCTGAGAAATTTTTTCTCGCATCTTCGAACGATTGTCTGTTATACTTTATTCCTCGAAAAAAGCATTCCAGGCTACCCCTGATTATTGAATTACCCCGATGTATTTAATAACTATCTATTTCGATTATATGAAATCAACTAATTATAACTATAAATTATTCAGTCTCGTTTGCGGTTTTTTGTTATTACTACAATCAGCCCTAGCTGCGAATGCTGATAAAGCAATATTAAAAGGTCAAGTTACCGATGTGCTTACCCATCAGCCATTAGCCGGTGCAAGTATTTACATACATGAAGCGAAAACCGGAACTGTAACCAATGAACAGGGACGCTTTGCAACCCCTTTTGTACCTGCTGGGAAATATTTGGTAGAAATTTCCTTTCAGGGCTATCAGAGCATTATAGAAACGATAGAAATAAAAAACACAACAGAAAGAAATTTTGTGCTGCAGCTAACCTATGCAGAGCATGAAAATGTAACGGTAACTGGCGTGGCATCTGCTGTAAAAACACGCCAGTTTATACAACCGATTTCTATCATAAAAAAAGCAGATTTATTAAAACAATCCTCTACCAATTTAATGGAGGGCTTAACTGCATTGGTACCTGGATTAAACGTAATCACCACAGGGCCAGCCATCGCCAAACCAGTTATCAGAGGATTGGGTTATAATAGATTGGTAGTTGTGAACGATGGGGTACGCCAAGAAGGGCAACAATGGGGAGATGAGCATGGAATTGAAATTGATGAATACAGTGTACAAAGGGCGGAAATTTTAAAGGGGCCGGCCTCACTGATGTATGGAAGTGATGCAATGGCAGGTGTAATTAACCTACTATCGAATGTACCAGTTGAGCAGGGAACCATTAAAGGAAATATTACCGGCAGCTATGCAAATAACAACCAAATGTTTACAGGGAACGCACAGTTGAGTGCCAATCATACAAATGGATTCAACTGGAATATCTACTCATCCCTGAAAAAAGCCGGCAGCTACCAAAATAAATATGATGGCTACGTAATGAATAGCGGAATGAAAGAAAATAATTTCGGAGGATATATCGGCATAAATAAAAATTGGGGTTACAGTCATTTAATCCTGAGTAATTTCGATCAACAACTGGGAATAATAGAAGGAAGTAGAGATGCTGCTACCGGTAATTTTTTAATTTACCCAGAATCTGCGATGGAGCGGATTGCAACGGATGATGAATTAAAAGGTAATCAAATTTTCACACCCTATCAGCATGTACAACACCTGAAAATAGCCTCCGACAATAATATTACCATTGGGAAAAACAGACTGAGTGTTTTACTGGCTTATCAACAAAATAAAAGAAGAGAATATGGAAATCCATCCAGTGCGGATGTTCCTGATTTGTATTTTCAGCTCTCCACCTTTAATTACAATATTCAATATCATACAGAAACCAACAACGGATGGAAAACAGCCTATGGAATGAGTGGTATGGGTCAGCAGAATAAAAATCTGGCAGACGAAGTTATTATTCCTGCCTATCGCCAGTTCGACTGGGGAGGATTTGTATTGGCTCGAAAAACTTTTCGCAATCAATTAACCGTAAGCGGAGGCATTCGATATGATTTCAGAAACCTGAAAACAGACGCTTATGAAGAGGGCGGTACCCTTCGGTTTAACCAATTGAAACAACAGTTTTCTAATTGGAGTGCCAGTGCCGGTATAAGTTATGAGGCCTCGCAATCAGTAGTTTGGAAGTTCAACATAGCCCGAGGATTTAGAGCCCCTTCGGTGGCGGAATTAACCAGCAACGGTGCCCACGAAGGAACCAATCGCTATGAATATGGTCAGAACAATTTACAATCCGAAACCTCACTTCAATTGGATGGAGGCGTTGAAGTAAATACCGAACACATTTCATTGGGCGTGAATATATTTTATAACCGAATCGCCAACTATATTTTCTACAGAAAATTGATGGGTGTTTCTGGAGGGGATTCACTAGTTGATAATAATGGATCAATGATTCCGGCGTTTACATTCAGCCGGTCACCCGCTTTTCTTTATGGTACTGAAATTCATATAGATGTGCATCCCCACCCATTGGATTGGCTACATTTTGAAAATAATTTATCGCTAGTAAGGGGTTTATTTAACCAAAAAATAGATGGAAGCGACCAAATTCCCTTTATTCCTGCAGCCCGATGGACCAGCGAATTAAGAGGTAATTTTAAAAAAGTAACTGCCGGTATAAAAAATATGTATGCTAAAATTGTATTAGATCAAACTTTTGAGCAGCGCAAGATATTTACCGGATATGAAACAGAAACAGCTACTCCGGGATATGCATTGTTAAATGCAGGACTGGGGGCAGATATGGTTAAAAAGAACAAAACCATACTTAGTTGGTACATCTCCCTTAACAACCTCACGGATGTGGCTTACCAAAGCCATCTCAGCCGGCTAAAATATTCCGATGAAAATCTGGCTACTGGCAGGATGGGGGTATTTAATATGGGAAGAAATGTAATGATAAGGGTGAACATTCCCATTGCTGGAAAGCTATGAGTAAAAACAATTATTTAGATTTGGATATAAACGATTTTGCCTCGAAAACGAATGTTACATTTACAAGGATTATAGAAGGTTGAATGAAAAAGTATGCCATTATTAACTGCCTTTTTGAAAACCAAAACGAAAACTATGCATACGCTAGCAATTATTTTTGTAGCGGTGGTAATGCATGGAATGTTTCAATTTGGCAGCAGTAAGTATACAACTCCAGAAATACTATCCAAAAAGGAATTCAATGCAATTCATCAAATTGAAGAAGTAAAAATAGGCAATCAAATCTGGATGACGCAGAACCTAAAAGTAGCGCATTTCCGAAATGGCGATTCGGTTCCCTATGCCAAAACCGCAGAAGAATGGGAAAAAGCAGGCAAAGAACAAAAACCCGCTTGGTGTTATTACAACAACGATCCTGCCAACGACAGCAAATATGGAAAATTATACAATTGGTATGCAGTAAATGATCCGCGTGGACTTGCTCCTGCAGGTTGGCATATACCCAGTGATGTAGAATGGAAGCAATTAACGGATTTTATAGGTGGCAATGAAGCAGCAGGCAAAAAATTAAAAAGCAAAAGCGGATGGGAACTGAACGGAAATGGAACCAATGAAAGTGGATTTAACGGATTGCCGGGTGGGTATCGATACGATTATGGATTTTTTAATTATGGAGGCTTATTTGCTGTTTGGTGGGCCTCGCCGATTAATTATACCAGTTTCGCCTGGCTCTACTATCAGGCATATAATTTTGGAAATGCGTTTCGTTATTTCCCTACAAAAGCTTTTGGATTTTCGGTACGTTGTATAAAAAACTAAGCAACTGTTTAGGGAAATATTTATTGATAGTAATATTATTATTGCTAAACAATCTTAAATCTAGATAACCCTATTGAACCGCCAATACATTCAACTGAACAGTAACTGGAGATGATAATATCCAACTCGATTCACCCACGCCAAAATCAAGTCGGTCCAATAGCATTTCACCAGTAAAGCGATAGCCAGATTTTTCTTTTTTCGCCTGAAAAGGAAAACTAATAGGCTTACTCACTCCCTTGACAGTTAAAATGCCCTGCATACGATATCCCGATTGATTGGCGAGCGCTGTTATTTGGGTAGATTGAAAACTAATAACCGGAAAAGCCAGCACATCAAAAAAATCACTTTTCTTGATATGATTATCCCGCCCTTTGGAGCGCGTATCAATAGTAGTCACATCCACCGTTACTTTACAATACGAAGTGCTGAGTTTAGCTTCATCAAACAAAATAGTCCCCCGCAACCCAGTCAAAGTACCTCCTGTATTGATGCCCATATTCTTAATCCGAAACTGAATAGTGGATTGCTCAGATACCGGTTGTAAAGTTTGGGTACTACCTACAATTCCAACGGTTATAAGCACACAGGTGAAGCAAATAGCAAGGATAAATTTCATAGAAAATACTACAATAGAACAGAATAAAAGTTCACTTCACTACCATCCCTCTTTCATTTGGGCAGTAGCAAAGTTTGGGACGCTTTCACCCCCAGAATATTTTTTTTGGTAAAATGAGCCGGAAAGTATTGATCATTTGCCCAGGTTTCCAATATATTTCTATAAAAAAACTCTTCGGATCACTCGACTGGCCCGGTGAATTGATTAGCAAAGTTTTATCCCAGTCTTGGGTATCTACCAATATCCGAAAACTAGCACCACTCATTTGATTATCGGTTCCGCCGGTTGAACCAGTGGTTTGTCCATTCCCCTCTCTGGGCAAAGGACCAATATTTAGGAGTGGCTTCAGATTGCCATTCATTAAATGTGCCAACGGATGTTCCAGCTTAAAATGTTTGTAGTTGGTTTGTCCATATACCCATTCTTCCCTATCAGCTCTTAATTGTTTTGTAAAGTTTGAACTACTTTTTTTAAAGGCAGAGATTATCTAATGTCACTTCCGGAAAGATTTAGAAACATTGCCGAGCGCTCGGGTGTTAAGGCTTCTATAGAATACCAATTTAACTGGATATTAGAAGGGAATAGCTGAAAACAGAATTGGGCAGCTCAGATGGTTTTTCCCAAAAAGGACTGACCTTGGTGCAGTAACAGATCTACAAGTTAAACAAGTTGAACAATTTCTAAACGGTAGAACAGTTAGAAAATATAATTATAAAACGCCTAACCAAGTACTACAAGGAAAAATTGCACTTATTATTTGAACTTACAAATTAAAGAGCTAACAAATGTTTACGATGAAACAAAAGTATCGAAGCAATTATTAAATCATCTAGTACTTTGATTAAAAAAGAAAGAGAAATTGTAAGTAAAGTAAATAAAGCGAATGATGAAGGAACTTCTTCCCTAATGAGTGATTACACATTACAGCAAAAAATGTATCTAGATGTATTCAGCCATTGAAAATAAATAAAAAGGATTCATCGTAAACACGCAAGATCTATTATTATTCAGTTTCTTATTTGCATGTCGTGAAAAAAGCGGAGGACTTAGTTATTTGGAAATTCGTTCTTTACATGAGGAATTTTGTGTTACTCTAATATCAATCACTTACAAATATTGTGAACCGATTTGCTTAAATCCGCGCTAGGTTACTAGACATGTGTTTAACAAAACAAGATAAAAATTGGTGAATTAAGACATCTTGATTGCACACTTGTATACTATTGATTGTCAAAAATGGAATAGAATAGCACCCAAAACCCTAGTAGTATTTTTGTCCACTATTCAGGGAACCTTACAGTATCCAAATTTCAAAATAACAATTTTATAATATGATATTAGTAATTTCTTAACATATGTATTCTAATGTTGCTTTAAACATTTTATACATGAAAAAGACATTATTAATTTTATTAATTACTGGTTTTGTAAACTTTTTACAGGCTCAATCAGTATTAATAATCAAGGTACTAGATGAAGAAAAATTGAATATGCCTGGCGCAGTTGTAAAACTTAACCCAGATAATGCCTCCAAAATAACCAATCAAAATGGTGATGCTACTTTTCAGCAATTAAAGGCTGGGAAATATATGTTGTCTATATTATATATGGGTTATGAAGAGGTAAAACTTGAGGTTATACTAAAAGATGGAGTAAACCAAGTTACTCAGCAACTAAAACCAGGAGTAAATAGCATGAAAGAGGTTATTGTTTTAGGTGATAGACTTAAGGGTCAGGCAAAAGCACTTAATCAACAAAAAAACAATAAGAATATTACCAATATCGTATCAGCTGATCAAGTGGGTAGATTCCCTGATGCTAATATTGGAGATGCAATAAAACGTATTCCTGGCATTACCATGCAAAATGACCAGGGTGAAGCCAGAAATATTATTATCAGAGGAATGGGGCCCGAGTTAAACTCCGTAAATTTTAATGGAGAGCGTATTCCATCTGCTGAAGGTGATAATAGAAGGGTTCAACTAGATTTAATTCCTTCAGATATGATTCAAACAATTGAAGTGAATAAAACATTGACTGCAGAAATGGATGCGGATGCAATTGGTGGATCGGTTAATTTGATTAGCCGCAGTCCTTCAAACGGATTACGAATTTCAGGTACTTTGGCTGGAGGCTATAATCCAATTAGAGAAGGGTTTATTGGAACAGCTAACTTTATTGTTGGTAACCGAAGCAAAAATAAAAAGTTTGGCTATTTATTAAACGGTTCAATTAATAGTAATGACTTTGGTTCTGATAACGTTGAAGCAGTTTGGTCAAAGAGTGCTAGCGGAAAGGTTTTTGTTTCAGATCATGATGTTCGTAAATATGATGTTAAAAGAGTAAGAAGGTCTTTTTCTACAACGCTAGATTTCAAACTCTCACCAACAAGTACTATATATATTGTAGGTTCTTACAATTGGAGAGATGATTTAGAAAATAGATTTAGACTACGCCATCGTTTTAGAGGAGGGGAAACCAACTTATTATTAGATGCTTCAGGTAATATAACAGGTTATAATAATGGTGAAGTATTGAGACAAACAAAAGGTGGAATTAATAATAATAGAAATGAATCTAGAAGATTAGAAGATCAAAGGGTTCGGTCTTTGCAAGTGCGTGGAGAGCATTTAGCAGGAAACGTAAAAATTGATTGGAGTGCACAGTATGCAAGGGCATCAGAAGTAAGGCCCAACGAGCGGTATGTTTCTATGGGAAGAAGGTCTATCCAGGTTACCCAAGATATAAAAGAGCCAGAATTTCCATTGTTAACTAGTACAACTCCACTAACATCTTACACTAGGCTGAATGAATTAACGGAAGAATTTCAAGATCAATATGAGGAAGATTTTAATGGCAAATTAGGTTTTAGCATGCCTGTTGGTAAAGGTGAGAACGGAAAGAATATCTTAAAGTATGGTGTAAGGTTACGTAGTAAAACAAAAATTAGAGATAACTCATTCTTCCAGTATACCCCTGTTGGAGCGATGGCAGCAAATTTCGCAAATATCTCATTACTGAAATTATCCAATGAAACAAGTACCAACTTTTTAGCTGGATCAAAGTATATCGCTGGAGATTTTGTAGATCCTGAATATTTGGGAAGCTTCAATTTTGCAAATGCAGCTGATTTTACAGGCAAAGATGCCCCCGCAGAATACTTGGCAGGCAATTTTAATGCAAAGGAAACAATAACTGCTGGTTACGCTCAGTGGGAAAAAGACTTTACCGATAAATTATCAATGGTAGCGGGCGTAAGACTTGAAAATACTTCAGTAAATTATACCGGTAATATCGTAGAAGATGATGATACTTTTAAAGGTCAATCAAATGTAAAAAACAACTATCTCAATTTCTTGCCAAGTGTTAATTTTAGATATGCGTCGAGCAATAACTTAATTTGGAGAGCTGCAGTAACAACTGGCTTAGCTAGACCTAAATATTATGATTTAGTTCCGTATTTTAATGTATTACCAAGCGATTTAGAATTAAGTGCTGGGAACCCTAATTTACAGCCCATCAAATCAACAAATGTTGATTTGATGTTTGAACGTTATTTTAGTTCTGTAGGTATTTTTTCTGGAGGTATTTTTTACAAACATTTAAATAATTTCTTCTATACCTATAGAGATGAAAATTATACTCGAAGCAAGTTTGCTGCTGATTTCCCTTCTGTGACAAACAATCCAATTAATCAGGGAGAAATTTGGCAATTTACCCAAAGAAGGAACGGAAGTCCTGTAGATGTTTTTGGGTTTGAAGTAGCATTCCAAAGACAACTTGACTTCTTACCAGGATTTTGGAAAGGTTTTGGAATTTATACTAACTATACCTTCACAACTTCAAAAGCAAAAGGTATTTACGATGGATCTGGAAATTTAATTAGACAAAATGTAACTTTACCGGGCACTGCACCTCACATGTTTAATGGTTCATTATCATACGAAAACAAAAAATTGGTATTACGCTTGTCTGCTAACTATACAGCTGCATATGTAGATGATAGTGATGATTCTGGATATAATGAAGACGAGTTTTTTGACAGATACTATGATAAGCAATTTTTCTTAGATTTTAATGGTTCATATATGTTTAGTAAAGGGCTTCGTATATTTGCTGAGGTAAATAATATTACTAACCAGGGTCTACGTTATTATCAAGGTGTAAAGGAAAGAACTGCACAAACTGAATTCTATGGTGCTAGATTTAACATGGGTATTAAATTAGATATTCTAAAATAATCACAATTTTTATTAAGTGCTTGGGTAGATAACACTATCCAAGCACTTATTTTTATTTATGCAAACTAGACCACCTATAGTATTACTAGCCTTCCTTTTATTGCAGGTTGGGGGTTGTATTTCTGAAAACAACAATATACTTAAGCCACTAATTATAACAGATAGTGTTTTTGGCGATAGTGACGACCCCGCAATTTGGATTAATGAAAAATTACCAGATAGTAGTATAATTGTAGGTACCGATAAAGACAAAATCAACGGAGGAATCTATGTTTTTAATTTAAGCGGAAAAATTGATTCGGTAAGGTCGAAATGGAATTTAAAGAGGGTTAATAATATTGACATTGCCAATAAATTCATTTTTGGCAAAGACACCATTGCTATCGCAGTAGCAACTGAAAGAGATAATAATGCATTACGGGTACTTTCGGTTCCAGCCATGGATTTTATTGATAATAACGGTATAAAGGTTTTTACTGATGATAGTTTAAATTTGCCCATGGGCATTGCGCTTTACACCAGACCCAAGGATAATAAAGTTTTTGCTATTGTAGGCAGAAAAGAAGGACCTAAAGATGGTTATTTATATCAGTATTTATTATTTGATAACGGCGGAAAAGTAAATGCTAAGTTGGTTAGAAAATTTGGAAAGTTTTCTGGGAAAAAAGAAATTGAATCTATTGCAGTTGATAACGAATTGGGTTTTGTATATTATTCTGACGAACAATATGGTATCCGCAAGTACTTTGCTGACCCTGATAGCAGCAATGTAGAGTTAGCTGTTTTTGGTAAAAATGAGTTTAAAGATGACAACGAAGGTATTTCCATTTATAAAAAACCTGGCGGGATAGGGTATATTTTAGTTTCAAATCAAATAGATCATAGCTTTAATATTTATTTAAGAGAAGGCGATAAAAATAATATTCATCACCATAGGTTAATAAAGAACATAAAGGTGAGCGCCCAAAATTCTGATGGGTCTGAAATCACTTCAGCTTCACTTCCTGGTTTCAAAGATGGTCTATTTGTAGTGATGAGTGATAATAAAACATATCATTACTACAGTTGGAGTCAAATTAATGAAAAACTTCATAATTAAGTAATCTTAGATAAATTATTTTTGACGTTTAAGTAACAAAGTAAGTGTAATTTTAAAAAAAAAATATGGCAAACTACAAAGACTTACTCCTAAATACGAGGTACCTGATTATAGAATTCGAGGGCGATAATATATTATTAGTAGAACCAATAATGATTACTAATGAATGCTGCCTTATACTAATCCATGACGATGTTGAATCTATAGTATGGAAAAGGCAATCAGATGAAATTCTAGAAATCATCGAGGAATTTACAGCAGCTCAATCAAACGAATACGATGAAATGTTTGAGGAAGATGAAGATATAGAGTCTGAAGAATTTGATGATTAATTTTAGCTTCAAAAACCAGTAAGTTAGCTAACTAGCACCGCGTCTTTGCGAAATTCGGACAATTTAGCACATATTTTGTTCGACCCTTTACCAACCATTCTAAAAGAATAGTTGAAAACCAAATTGGCATGCTCATACGATTTTTCCGAAAAATTCTGACCTTGTGTTGTAGTGTAAGCTCCCCCAAAAATAGTACGTTTTAAAAGTAGACTGGATATTTCGCTCAAACAGCCCCCTCAAGATCGCACTATACTGCCCCCTCATTTTAGACTGCCATTCCTAGTTTAATCTCATTCTGTTTTTATCATGTTTAGCTAAGTTAGTTCTTTAAGATTATTGATTCAATATCTTCTTCACTTTTTGGTTGTTTTTTCTTTCTCAATGAGTCACCTTTCATCTCAATACGGTGTGCATCATGAACTATCCTATCCAGAATAGCATCAGCAATGGTT
>CAMBUH010000011.1 GCA_945870985.1 Chitinophaga pinensis
TACCAACTTTTTGGTAACCCCTGCGGCTTTTTGAGCTGCTAATATTTCGTGGGCAGTAAATGATTTGGTAAACTTGGTAATCCATCCTAACCCCGCTTCCAGTGGCGTAGTGGTATCATTGATGTCGTTACCATATAAACAATAGCCCATCTCTAATCGCAGGGTATCCCGGGCGCCTAAGCCGATAGGTTTAATTCCGTGCGATTTTCCTGCCTCCATCAATGCTTGCCAAATGGTAACGGCTGCATCGCCCTGATCTTCGAAATAAATTTCTACGCCGCCAGCACCGGTGTATCCGGTAGCACTGATAATTACATTTTCTACGCCGGCTACTTTTCCGCGCACAAAAGTGTAATACTTCAAATTCATAATATCCGTATCGGTCAGCTGCTGAACAATTTTATTAGCTTCCGGTCCCTGAATAGCCAACAAACAGGTTTTTTCGCTGATGTTGTGCATTTCAACGCCTTTGGTATTGTGCTTACTCACCCAATTCCAGTCTTTTTCTATGTTAGATGCATTCACCACCAGCATGTACGATTGATTGGGGGTTAAGCAATACACAATAAGGTCATCTACAATTCCTCCCTGCTCGTTGGTAAAACAGCTGTATTGAGCCTGGCCTTCTACCAAACGGGCGGCATCATTGGAAGTAACCCGTTGAATCAAATCAAGCGCATCTGCCCCTTTCAAAATAAATTCACCCATATGGCTCACATCAAATACACCCACTTGATTTCGCACTGTATGGTGTTCATCATTGATGCCGGTGTAACTGATGGGCATATTATAGCCAGCAAATTCGGCCATTTTTGCGCCTAAGCCAATGTGTAAATGCGTAAAGGGGGTATTTTTCATCCGGGTAGTTTTTTAGTTGCAAAAATAGGTGAAGCCGGGGGTTGTAAAAATAAAAAAGACTGTCCGCCAGAGGCGAACAGTCTAACCTTCCACAATAACCCACATCAAATCAGTTTATGATAGAAAATATAAGCGGCAGCGGCTACTTTATCTTCTCTAATTGCTGCCGAATTACTATTGGCAGATTGTAACCAGTAAAAAAAGCCTCTTTTATCTGATGGCACTGTATGAAGGGCCACTTTTTTGGGCTCTGCAGGCTTTTCCAATTCTTTTTTAATTTCGTCTAATTCTTGGTTCTTCTTTTCCAGTTCTTTCTCTAATTGTCGGCGGAGTTTTCGAGAATCTTGCATGGGACTATTTTCTTCATCGTTATCAGTATCCCAGCTTTTCGGATTATCTGTGTTGCTGGTTCTTTTCAAGCCTTCCTGCGTCATTTCATATTCAACCCCAGTTCTCCAGTTATTATGCGAATTATCATCCGTCCAATCATCTCCGTCTTCGTTATCCGCAATGTTTAGAAAAAAGAAACGGTTTCTTACGGATCGGTCGATCTGGATTTTCTTTCCTACAGGCACCTGAATGGTTAACACCAGCTGCTGGTTACGAAATTTTGCGTTGGGAGGTAAGTGGATGCCGCGATTCAGTTTCAAAACAGAGTCTTGCTGCGTAAAACCGTATTGAATATTTACTAAGTTTTTACGGGCTTCCTCTCCATCTTTTCCATTGCTCAAACGGGTACCTGTAACATGGAAAAGAGAGTCGCTACTTTTTTCTACATGCACGCTGATATTACTCAGCTGCAAACTATCTCCGTCTATTCTTAGCAATCCCGAAACCTTAATACCAGAGCTGATGGTGGTAGTGCTGATTTCTGAGTCGGCTACCGTTACCAACAATTTTCCGCTTGTTGGTTGGGCAATCACATACTCCTGCTTTTCACGCGCCTTTACCTCAAAATGTTTAGAAAAACCAGCCAATAAAAATACGCCACTTACCAAACCAATTACCCACAATCCTGCGAATGTATATCCCAAATAATTATTCCCAGATTTAACGCCCATTAGTCGGCGAACAAAGGCAGTTATAAATGCTATGATAGGTATACCAAAAAAGAGAAGGAGAAATAACCAGGCTAGAACTTGCTGAGGTGCGCTATCCAGCACAAAATCTTTTAGAGGAAATACACTGGCTCCAGCGAACAAGATGGCAACCAGGGCAGCTAGTAAAGCCAGGGAAATTACACCACCAATGAACATAAAAAATGCTTTGAACAGAATGCCGATGGCATTGGCGAGTCTTGAGATGCCCGATTGTGCCATAGGACGGGCTTCATTTACAACTGATGTGGTGGTATCTTTTACGGATTGACTCACTTCTTCTCCCAATTGACTCACTTCTTCCCCCATCTGTTGTGCTTTTTCAGAAACATCTTTCCCCCACTTTTCTGCCCGGGCTTTAAATCCCTGTAAGTCTTCCTGTATCGTATTTTTAATGCTATTCAGATCTACTTTTTCGCCACGCATTTCCAGTTTTTCAGTGGCTGTTTTTGCTTCGGGAATAATGGCCCACAATACTGCATAAATTACCAGTAAGGTTCCACCAAAAGAGGAGAAAACAATTCGGGAGAACGACTCATTATTATGCAACCAATGGAAATAATGATTAAAAAAGGAACTAAGTATGCCTGTTACTAAGGGTAAGGCAAAAATCAGGCGGGGAACCCATACGGCTATATCAAAATAGCTGGCAATTCCGCTTGCAACACCGGCGATTACTTTTTCATCCGGATTTCTGTATAACCGCTTAGAACTCGAAACCCCTGTTAAAGATCGGGATGGTAAGATAACCCACAACAGAATGTACAAAACAACACCCGTTCCCCAACCAATGGTTGCCAATGCAAAAGCAACCCGAATAATGGCTGGATCCACCTTCAAATAGTGGGCCAATCCGCCACACACCCCGCCTAATATTTTATCGTTGTTGTCGCGGAATATTTTATCGCGCAACGGAGGTAATGTTTGTGCAGTACCTGAAGTTGCAGATTGATTTTGGGAAGCTGCACCTGCATTCATTCCTGGCTCATCCTGGTTCAGTTCTTCGGGGCGACCCATATTATCTATTATGGTATTCACCTGACTGTCGGTGATACATAAGCTGCCTTTTTTTAGCGCTTCTCCGAATAATTCGGCGATACGGCTTTCAATATCATTGATAATTTCATCGCGGCCCTCTTCGTTGGCAAAGCAGCGGCGCAAGCTGTCGGTATATACTTTCAGCATCTCATAAGCGGATTCTTCAATGGGAATCACCCGACCCTGAAAATTAATGTTGATTACCTTTTTCATGATAGCTATTTTTATATGCTTCTCCGGTTAAAAGCAGGAGAATACTTGATTAGGAATTATTGGTGGAGGTTGATGGTTGGGTTAGGGCGGATACGGCTGCTGCCAATTCGTTCCAGGTAAGTTCCAATTCGTGGTAAAATTGTAAGCCCTGATCCGTCATTACAAAATACTTACGGGGCGGGCCACTGTTACTTTCTACCCATCGATAGGTAAGTACACCGGCATTTTTCAGGCGGGTGAGCAGGGGATATAAAGTGCCTTCCAAAATATGCAGGTTGGCTGACTTCATTTTTTCTACCAAATCACTTGGATAAACTTCTCCCTGCCGGATGATGGAAAGAATGCAGAATTCCAATACACCTTTCCGCATTTGACTCTGTGTATTCTGAATGTCCATACAATTATTTTTTAATGAAAGTGAAAAGCGGGGTAATCTGTGGGGGGCGGATTAAAAGGCAAAATGCTTGCGCGTGCTGCGAGCTCTGCGGCTTCTCTCCAGCTTCCACAGATCGGCAATGCCAAATACCTGGGGCTGGATACTTTCTGAGCGAGAAGCAGCAACTGCTTCTATTGATAAAGCTGTTCCTGTAGAAATGCTTTCTTTACCGAATGATTGTTCTAAAGTTTGATTCGTTTTCATGGTTTTTATTTTTTTTGTGATTGATTGAATGTTTTGATTCAGTTGCTTTAACAAGACAAAGATAAGAGGAATTTTAGTACTATGCAACACATAGTACCTTCTTTAATTTAGTAATCGGTTAAGGCAGGAAGTAAATAAAACCATATAACATTGATTATCAGTGATATATGAAAATTTAGGGGTATTGTCACCGCTTTAAAAAAGGGATGAGCGGTAAAAAAACGGGGATGAATGAAGGAGCTGTAGTCCCAAAAATGGAATTATTCAGCACTTTGTAGGGTTAGCTTCCCTTAAATAGGCCACAAAAAGTTCGGGAATAACTTACTTTTCGCTGGAAGAGCCGGCAATGGCTTCAATAATAGATGAAACAAAGCTTACTAGCAATGAAAACAACAGGGCCGGCAGCCAGCCATCAACCGAAAATCCGGGTACTATCTGAGTAGTAAGGCGGATAATGAAGTAATTGATAACGATTAAAAATAATCCCAGCGTTATAATGGTAATAGGAATGGTAAGAATAACCAATAAAGGACGAATAAAAGTATTGAGCAAGCCCAATACTAGGGCAACCAATAAAGCAGTTTGCACATCCTGTACATGCACGCCTTTCAATACATAGGCAGCGCCTAGTACAGCCACTGAGGTTGAAAGGGTTTTGATGATAAAGCGAAACATATTATCTGATTTCCATTATAAATATAAGCTAAATAAAGGACTCTTGTATATACTGCAATATCTTTTCGAATCGAATGGCTACATTCAATTCATATTTATAGCCAAGTGGAATTTGTGAAGAATGATTTGAAAAAAAGGGGCGCGTAATTCCATTTCATTACACCACCACCAACTCATAAAACGAATCAGGCTGTAAGTATTGTTGCGCAAGTTGTTGCAGTTGGTCAGGCGTGATGCTTCGAATCGTTTGAAGACTCTGTTGAAAATAATCGGGAGGTAGGTTGTTCAACAAATAGGTTTTCCAGCGCGACATAATCTGGAAAGGTCCATCTAAATCGCCTAACAATCCGCCCATCATATAATTACGCACCAAGCCCAATTCTTCTGCACTTACGGGCTCATTGCAGAGCAAACTCATTTCCTTATAAATTTCC
Source organism: Chitinophaga pinensis (assembly GCA_945870985.1). Taxonomy (GTDB): domain Bacteria; phylum Bacteroidota; class Bacteroidia; order Chitinophagales; family Chitinophagaceae; genus Sediminibacterium; species Sediminibacterium pinensis_C. Next base: position 4,956 of record CAMBUH010000011.1, read on the forward strand.
GCAATGGCGGGTTCGCATACTTCTCGGCCAGCTTCAGTGCTGATATGCAGACTGGCATGGTGCAGGTGACTTTGAATATAGGAATGGATGCCATAGGTATAGCCCTTATCTTCCCTGATATTGTTCATCAGGCGCGAGCTGAAATAGCCCCCCAACACATTATTCAACACCTGCATACCCAGAAAATCGGGATGATGGCGCGTTGGAAAGGGTCGTGCGATTCGGATAGCTCCCTGTATGCCCTGCTCATCGTTATTTACTCGATGCTTTTTTTCTACCAGCGGGGCTGTTGCAATAGGCGTTATATTAGGGCGATTTCCCTGCAGGGGCAAATGACCCAAACTTTGATTGAGCTGTTGCTCCAAATCTGCCGGCAGTTTTCCGGATACCAAAATAATACAGTTGCCGCTAACGTAATAACTTTGATAAAAATCGAGCAGTTGCTCACGTTGTACATTTTCAAAAGCTTCCGCCGTTGAATACCGTCCGTAAGGATGATTGCGACCATACACATATTCATCTATCAGGCGATTGCCTACAAATTCGCATTTCTTTAAATTGATATCGAGGCGCTGTAACTGATTGTTTTTATAAATCACCAGTTCATCTTCCGGAAAAACACTCTCCGTTAATATCTCCGACACAACGGGTAATAAATGGGGCAGATGTTTGTTTAAACAATGCAGGGTGATATTGGAAACATCATTAAAGCAGCCGCGACTGAGATAGGCGCCATAATATTCTACCTGCTCGTTTAATTGAAAAGCGGTTTTGTTTTTTGTTCCATTCTTCAACAAAAAATTTGTGGTGGCAGAAAGCAATTCTTGCTGTTCGTGCCAGAGTCCGGCAAAAAACAACAACTCGACTTGCAACACTTCCTGCGAGCCCGCCTGCACAGTATAAACCGGCACCCCATTGCTAAGGGTAAAGGCAACATAAGGAGGCAGGTGCAGCGACATGTTAACGGCATCTTTGATGGCCGGTGCCTTTTTTCTATTCAGCATGTTGGGTAGGGCGTATATGGTAATACAAAGTGTTGCTGTTTTGTTTGCGGAAAATTTTCTGGCTTTCGCGCAATAAATCATCGGCAGTTATCGACCGGTACTTTTCTAATTCCGTATTCATTAAGTTTGCATCTCCCAGCAGTTCGTAATGCGCCAGACTAGAAGCCCGGTTCATCAAACTCATATCTTCAAACACAATCATGCTTTCCGTTTTGTTTTTCACTTTCTGCAATTCGGTTGCTGAAACGGGTTCCCGGGTAATTTTTTCGAGTTCCTCCTCCAAAGCAGCCTGTGCGGTGGCATGGTCTACCCCATTTACCAACCTAGATTCAATGGCCAATAACCCTTTATCACTGCTGCCAAAATGATGTACTTCTAAAGCAGATAAAATTTTTCGTTCTTTAACCAGTGCCTGGTACAAGCGGGAAGAGCCTCCATCACCTAAAATTTCTGTGAGCAATTCGGCTGCATAATATCCGGGTTCGAGACGGGCATCCATATGCCAGGCCATAATCAAAGCATTGGCAGGCACATCGGCATAAATATCCAGGTGCCTGGCTTCCGTTTGTGCAGGCTCAACCGGCAGGTTGCGCACATATTGTTCGCCAGATGGGATATCCCCAAACCATTTTTCTGCTAATTGCTTCACCTGCTCCGTTTCTACTGCGCCGGCAACAACCAGTATGGCATTTATAGGGCGATAATGTTTATAAAAAAAGGATTTTACATCTTCAATGTTCGCTTTCTCTACATGGCTCAATTCTTTTCCAATCGTCATCCAGCGATAGGGGTGTACCTGGTAACAGAGTTCCCGCATTTTGTGCCAGATATCTCCGTAGGGCTTATTCAGGTAATGTTCTTTAAATTCTTCACAAACAACTTTGCGTTGCACTTCGAGGCTCTTTTTAGAAAAAGCTAGTCCCAGCATGCGATCACTTTCGAGCCAGAAAGCTGTTTCAATATTATCTACTGGCAGCTGACAATAATAGTTGGTAAGATCATTAGTAGTATAGGCATTGTTTTCGCCACCGGCTCTTTGCAGGGGCTCGTCGTAATCGGGGATATTGCCACTGCCACCAAACATCAAATGTTCAAAAAGATGAGCAAATCCGGTTTTATCGGGTTGTTCATCCCGAGCGCCCACATCATACAAAACATTCACCACGGCCATAGGGGTAGTATGATCTTCATGAACCAGCACCCGTAACCCATTACTTAAAACAAACCGATTAAATTCAATCATAGAGTGTACTCGCGTTTCGTCGCTTTCGGGCGCAAATTACTTTGTTTGGAGCTCATTTGCGCCAATTAATTCCGGCGACGGTTCCGAATATCTTTCACGTCCATCACTAAAATAACCGGGTGCCCCTCCCGAATAACCATCACCGGAATACGCCCCAGGCTGTTTTGGAAGATATTTCGATAGGTTTTGATGTCTTTGCTGATGGTTTTATCTACCGAAAAAATGATGTCTCCTGGCATAAATCCGGCTTTTTCTGCTGGCGACCCCTGCATGATGTCTTCCACCCTCACTTCTCCATTTACCAGATAAAAGGCTAACCCGGTATAGGAATAATCAAAAGGTTCATTGAAATGCTTATTCGGTTTGATATGAATGCTCATCTCCGGATAATTGATAATCATATTAAATCGGCGCATCAAATCATTCCCAATTAGCCCACCCATTTGCGGATAGGCCGTTACATTATAGTCGTCGGAAAACACATGCACCGGTACTTTTTTAAATTTATAGGTGCCCACGCGCACTTCTCGCAATAAGCTGAGGTTCATTAATTTTTTTCCCCCTAGCCCTTCTGCCTGGGTTGGAAAAAATACCCGTCCCTTTTTAAAAACAGCACTATCCGAAGCAAAATCTTCCGACAATAATATATTTAATCCTGCCCCCGTATCAAAAATAAAACGGCCTAATATCAAACGACTATCTTTAATAAAAGCAGGCTGCAGTGGCAGTGTAGAGAAATTCGGCTTCAGCAAATAACCCCCTTTGGGATATTTATAACTCCCAGGAGTATATACTTCGATGATGTCTTCATCAAAATCAATCTTTACAATGTATCTGCGCAAAAAACTAAACCCAATAATTCCATCAATTTTCATTCCATACACACTGCTTAACAACTCGTAATCATTCACATGAAAATCTAGGTTCTCTACCGATAATCCAGGCAGATGCAGGGTGAGCCCGTTCACAAAAGAAACGGTTCGCATGCCATTTAGTCCCCTGATTATTTTTTCAGTCGGGATTGCCGGCAGCTTTAGTTTTAGAACAGTTACCGAGTCGAGAGATATCCCCCCGCTACCGGTATCTAGCACAAAATTCAGGGTATCTTTGGCTTCGCCTACGCGGGCCTGTAAAATCATAATCCCTCCGCTAAGCTGGTAATAAGAAAATCTTGTGAGCAGTACCGATTGGGGGGGTATAAATTCTTCCTGCGCCTGTAAAGACAATCCCCACAGGCATCCTGCCATCATCAACATCCACTTGCGCTTCATACCTGTAATTTACCATTAATAAATGAATCGAAAAATGTGGAGATGTTAAAAAATAATACAGATAAGCTTTGCCCGGGGCTGCTTACCTTTGCGGTTCTTAAGTAATTGAACATGCAGCTATCAGATTTATACCAACGCGCGCTGAATCTTGAGTTTTTATCCAAAGAAGAGGGACAATTTTTATTTGAGCAGGCTCCCCTGGCCGAGTTGATGCATGTGGCGGATGAGCTTAGAAAAAAACAAGTACCCCATGGCAAGGTTACCTGGCAAATAGACCGAAACGTGAATACAACCAATGTTTGCGTGGCCAATTGTAAGTTTTGTAATTTTTATCGCATACCAGGGCATCCCGAATCATATATAACTGATATGCCCACCTATCGTAAAAAAATTGAGGAAACCCTGCAATATGGAGGAGATCAGCTTTTATTACAGGGAGGGCACCATCCCGAATTGGGATTGGATTTTTATACCAACCTGTTTCGCCAAATAAAACAAGAATATCCCACCCTCAAACTACATTCACTGGGGCCACCCGAAGTAGCCCATATTTGTAAAATTGATAAAATCAGTCACCGCGAAGCTTTGAAAGCCCTAAAAGCGGCCGGCCTAGATTCATTACCCGGAGCGGGAGCCGAAATATTGGTAGACCGTGTTCGCAGACTGGTATCAAACGGAAAGTGTGGGGCAGATGAGTGGCTGGATATTATGGCGGAGGCCCATCAGCAACATATTACCACCAGCGCTACCATGATGTTTGGGCATGTGGAAACCTTGGAAGAAAGATTCATCCATCTAGAAAGAATACGCGAAGTACAAAGCAGAAAGCCGGCTGATGCCAAAGGCTTTTTGGCATTTATTCCCTGGACCTTCCAAGATGTGGATACCCTGCTGGCGAAAATCAGGGGGGTACAGAATCTTACAACTTCGGATGAATATATCCGCATGATTGCCATCAGCCGAATTATGCTGCCCAATATTATCAATATACAGGCAAGTTGGCTTACCGTAGGTAAACAAACCGCGCAAATTTGTTTGCATGCAGGCGCCAATGATTTTGGAAGTATTATGCTAGAAGAAAATGTGGTAAGTGCTGCCGGCGCACCACATCGATTTACCTATAAAACTATTCAGGAAGCTATACAAGAAGCAGGCTTTATACCACAACTACGCAATCAACAATACGGATTCAGGGAGTTGCCGGAACATATTCAGGAGCAGGTAATTCAATATTAACCCATCTCCAAACGCGCCCCATTTACCACTGCATTACGCCGCCCATACCCGAAACAATAGGCGGGTTTGGTTTTTTAATGCAATTTGTTGCCTGAAATGTAACTTTTACATCCTAAGTACGTATTACCTATACCAAAGCGCGGCTGCTAGTATGACGGAGAAGCATTATAATGAAATGGTTACCCAATACGCTGATAATGTGTATCGGTTTGTGGTAAAGAATATTCGGAATTCCGAAGACGCCCGAGATATTGTACAAATCAGCTTTGAAAAACTCTGGAAACACCGAGATACCATTCAGCCGGAACAGGCAAAATCATGGCTTTTTACAGTTGCTTACCACCAACTAATCGATTGGGTAAGAAAAAAGAACCGGAGTCCCTTAACGGATGCCGTGCCGGAAGCGGCTACTAGCTCCCTCTTTGAAAAAAAGGCACTGCAAGAAAAATTACACGATGCCTTGCAGCAATTGAACGAAGTGCAGAGAAGTTTGGTGTTACTGAAAGATTATGAGGGATATAGTTATGAGGAAATCGGCACCATTACGGGCTTACATGCCAGTCAGGTAAAAGTGTATTTACACCGCGCACGCCAAACCCTTCGGAATATTTTAGTAAGTGTAGAAGAAGTATTGAATTAAAAGAATAAATAGAAATGATTAACCGGGATAATTTTGAAATGTATTGTATGCTGTATGCGGATGACGAATTGTTGCCTGCCGAAATACAGGCATTTGATACATTTTTGGATAACAATCCTGATTTGCTATCCGAATGGCAGCAGTGGCAACAACTGAAACTTCACGAGGAACCCCTTCTCTTTCCGGATACAACAGCTTTGCTTCAGCCCGTATCAGAGACCCTTTCAGAAGAACAGGCCTGGCTGTATATTGACGGAGAACTTTCATTGATCGATCGAACAGCAACAGAAGAATGGTTACGCCGCGATGCAACGGGCACTCAACTGATACAAGAACTTCTCTGCCTGGTGCTGGAACCTACTACGGTTGCTTGTCCAGATAAAGAGTCGCTATACCAAATCAGTCGTCAACGTCCGGTAATCGTTATGCGTTGGATGATTCGGGTAGCAGCAGCCGTTCTAATTGTGGTGCTTTGCTGGCCTTTGTTCACCGAAAAGCCCTTAGAAAAAGTGAGTAAAGCTGGAGAGGTAATTTCTAAGTCACTTGCCCCCTCCCCTAGTGTGGATTCGAAAAAAGGTACTACAAATCCTCAATCAACACAAGCCAATGTTTCTACCAAACCCGGAAAGTTGCTTCCTATACCCACACAAGTAAGTGGCGGAAAAGAAACCCCTGCAAAGGATCTTATTGCTGAAAATACTTTACCCATTTCCGAAACCAAAAGGGGAAATGAAAATGTTATCGCATCCACTGAAAATGGTATGCCCCCCGTACTAAATAATCAGCCCCCGCAGAATACGATAAATATTTTATCGGCGAATCTTCCTGAGAATTCAGAACCCGAATCACACGATTTAGCACAACCCGTTATTTACCAAGAACTGAATACCGAAAGCGAAAGAGAAATCATCAACATCGGAGCTTTAGAAATTCGGGAAGGCCATTTCCGGGGTATTATTCGCAAAGCAGGCGCCTTGCTCAAAAGAGCTGGGACCCGACCAACGGATACCCAAGAATATAAAGTGATAACTGTAGCACAACCTTTACACCCTTAATAATAATTATATGAAAATGAAGAAGAATTGGCTATCTGCTGTACTGTTATTATCTGCGATTTCATTACATGCGCAAAAAGACAGCTCAGCAAAACAATTGGACACCCTGCAAATTGGCGGATTTACCATCGTGAGAGACGGAGAGTATGTTAAAGCTTCCCCAAGTAATTCCCGTTCAAATTATAATCAGATTTGGGTTAGCCGATCGGCCAAAAAAAACAAGCCCATTTCTACCAACTGGCTGATTTTTGATTTAGGATTTACCAACTATCGCGACCTCACCAACTATTCTTATGCGCAGGCAGGCAGCTACCTGAAAATAATTCGACCCGGCGAACCGGCTGTGAATGAGGGAACTACTACATTAAATACGGGAAAATCGAGCAATGTAAATATTTGGTTATTTATGCAAAGGGTGAGCTTGAGTAAAAATGTATTGAATCTAAAGTATGGACTGGGGTTGGAGATGTATAATTTTCGCTACGATTCCCGCATCAGTTTCCGTAATGCTCCTGCGCCAATGGCATTTAATGACTCAATAAGTTTTACCAAGAATAAATTATATGCGGGGTATGTTACAGTTCCATTGATGATTAACATCAATACAAAACCGAACTCGCATAGAGGTTTAATCATGAGTGTAGGGATGAGTGCGGGCTACTTGCTGGCCAGCCGCAACAAACAAGTAAGCGGCGATAGAGGCAAACAAAAATATAAGGGAGATTTAGCACTGGAGCCATGGAGACTGGCGGCAATCGGAGAAATAGGATTGGGTCCGGTGAGATTGTATGGTTCGTATAGTCTCAACCAATTACAAAAAACTTATACCCGTATGGAGCAATATCCTTACACGATTGGTATCCGATTCAGCAGCTGGTAAATATATTTCTTGTGTTGTTGCGCACCCTCTGTCTAGAGGGTGCTTTTTTTTGCCGTTCGTTCAACGTAAAAATTCACCTACCATCGACCTCCATTTCTCCGGCTCTTTCTTTAATAAACTTTCATGCCCGCTTTGATAATATTTCATCAGGGTTCTTTGATTGGTTCCCAGATTCGCAAAAATTTTATCGGTTTCAGCTTCGGTAACTCGGGGGTCTTTGAAACCCCATTGTAATAAAACCGGGCAGCTCACCGCATATGCATCTTCGGCTGGTTGCAGGTTAAATGCCCAAAACCCTTGCTCTACACCACCCCAAAAAGTTAGTAGCCCGGCAATTGGTTCGGCAGGCAGATTCATCATGCGCAACCGACCTTTTACTGCATCATGTAAAGTGGCAAACGGCATTTCGAGAATCACCCGATTTGGTTTAATATTATATTCGGCTATTGCATGAAGTGTTGTGGATGCTCCAAGAGATATCCCATAGATAACTATATTTTTTTCCTGTAGTTTTTCGCGGGCATATTCATATACGGCTTTAACATCTTTAGCTTCGTTGGCACCAATCGTGCAAACTTCTCCGGCACTATTGCCATGTGCCCGAAAATCGGTTAGCAGCACATTCCAGCCCATACTATAAAATGCTTTCGCTTCGCGGATAACGGCACTCTTATTGCTGCCATGGCCGTGAAACATCAGCACCGTTCCTTTTACGGTTGCCGTATCATTGTGCACATGCCAGCATTCCAATTGTAAACTGTCTTCCGTTTGAATACGGAGGGTATCATGCGAAATTGGTAAACTATCCACCACTTTTGATTTCGGATAACTTACTCCAAACAAAACCGCTTTGGTTTTGCTACCAATCCCCATTTCTTCTGGCTTAGGGGGCTTGGGAACATTGTTAAAGAAATGCGTGAGATGATAGGCCTGACTAGCCATCATCACATTCAGAAAAACAAAAACCGCTAGCAGCAGATACCCAAGTTTACGCAACCATTTAGAAAACATATCCAACTATTTAATTAAGGGAGTGAGATTTTTTCCTGACCAAAATAAGACTGTAAAACTTTCGGTATTTCGATGCCCGATTCCGTTTGGTGATTCTCTAACAAACAGGCAACAATTCGGGGTAATGCCAGGGAACTGCCATTCAGTGAATGGGTAAATTGCATTTTTCCCTGCGCATCTTTATAGCGGCATTTCATGCGATTGGTTTGAAAGCTCTCGAAGTTACTTACGCTGCTAACTTCCAGCCAACGCTCCTGTGCCGCACTAAACACTTCAAAATCGTAGGTAAGCGCACTGGCAAATCCCATATCTCCGCCGCATAAGCGAAGTATTCGATAGGGAAGCTCTAACGATTGTATCAATTTTTCTACATGCGCTACCATTTCATCCAACACCTGATAACTTACTGCGGGCGCTACAATCTGAATGATTTCTACTTTTTCAAACTGATGCACGCGATTAAGCCCCCGCACATCTTTGCCAAAACTTCCTGCCTCTCTGCGAAAGCAAGGAGAATAGGCCGTCATCTTAATGGGCAACTCCTCTTCTTTTACAATGGTATCTCTGTAAATATTGGTAACCGGCACTTCCGCGGTAGGAATTAAATAAAACTGATCGGCCTCCATAAAATACATCTGTCCTTCCTTATCGGGTAATTGGCCGGTTGCAAAAGCACTGGCTTCGTTTACCATAAACGGGGGCAGGTATTCGGTATACCCAGCGGCTGTATTATAATCGAGAAAATATTGAACCAAACTTCGTTGAAGTTTTGCGCCTTTTCCAATATATAGCGGGAAGCCCCTACCGGTAATTTTGGCACCGGTTTCAAAATCAACCAATCGGTATTGGTTAATCAAATCCCAATGGGGCTGGGCATTGGCGGGGAGCTCTTTGCGCACACCTCCTTCTCTTACTACCTCGTTATCTTCGGCTGATTTGCCCGCGGGCACTACTGCTCCGGGCAAATTAGGAAGCAATACAAGTGTATCGTGCAATTGCTTCTCTATCTGTTGCATGCTTTCCTTCAGGGGATCGAGGGTGGTTTTCAACTGTGCTACCGTGGCTTTCAGGGTCTCGGCTTCTTGTGTTTGCCCTTTCGCCATCAGCCCCCCTATTTGTTTAGAAGCCTGATTTACCTGGGATTGATTATGGTCAAATTCATTTTGTGTTTTCTTACGCTGATCATCCAGCGAGATAATGGTATCTACCAATTCTGGTTGAGAAAATCCCTTCAGGATTAACCGCTCTTTCGCCCATTGCGGATCATTTCTCAGAACACTCACCTGTAACATAAATAAGGCAATTTTTGGCAAAGATAACTTTTGCAGTTTGAAGAAGGGCGGATTACCTTTGCGTTCTATGGCATTTATGCAAGATGATATTCAGCAACGGTGGTGGAACCTGGAAGCCAAATTGGTGGAAAGATTTGGCAAAAAACCCGATTTAGAGGGCATTTTATTTTTAATCGGCCTTCAAGAAACGGGATATATCACCCAAAATATCAGCAAAGAACAAAAACAAGACCTCATGCATGTGGCCATGTGCCGAATTCTACAGAGTAGCGGCTATTACCGGTTAGATGGCAAAGATGAAGAGGGTTGGCCCCATTTTACCCAGGTGAAAGACCTGCCGGTTTTTTCGCTTCCCGAACAGGAGAACTTTATTCGTGATCATGTATTATTATATTTTGAAGCACAGGATTTTTAGTGCTGAAAAAAGTACGTAGCATTGATTTTTATCCAATATTTGCAAACAATAAATTATTTGTATGAATTTTCCTGCCGATCTCCGTTATACCAAAGAACATGAGTGGGTCCGCATTAGTGGATCAGAAGCCTTTGTAGGCATTACCGATTTTGCCCAGCACCAATTGGGAGATATCGTGTATGTTGATATTTCAACCGTGGGAAAATCATTGACTGCCGACGAAGTGTTTGGAACCGTAGAAGCTGTAAAAACAGTTAGTGACCTATTCCTCCCCGTAGCCGGCACCATCCTGAGTATAAATCCGCTGCTCGAAAAACAACCCGAATTAGTGAATTCTGATCCATACGGAGACGGTTGGATGATAAAGATTTCCGTAGCAGATGCTGCCTCGGTTGAGGGCTTGATGGACAGCGCTGCCTATGCTGCGTTAGTAGGTTAATATGGCGGCTAATTCTAGATCTCCCTTTCCCCTTCAATGGATTCGTTTTATCCCTGCATTACTATGGTGGGCACTCAGTTTTTGGCTACTCACCCTGCCCGGTTCTAAAGTACCCGCCTACCCGTGGATGGATAATCTGCAAATAGACAAGCTGGTTCATATTTTTTTATTTACGATTTTTTGCTGTCTTTTTTACTGGCCCCTGTTACACTCCCCCATTTCGCGAAGCTCGCGGCTGAAGTGGTTGGTAACCGTAGCAATAGTAGGCGCCGGATATGGTATTGCCATGGAATTTGTTCAAAAATATTATGTAATCAATCGCGCCTTCGAATTCGGTGATATATTGGCGGATTTATGTGGATGCCTGTTGGGCTGGTGGCTGGGAAAGAAATATGCAATGCAGTAAGAAAAAAATTGGTCCCGATGAAAATCGGGACCGCAACCAAAACTAACTGCTTATGAGAAAAAAGTTATTACATTTTTGTGCTTTCAAATTCAATAGATACGAAATCTACCTTTACTGTTGCTTAAGCAATTTACAATTTAATGTACGGATTAGTGTAGAATTGCACTGCAATTATTTGTTAAATCAGCGGCCGCAATCAATGGCTGTTCCAGAAGTGCCGGAAGTGAGGTAAGGACTAATATAGGGAAGATTCATATTCAAGCCCCTGATAATCAGCAATATTCCCACAACAAGTGTTCCAAATGCCAAAACCCGGCGCATATTTTGCCTAAGGGCAGCATTAAAATATGTGCCCAATAAAGAAAGTAAATAAAGGGCAGGAATGGTGGCCAATCCAAAGCAAATCATAAACAGCATTCCCCCAGAAATAGAGCCGGAAGCGATGGCTCCTGTGGCTGCTACGTATACCATTCCGCAGGGCAGCAATCCATTAGCCATACCCATGCTCCACATTGCAGGTAAAGTAGGTTGCTGAATAAACTGGGAAATGAATGCCTGCACATTCTTTTGGAAAGGCCGAAATAATGGTGGAACTATTTGGGGCTTGGAAATACGGGTAACCATAAAATATAATACCAACAATATGCCTAGCACGATTGAAAAACCTTGTTGCCATCCAGCCAGTGAAATTTGTCGCCCTACCAAACCCAACAGTAATCCAATCAATGCATACGTAGCTATCCTTCCGCCTTATATACTAAAAATGTACCAAAAAAATAATACTCGCTTCAAGTGTGGATGCCTGTTATCAGGGAGTTTCCAAATGCCCATTCCTAAACAGAAATCGTGGTTTTCGGTTGATAATAGTATTTTTACTTTATGTTGTATGTTAATTGGACGGATAGTGTAAATCTATTGGGCAAACTCACTTTTCGAAAACTTTTGAATGCAGCCCGGGTGTATGGCTCTTTCCAGTTAACCCGGCTTACCGGAAAGCCGATTCAGTGGGGCATGCCCATTTCCGTTTCCTTTGAACCCACCACTTCTTGTAATTTGCGCTGCCCGGAATGCCCTAGTGGACTGAGGGCTTTTACCCGACCCACTGGAATGCTGAACAACGACTTTTTTAGTCGCACCATCAACGATCTGCATAAGGATTTGCTTTACCTGATATTCTATTTTCAGGGAGAACCCTATTTGAATCCGGATTTTTTAAAAATGGTACAATTTGCCCATCAAAAAGGAATTTATACCGCAACTTCTACCAATGCGCACTACCTAACAGATGAAAAAGCAAGAGAAACCGTTGAAAGTGGTCTGGATAGGCTGATTATTTCTATTGACGGTACTACACAAGATGTATATGAACAATACCGGGTAGGGGGGCAACTGAGCAAAGTACTGGAGGGTACCCGACGGATAGTTTACTGGAAAAAGAAACTAAAAAGCCGAACCCCCTTTATTTTTTTCCAGTTTCTAGTGGTTAAACCCAATGAGCATCAGTTGGATGATATCCGTAAAATCGGGAAGGAGATAGGCGTAGATCAGGTTCGGTTTAAAACCGCTCAAGTATATGATTATGAAAATGATCCACATCAACTGATACCCACCATCGATAAATATAGCCGCTACAAGCAGGATGCAGCAGGCAACCGTCAGGTAAAAAGTGGCTTACGCAATCAATGTTGGAAACTCTGGCATGCCAATGTAATTACCTGGGATGGACTGGTGGTGCCCTGTTGTTTTGATAAAGATGCTACCCATCGTTTGGGTAATCTGCAAACCCAATCATTTCGGGAAATCTGGCAAAGTGAGGCCTACCGGGATTTTAGGAATCAGCTAACAAACGGCCGAAAAAATATTGATATTTGCTCAAATTGCAGCGAAGGTTTAAAGGTTTGGGAGCAATAAGCTTTGTGCAAATTTGGTACCTTTGTTTTCTATGAAATCTATCTCCCATCTTCTCCGCAGCACTATCGCATTGCTGATAGTGATTTTTACCTTTTCGGCAAAAGCTCAATATTCCAACCCCAACTACGAATTCAGGGGTGTTTGGGTGGCCAGTGTTGAAAATATTGATTGGCCCAGAAGTAAAAAACTGTCTGTTGAAGAACAAAAAGCCAGCTTTATTGAAATGCTGGATATGCACCAGAAAAATGGCATGAATGCAATTCTTATGCAAATCAGACCATCGGGCGACGCACTTTATCCATCTAAACTGGAACCCTGGAGCGAATATCTTACCGGCATGCAGGGGCTGGCACCAGACCCCTATTACGATCCCCTCTCTTTTATGATTACTGAAACACATAAGAGAGGTATGGAATTTCATGCCTGGCTCAATCCTTACCGGGCAGTGTTTAACATTGTAAAATCTTCCGTTGCCCCTAACCACCCTACGAAAATACATCCCGAATGGTTTTTAGTGTATGGAGATAAAAAATACTACAACCCCGGATTGCCCGAAGTAAGAAAGCATACCGTTGCCATTGTGAAAGACCTCGTGAGCCGATATGATCTAGATGCTATTCACATGGATGACTATTTTTACCCCTACCGCATTGCCGGAAAAGAATTTCCAGATGAAAAAGCCTATCAAGAGTGGGGGAAAGGTCTCTCAAAAGACGCCTGGAGAAGAAGCAACTGCGACAGCATCATAGTAAACCTGCACGAAGCTATCCGACAAATAAACCCCGAAGTAAAATTTGGAATCAGTCCTTTCGGCGTTTGGCGCAACCAATCGAAAGATCCCATGGGAAGCAATACTACTGCAGGGCAAACCAATTACGACGATTTGTATGCCGATATACTCTTATGGCTGCAAAAAGGCTGGATAGATTATGTGGTTCCCCAATTGTATTGGGAGCGTGGACATGCAGCCGCCGACTATTCTACGTTGCTGAAGTGGTGGAACGATTACAGTTATGGAAAGAATGTATATATCGGTCATGGCTTTTACCGCGCCGGCAGCAACCCTGCCTGGAAAAACCCGAATGAGTTGCCGGCACAAATCAGAGAGCTCCGAGGCTATCCAACCACGCAGGGCAGTGTATTCTTCAGCAGTAAATCATTCGAAACGAACCCCAATGGATGGAGCGACAGCCTAAAAAACAATTATTATCACTACCCAGCCCTGGTTCCTCCTATGCCATGGATTGATGATAGCAGTCCAGACCAACCCAAAATTGAAAAGAAGGGCGTTGGGGAATATCAGGTAACATATACTGGAAATGAAAATATACGGGGATTGGCCTTATTAGTTACTCCACTTACCAAAGAGGTAAAGTTCATCAATGCCCAGCTTATCAAAGTATTTCCCCTACAAAAACAAATTTTGCTGCAACTCAGTCAGTACCCTGAAACCCAAGGTAACCGGGCTTTCGTTGTTACCATCGACCGGGGAAATAATGTGAGTCCGCTTACAGAACTGAAATAGAAGCACTTAGGGTATCATCGGTGTTCCCACTTCCCAAAAAGGGCTTCTACTTGTTGTGTGCGGTATTGAAAAATATGTTCCAGTTGCGACCGAACAAATAAGCTGTGGGCTATGTCGCCCAAGAACCAAAGGGGCAATTTATAATGCACAATATCCGTCATCTCAACACCCCCTTCTATTGCTTTAAAATGGTGCTGATGATGCCATAAGCTGTAAGGGCCAAAGCGCTGTTCATCCACAAAATATTTTTTGTCGGCAACATGTGTAATCTCCGTCATCCAATACAAAGGAATGCCCAATACTGGCTTTACGGTATACTCTATTATTTGTCCGGGATACATAAAAGATCCATGGTGTTTAGAACGAATCTGAAAGCCCAGGTGCTGTGGTGTAATGGTTTGCAGGTTATCGGGGCGACTAAAAAACTCCCATGCATCCTCTAGTGATACGGGTATTGAAAGAACGGTATTAAGTGTATAGGTTTTAGACATCGGGAATGTATATACATATATAACACCCCTTAGGCCAATAAGTTCATGTAATCAAAGGTTTCTGTTCGTGCAAACAATAAACCCGAATTTTTGCGTGCCAGATAAACAACTGATAAAAATATTTAGGGTTAACTTTGCTCCACATGAAGAAAATTTTTTCTGCCATAACCGGTGGACTTTGTTTAGGCTTATTGACCCTGATAGCCACCTGGCTAATGATGGGGTCTTGCGCCAATATAATACCTCCGGGGGGTGGGTTACGAGATACCTTACCACCACGGCTTGTTTTGGCAAACCCCAAAGATTCGTCGGTAAATGTGAAGCCTACATTCATTACCCTCACCTTCAACGAATTTGTAAGCGCCCAGGATGTTCCACAAAACCTGATAGTAAACCCATCCATGGAAATTGCGCCGCTGGTAGATTACAAGCTGAGAAATGTAACCATAAAAATTAAAGATACGCTCCGCAATAACACCACCTATACTTTCCAATTTGGAGAATCTATTCGGGATGTTAATGAAAATAATATTGCCCGCAATTTTACCTACACTTTTTCTACTGGGAAAAATCTAGACAGTTTAGGCTATCGTGGCAAGGTAATACTAGCAGAAAACGGGAAAATAGATTCAACCCTTATCGTTGTGCTGCATAAAAACTTAACGGATACGGCTATCTTCAAATTAAAACCCCCTTATTATACCAAACTCAATGGGAAGGGAGAATTCAGTTTTCGGTTTTTGCCGCGGGATACCTTTCAGGTTTTTGTGGTAAAAAGTGTCTTTTCAAAAAAATACGAAGACAGCACCCAGTCTTTTGCATTTCTGCCTTACCCTATAATACCGGGCAATGCGAAAATAGATACGCTGTATGCCTACAATGCTCTGGAGCCGGTGGCAAAACCGCTAAGTGTTGCGGCTACTAAACCCGGAGCTGCTGCCAAAGACGACAAACGACTCCGATATACCACCAATCTCGAAAGCGGCCGGCAAGACTTATTACAACCCTTACAACTGCGTTTTCAAAAAAAAATCAGTCTGCTAGACAGTTCAGGTATCGTACTATGCGACACCCTGTTTAAACCGATAAAGGGTGTGGTAATAAGTACCGATACTGCAGGAAAAATTATTTCACTCAATTACACGGCTAAAGAAAATCAGGCGTTTCGGCTAATCATTGCCAAAGATGCCATCACCGATTCCTCAGGAGCTACTATATTGAAAGGAGACACTTTGAAATTCAGTACCAAAAAGGAAGAAGATTATGCAAGCGTTCGACTAAGATTTGCAAACCTAGATCTTAGCAAAAAGCCAGTACTATTACTGTATCAAAGTGATAAACTGATTGGGTCATTCCCGCTCAGTTCAACAGAATGGAGGAAACCACTTTTCTACCCGGGCAACTTTGAAATGCGTATTTTATACGACGCCAATGGAAATGGCATTTGGGACCCCGGGCAATATCCGGGGAACAAAAAATTACCGGAAGTTGTGTACCTGATTTCAAAAGAATTATCATTAAGAGCCAACTGGGATAATGAAGTATTAGTCCAATTGTAGGTGCCTTATGATATAATTGTACCTTTATTCCGCAATCGAAACTGTAACCTATGCCGCTTCCTTCCATTTTGCTGGAAAATGCCGTTGCCGAGTTCTCTCGCCTTCCGGGAATTGGCCGCAAAACCGCCCTGCGACTGGTATTGCACCTGTTGAAACAGGAAGAGCCGGTAGTAGCCAATTTTGCGGAAACGGTTGCCCGCATGCGCAAAGAAATTAAGTTCTGTAGTCGTTGTTTTAATGTGAGCGACGGGGAGCATTGTGCCATTTGCACCAACACCACACGCAACCAACAAATGATTTGTGTGGTAGAAACTATCCGCGATGTAATCAGTATCGAAAACACACAACAGATGAATGGCACTTATCATGTGCTGGGAGGTATCATCTCTCCCCTGGATGGCATTGGTCCGGAACAACTTACCATTCCCGGCTTAATTAAACGAATAGAAGAGGGATCTGTAGAAGAATTGGTTTTTGCCCTAAATCCTAACATTCAGGGAGACACCACCATCTATTATATTCAGAAAAAAATTACCCACCTCCCATGTAAAGTTACTACCATTGCCCGCGGTATTTCTTTTGGCGGCGAATTGGAATTTGCAGATGAAATGACGCTTGCAAGAAGTATCGCTCATCGTTTACCGGTTCAGCAATATGTAAAATAATGCCGGTTCAAAAGTCATACCCGAATCCATAGATGGGTTATTAGAAGTACTAATGATATGAATGGCAAAACTTACTTGCGTTATATTATAGTTGCCATGTTTAACAAATTTTCTGCTCCCATTACCTAATGTTTGGATAATTTTGTACCAGAAAATATTGATGCATGAAAAAATGGATGAAAGTGTTATTGTTGGCTGTAGGTATTGGACTAATTGCCGGCTTGCTCCTTGTATACTGGATATTCAATAAGCCTCATCGGGATGTAGCAAAAGAAATGGGAATTGCGCTAAGTGCCCAGCAATTGTATGACTCCTTTCGAACCAATGAGGCTTCAGCAAACAGTCAATACCTCGATAAGGCAATTGAACTTACCGGAACCGTAGCCGACGTAAGCACCAATCAGGAGGGACAAAAAGTGGTAAACTTTTCAACCAATGATCCGCTGGTTATGATTAATTGTACATTTAAAACTGATCCCGGAAATCTAAAAGCCGGCGATTCCATTACTTTTAAAGGAATCTGTACCGGCTATATCCCCGATGCCAACGTAGTAATTAATGAGGGAGTTCTGATTAAATAAGAAAACAAAATGAAAATAGCATCTATCGTAACATACCTTACAATCGCTCTATTATCCATTGGGCAGGTGGAAGCACAAAAAACCTTTGGCACCCGAAATGGACAAATTATTTTCCAGTCCCCTTCCGACGAGGATGTGAAGGCTATCAACAACGAGGTAAGTAGTCGTTTACTTGATAATGGAACCCTAACATTTAGTCTGCTGATAAAGGGATTTAAATTCAAGATGGCAGAAATGCAAGATCACTTCAACACCCAATACCTGCAAAGCACCCAGTTTCCGAGGGCCGACTTTACAGGAAATATTACCAATATCAAATCGGTAAATTTTACCAAAGATGGTAGTTATCCGGTTCAGGTTACTGGCAATCTCACCCTACATGGGGTTACGCAAAAAGTAGCTGCCAATGGTACGATTGTAATTACAAAAGGTAAACCGCTTGCCAAAGCCAACTTCCCCATTCAAATTAAAGATTTTGGTGTAAATGCCCCAGATGTAACCGAAAAAGTAACCATTGCGGTTAATTGTCAGTACCAATAAGGCTTTCCCCGCTTTATTTTGTAAAACGCCGCCCGCATTGTACCTTTGTAGTACCATTCAGGTGGATTTGTTTATTGTTCAACCTGTCGCTGTTCCCGCTTGGGAACCATCGAACTAATAAACGTTTAGAAATGTTGCTCATCCCTGCATTCTCTGCGTATTTAGTAATGGAAGTTGGTAAGTGAATTGGTTCATCCATTAATGAATGCTATGGATATTAGAGAAATATTACTGCGTAAAATACTGGTGATTGATGGGGCTATGGGCACCATGATTCAACGTCACCGACTTACAGAAGCTGATTATCGTGGCGCACGCTTTCGCGATTGGCATTTAGATGTAAAGGGGAACAACGATTTACTTTGTATAACCCAACCCGATATCATTAAAGGGATTCATCGCAAATACTTGGATGCAGGAGCCAATATCATTGAGACCAATACCTTCAGCAGTACTAAAATTGCCATGGCAGACTACGAAATGCAGTCACTGGCCTACGAGTTGAATGTGGCCGCCGCCAAATGTGCAAGGGAAGCAGTAACTGAATATAGAACGGATAATCCGCAAGCCGATTCAAATTTTGTGGCAGGCGCCATCGGACCACTCAATAAAACCCTAAGTCTTTCCCCCGACGTTAACAATCCCGGCTATCGAGCTGTTACCTTTACAGAAGTAGTAGCCGCTTACTATGAGCAGATTCGTGGATTGGTAGATGGAGGAGTAGATATATTATTAATTGAAACCATTTTTGATACCCTAAATGCCAAAGCCGCAATTGTGGCCGTTAATCAATACTTTAGGGATCGTGCACAAAAGCCACTCCCGATAATGATTAGTGGTACCATTACTGATGCATCCGGTAGAACCTTGAGCGGACAAACCCTGGAAGCTTTTTACATTTCTGTAATGCATGCCAAGCCATTAAGCGTAGGGCTCAACTGTGCACTGGGGGCAGCAGAAATGCGATCACATATTGCGGAACTTTCGCAAATAGCTAGCTGCTTTACCTCTGCCTATCCCAACGCCGGATTACCCAATGCAATGGGAGAGTATGATGAGCAGCCCCATGAAACCGCCCATTTTATTGAAGAGTGGGCCAAAGAAGGATTTGTAAATATTGTGGGCGGCTGTTGTGGCACCACCCCCGATCATATTCAACATATTGCCAACGCAGTAAAAAATATTATCCCCCGGCCACTACCGGAAGTGCTTACCGCCTGATTTATTAACGATATGAGTAAACACACCATTCATCCCTTTTTGCGTTTATCCGGTCTCGAGCCCCTGGTTGTAAGACCCGAAACCAATTTTGTGAATGTAGGAGAACGAACGAATGTTACCGGCTCTAAAAAATTTGCCCGACTAATTCGCGATAATCAACTCGAAGAAGCCCTTTCAGTTGCCCGGCAGCAAGTAGAAAGTGGGGCACAGGTGCTGGATGTGAATATGGATGATGCGATGCTGGATGGCGTAACTGCCATGACGAATTTTATCAACCTCCTACAAAGTGAGCCTGATATCGCCCGCATCCCCCTCATGATAGACAGCTCTAAATTTGAAATTATTCAGGCAGGCATTCAATGTGTGCAAGGAAAGTGTATCGTGAATTCTATTTCACTGAAAGAGGGAGAAGAAAAATTTATTCAACAGGCGCATATATGCCGCGACTTTGGGGCTGCGGTGGTTGTGATGGCTTTTGATGAACAGGGACAAGCCGACAACAAACAAAGAAAAATAGACATATGCGAGCGGGCATATAAAATTTTAACTGAAAAAGTAGGGTTCCCTCCGGAGGATATTATTTTCGACCCTAACATATTTGCAGTTGCAACGGGTATAGAAGAGCATAATAATTATGCGGTAGACTTTATCGAAGCCACCCGCGAAATCAAACAAAAAATGCCACTGGCAAAAGTGAGCGGGGGCGTATCGAATGTTTCTTTTTCATTTCGCGGAAACGATCATGTGCGGGAAGCAATTCACTCGGTATTTTTATTTCACGCCATCCGTGCCGGAATGGATATGGGCATTGTAAATGCCGGACAATTGGTGGTGTATGATGAAATTGAGCCGGTGCTAAAAAGTCTTTGTGAAGATGTACTGCTCAATCGAAACAATGATAACAACCAGGCTACAGAAGCACTTATTCAACACGCAGAAACGGTAAAAGCAAAGGGCAAAGTGGAAGTAAAAGATGAGGCCTGGCGTAATGAATCTATCCAAAAGCGCTTATCCCACGCATTAATCAATGGAATCACCGATTATATTGAAGCAGATACGGAAGAAGCCCGGCAAACCTATGCCACCCCATTAGAAGTGATTGAAGGACCCCTAATGGATGGAATGGGGATTGTGGGGGATTTATTTGGAGCGGGAAAAATGTTTCTGCCGCAGGTGGTAAAGAGTGCCCGGGTAATGAAAAAAAGTGTGGCGGTATTAACTCCTTATATTGAAGCAGAAAAAGAAGAAAGAAAGAAAGCCCATCTGTCAGCCGGCACTACCGGAACAGAAGCAGCTGGTGCAGCTAAAATTTTATTGGCTACCGTAAAGGGAGATGTACATGATATTGGGAAAAATATTGTGGGGGTTGTGCTGGGCTGTAATGGATACGAAATTATTGATCTGGGCGTAATGGTGCCCGCAGATAAAATATTAGATACCGCTCAAAGAGAAGGAGTAGATATTATTGGGTTAAGCGGACTAATTACTCCCTCGCTCGATGAAATGGTGCATATCGCTCATGAAATGAAAAGGAGAGGGATGCAGCAACCCCTATTGATAGGTGGCGCCACAACCTCTCGTATGCATACCGCCGTAAAAATTGCACCTGAATATCCAAATGGGGTAATTCACGTGCTAGATGCTTCCCGAAGCGTAACCGTAGCAGGTAGTTTATTAAGTAAAGAACAACGCGAAAGCTTTCTTAAGAATGCGGAAAAAGAATATGCCGAATTAAAATTCGGCTTCGATAATAAAAAAACCGTAAAAGAATACCTCCCCTATCCGGAAGCACTAAAAAATAAATGCAATATTCAATGGTCAAGCTACCAGCCTACGCAACCTAGCTTCACCGGAGTGCGTAGCTTTAAAGCGTATGACTTGAATTTGTTACGCTCCCTTATTGACTGGAAACCCTTTTTTATTGCCTGGGAAATGCATGGCTCTTTTCCAGAAATTTTAACAGATGAAATTGTAGGCAAGGAGGCCACCCAATTGTATGCAGATGCCAACGCATTGCTCGATCAGTTGATAGCAGAAAAATGGTTGTCGGCAAATGGAGTGGTTGGTTTTTGGCAAGCCAACAGCAAAAACGATTGCGTTCAAATTCAAGATTCGGAAGAAACGATAACATTACATTTTCTCCGTCAGCAAATTCGAAAAGCATCGGGGCAACCCAATTTATCGCTGGCCGACTTTATTGCGCCAGTTGATGCAGGATATCCTGATTATATAGGAGCATTTGCCGTAACCATTGATGGGATAGAACCCCACATAAAAAGAATGGAGGATGCGAATGATGATTATAACAAAATCATGTTACAAGCACTGGCAGATCGCCTGGCAGAAGCATTTGCCGAAGCCCTCCACTTGCAAACCCGTACCACCTGGTGGGGATATAATCCCTCAGAGCAATTGAGTAATGAAGATTTGATTAAAGAAAATTATACCGGTATTCGTCCTGCTCCCGGGTATCCTGCCTGCCCCGACCATACAGAGAAATATCCCTTATTTAATTTGCTACAGGTTACCGAACATACTGGCATTCAGCTTACCGAAAATCTGGCGATGTATCCGGCTTCCTCTGTATGTGGATGGTATATTGCCCATCCGCAGAGTCAATATTTTGGGGTAGGGAAAATTCAGCGCGATCAGTTAGAAGCGTATGCCGCACAAAAAAATATGCCACTAGCAGAAGCCGAAAAATGGTTGCGCCCTAATTTGGATTAATTTTGCTTACCTATGATGAAGTACCTTTTACTATGTAGTTTATTACCCCTATCGGTTTTTGCTCAAAAAACTCAGACTGAAAGGAAAGGAGAATTTTACTTTTCCTGGGGTTATAACAAAGAATGGTATACCCGTTCGGATGTTAAAGTAAATCAACCGGCATTGGGCAATCAATATACGTTGCATCAGGTTCGGTCGCACGACAATCCCGGATGGGATAAGGGCATCTTTACTATTCCAATCAGCATCCCCCAATATAATTGGCGGATTGGTTATTTCTTCAATAAGCAAAAGGGACTGGCATTTGAAATCAACTTCGATCATACCAAGCATATTATACAAGATGGTCAAACCATGCGCATCTCCGGAACCCTGGGTGGCAGAGGGGTAGATAGTTCTATCTTGTTCAGCTCAGCGAATGGATTTTATTATTTTTTAAATAACGGCGCGAATTTTTTATTGTTTAATCTGGTAAAAAGATGGCGGTTATGGGAAGCACCCAATAAAAATTTTACACTAGATGCCCTCGGCAAGGGAGGTATTGGCCCTGTTATTCCGCATGTAGAAAACAGTTTATTCGGAAATAAAAATACGGATGGATTTCAGCTAGGCGGATGGAATGTAGGCGCAGAAGCAGGTTTGAAAGCCACTTTTTATCGCCATGTATTTCTGGAGTTCACGAACAAAGTAGATTATGCCCGGTATTCGGGATTAAAAGTGTATCAGGGAACTGCCAGTCAGGCATTTGGAACCTACGAATTGATTTTAAGTTTAGGCTATACGTTCGCGGCTGGGAAAAAAACAGGCAAATCTTAATACTACCTTTTTTCAAATAACCACCACAGCCTTTTTCTTGGCTTCACTTTGTAGTTATCCTTTATGTAAGATTGAATAAACTGCATAGCTTCCGAAATATCATCCGTTAACAGAAAAAGTTTTTTATCCGCTGCACTAATCGTACCCTTATCAATCATTGTATCAATAGCCAGTAAAAGGGGAGTAAAATACTCCTTGTCGTATAACACAATGGGGAAATTATTAATCACCTTAGTTTGGGCAAGGGTGAGTGTTTCAAACAACTCATCCATGGTACCAAAACCGCCGGGTAAAATCACAAACGCATAAGAATACTTAACCAACATCACTTTTCTAATAAAAAAGTAATTGAAAGTGATCCACTTATGCATATACGGATTGGGGTGTTGCTCAAAGGGAAGCTGAATATTGCAACCCACCGAAGTACCATTATTTTCAAATGCTCCGCGGTTCGCTGCCTCCATA
>CAMBUH010000012.1 GCA_945870985.1 Chitinophaga pinensis
GGTATCGCACTTACGGAACCTTCTGCTTCTATTAGTGGCTCACTGCGCAACATATGAACAGCTGCAACAATCATTACTATTGCAAATACTACCATATTCAATAAAGAGCGGGTGATGGTAAAGGATGCAGATTGATAAATCATTTCAGGAATTACCGGTAACAAAAATTTACGTACCAGCAACACCGTTAGTATAGAAGTGATGCCAAACAGGAAGGCTGCCCGAAAATTGATATGTCCTCGCCGAAAATATTTATAGGCTCCGGCAAAGCAACTGAATCCAACAATACAAAGTGAGTATCCGGTAGCTTCCGTTGGAGGTATTTGAAATAAATATACCAGCACCGGGATAGTTAAAATAGACCCTCCACCGCCAATCATACCCAATGAAATACCTATCACCAGGGCTGCGAGATAACCTGCGATTTCCATGTACTTGTAATTACTGTAAAGGTGCGTTATATTCCTTTAATACGAAGTAACAATTATCACATTATCCTTAAAAATCTACACATTGCGAATGGCCACTCGCTGGGTAAGATGTTCTTCAGCACGCAGTTCCCGTAAAATAAACCTAGCTAAATCACCGGCAGCAATGGAATGAATACCCGAATCAAGTAGCCGGTTGTTGGTAACTATGTAAGCGCGGCCTTCCGGCGCATCAATAATTGTTTCTGCACAAACCATTGTGAATCGAATGGAAGATTGCTGCAGTATTTCCCAAACATGGGCATACTGTTCGCTCCGCTCTCTTAACTCGGGTGGAAAATCTTCACCTGTAAATAAATAATTGCCCGCTACATCCGGCAACACACCATACTCACCCAATACCAGCAATCGCTGTAATTTTTGTTCCTGCATGGCGGCTACAATATTTTTACAACCGATACTTCTGCTCTTATCGCCGGACTCCTGATTTCCGGTTAATGCCATTATAACTGCCGAAGATCCCTCAATGGCTTTGGCAACCCCGGTAGCATCCATCATATAGCCTTTTATCACTACCAGATTGGGAGTAACTTCTTCTTTATCCAGCCACTGTTCAATTTTTCTGTCAAACGCTATCACCCGCCATCCCAAAGCAAGCGCTTGATCGCATAGGCGTTTGCCAACCAATCCTGCCGCGCCAAAGATGGTGATTTGCATAGTGGAAAATTAAAAGGTTAGCTTATACCAGGGCGGCAATTTCCTGCATCTGAATGGCCATATGACTCTCATCATACACCACTTCGCCATTTTTAAATGCAATTATCTGGGGCGACTCATGATGCACTTGAAATCTCTCGGCAACGGCCGAACTAATCGTTCGATAAGTGAGTAAATCAAGATAATAAAAATCAATACCAAGTGGGGCATCTTCCCGTTCAAAACGATTTAGCGCCATTGAGCTGATACTACAACGAGTACTATGTTTGAAAATAACTTGTAAGTTTTGATGAGAACGAGTCACTATTTCGTCGAGCTGACCCATTTCCTGTAAAGGAATCCATTTCATACTACAAAAGTAAATCAAAATCCCAAGGGACTAAGAACCCTGACGGAAATAATTGGGATTGGTAGTGGGGCATCCGCGACCTTTAGTAGAGGAGCAGGACGCAAACGCCATACTAGCTATCAAAAGTATCAGAATCAGCTTAGATAAGTTTTTCATAGGGAATGATTAAATAACCGATTAGGCGTTAATTTGCACAAAGTAAAGATACTGTATCGTGCTAAAAAGTTGCCTGAGCGGATTGTTCAAAATTTGTTAATAGTTCCATTTTAAAACGTATGAACATACATTTTATTTCAATTGGGGGCAATGTTATGCACCAATTGGCCATCGCTCTACATAAAAAAGGGCACCAGATTACTGGTTCCGACGACGAAATATTCGACCCAGCTCGGGGCAATCTGGCAAAAGAAGGCCTGTTACCAACTTCAATTGGCTGGAACAGTGAGTTGATAACCAGTAATTTAGATGCGATAATCTTGGGGATGCATGCCCGAGAAAACAATCCCGAACTGTTAAAAGCCCAAGAACTTGCCCTTCCCATCTATTCCTTTCCCGAATACATCTACCGCGAAAGCCTGCAAAAAAAGCGGGTAGTAGTAGGGGGTAGTCATGGCAAAACCACTACCACCGCCATGATCATGCATGCCCTGAAAAAATGCGGCCGCGACTTCGATTTTCTGGTAGGTGCCAAACTGAATGGCTTCAATCAGTCGGTTCGCATTACCGATGCACCCATTCTTATCTGCGAGGGAGATGAATATCCTGCCAGTCCTATTGTTAAAAAACCCAAGTTCCATTTTTTGTTTCCTCATATTGCCATCATAACCGGTATAGCCTGGGATCATATCAACGTATTCCCCACTTTCGAAATCTACCTCGAACAGTTTACCATTTTTATTGATAAAATAGAGACGGGAGGTACCCTTATCTACAATCAATCCGATCCTGTTCTTAACGAACTGGTGCAAACCAACCCTCGAAAAGATATTCAATATCAACCTTATAAACTTCCGCAACATACCATCACTAATGGCATAACCCATATTACCCTTGAAGATGCTTCTGGAAATTTGCAGGTATTTGGAGAACATAATCTGCTGAACCTGCAATCTGCCTGGCTGGTTTGTAAACAACTCGGCCTTTCTGCAGCCGAATTTTTACAAGCGATGCAAGATTTTACCGGGGCGTCTAAACGATTAGAACTGATGGCAGCCAATAGCAATACCCGCGTTTACAGAGATTTTGCCCATGCCCCCAGTAAGGTTACCGCCACCTTGCAAGCAATGCGCAAACAGTTTCCCCAACAAACACTTATTGCGGTGTTAGAACTACATACCTATAGCAGTTTGAATGAAAACTTCTTGCACGAATACAAACAGTCGATGGATGGAGCAGACAAGGCAGCCGTATTTTATGCATCCCATGCGTTGGAAATAAAAAAATTACCTCCACTGTCGGCGGAAAAAGTAATGGCAGGATTTGATCGCGCGGATTTGGAGGTATTTAATCAACCCGACCAACTACTGAAATGGCTATCCCAACAAGCTTATCAAAACAGTATTGTATTACTAATGAGCAGTGGTAACTTTGATGGGGCAGATATGCTTACATTTGCTAAAACAATTACTGCCTCTTAATCCGCCACCCATGAATCTGCAACTTTACAAGCCGATTGCTTTTATTGATCTAGAAACAACCGGAATCAGTATTACCAACGACCGCATCATAGAAATTGCCATCGTAAAAATTGCAGCCGACGGAACACGACTGGTTAAACGGAAATTAATTAATCCCGGCATGCCCATCCCCGCCGGATCTACTGCTGTTCATGGTATCACCGATGAAATGGTAAAGGACGCACCCAGCTTTAAGCAGGTTGCTAATGAATGCAAACAATTTATGGATCATTGCGATATCGGCGGCTACAACAGCAACCGCTTTGACATTCCCATGCTGATAGAAGAATTTTTACGCGCCGGTATAGAATTTTCAACCGAAGGAAGAAAGTTTGTAGATGTGCAGAAGATATTTCACAAAATGGAAGAAAGAACCCTCTCTGCCGCTTACAAATTTTACTGCCAAAAAATACTCGAAGGGGCACATAGTGCCGAAGCAGATGCCCAGGCTACTTACGAAATTCTCGAAGCCCAGGTTACCCGCTATCCCCAAATGGGGGCAACGGTGGATAGCATTGTTCAATTTACCGGGGAAGATGAAATGGTAGATTTTGCTCGAAGATTTATTAAAGAAAACGGGATTGAAATTTTCAATTTCGGAAAACACAAAGGGAAAACCGTAGAAAAAGTGCTGAAGGAAGAACCCCAATATTACGATTGGATGATGAAGGGAGATTTTGCCATGAATACCAAGCAAAAGCTAACCGAAATACTCAATCGTACCCTGCTTAAAAAATCCTGATAAACACCCATTACCATTATTTAACATACCCTACCCAAGGGATTTTTGTATTTTAGTTGCTCAAGCAAGTTTTTTGGAAAAAATTGTAATCATACCTACCTATAAGGAAAAGGAAAACATACGCGCCATTACGGAAGCGGTATTTGGCTTGCACCAAGGTTACCATATTTTGGTGATTGACGATAATTCACCCGATGGAACGGCTCAAATTGTAAAAGACCTGATGGTTACCTATCCCGAACAATTATTTTTACTCGAGCGAAGTGGTAAATTGGGTTTAGGTACTGCTTATATTACCGGATTTAACTGGGCACTCGAAAGAGGCTACCAGTATATCATGGAAATGGATGCCGACTTTTCGCATAACCCGGCTGATTTAGAACGGCTCTATCAGGTTTGTAAATCTGGCGAAGCCGATGTAGCCATTGGCAGCCGCTATGTGCCGGGAGGGAAAACTGAAAATTGGCCATTAGACAGACATATCTATTCGAAAGGCGGCGCTTTTTATACCAAAATGATTACCTGGATGCCAGTCAACGACCCCACTGCCGGATTTGTATGCTACAGCCGCAAAGTGCTTGCCTCCATGAATCTCGATCAAATCAAATTTGTTGGCTATGCTTTTCAAATCGAGATGAAACTAGCTTCCTGGAAACTCGGCTACCAACTGAAAGAAGTTCCCATCACTTTTGTTGATAGAAAAGAAGGCACCAGCAAAATGTCGAAAGGTATTATTCAGGAAGGTGTTTTTGGTGTGCTGCAAATGCAGTGGAATAGCCTGCTCGGGCATTACCGGAAAAAAGTAAAAAAACAAACTGTCTGATTTTTTTCACCCTTTTTTCGCCTACTCTTTTGAGCTTACTTATCTTAGCTGCATGAAAAAAGCACTTACCCAGCTGCATATCGCTGTTTTGCTGGCGGGGTTTACCGGAATTTTAGGTGCCTTAATTCAGTTGAATGAGATCTGGCTGGTTTGGTATCGAATCGCCATCACAGTTGTAACACTTTTACTGGCTGCCAGCTTGCTAAAACAATCCTTACGAATAGCCTCGGCATCGGCATTTCGACTTATGGGAATCGGAGCCATCATTGCCCTGCATTGGGTATTCTTTTATGGCAGCATCAAACTATCCAACGTATCCATCGGATTAATCTGTTTTGCTTCGGTTGGACTATTCACTTCCTTATTAGAACCGCTTTTAAATAAAACGCCCTTTGCTCCGGCTGAATTGTTATTGGGATTTATTAGCTTGTTAGGCATTTATATCATTTTCCATTTTGATACTCGTTACCGAACGGGCATAATTATGGGTACTTTGTCTTCTCTATTAGCTGCTATTTTTTCGGTATTGAATAAAAGAAATGTAGCTACTATTGCTCCCCGGTTGATGTTATTTTACGAAATGGCGGGCGGTTTACTGGCGCTAACCCTGTTGATGCCTTTATACCTTCATTATTTTCCCGCTGGTAACAGTAGGCCAACACTGATGGACTTAGGTTGGTTGTTGATTTTAAGCTGGGCTTGTACCATTTTAGCCATGGACTTAATGCTAAAAAGTTTGCGACATATTTCTGCCTTTACCCAAACCCTTACCCTGAATCTGGAACCAGTGTACGGTATTGCAATGGCTTGGTTTTTCTTTAAAGAAAATCAACAATTAAATACCAGTTTTTATCTGGGTTTTGCCCTGATTGCCCTTTCCGTAGCGCTTCAAATGTATCGAGTAAGCAGAAAGAAATCTCCGGTTGCAGCCGATTAAAACTCAACAATAAATCCGATTGTTGGCGCAAAAATAGCATCTGCATTATTTAGATAAAATGGAATAGCATTACTTCCATTTTGTTGAATAGGTAACCCATCGGTAGTTTGAAACCCAGCGTTATCGGCGGTTCGTTTGAATGAATAAAATGGCGGAGCAGGACTTTTCGCCAACAACCAGTTTGTAACATCTAAATATAAATCCAGCGTAGTTCGTTTGTAATTCCACTTTTTATCAATCCGAATGTCACTGGAATTAAAGGACTGCAGTCGCTGACTATTTAACCTACTATAATCTAAAATGCCCGATCCCAGCGTAAGGAAATTCAACCGACTGGCTGTTTCGTCGTAGGGCGTATTGGGAACACCTCCCTGGTATCTGAACTTAAGACCTAGTTCCCAGTTGTGTTTGAACTTATACCCCATAATGATACTTAGCAAGTGGCGGTTGTCCCATGAACTGGGTATGAGTGTTCCGGAACGGTTCGAATATTTACTGTTGAAATAAGTATAGCTGAACACACCAAAGAAGCGTTTGGTTAATTTTTGTTGGGCGAAAAATTCAAAACCATAGCTTCTGCCTGTTCCGGTGGTGGTGATGGGTTCATTACCCAACACATTAAAATCAGCCCCCAGATTGGATAAGCTGATGCCATCTTTAACGTTAACTGCTACCTGAGAATATTGTTTATAAAAGGTTTCAAAAGTAAATCGGGTAGCATCAGAGGGTAGGTATTCAATTCCAGCAACATAATGGGTGCTGCGTAAATAATCAGATCCCTTATTTACATATTCCCCGGCATCATTTTTAAATCCGAGTGCGGTGTAGGGAGTGAGCTTATAATAGGTTCCCACCGAAGCATTCAGTGTAAACTTATCGGCCAATACATAACTGAGCGATAGGCGGGGAGAGAAGGTTTTTAAAGGATCGCGACCAGAAACCGTAAACGAATTCATATCCGTTCTAACACCTAGATTTACCCCTAAACGATTATCGAAAAAGCGTTTGCCCGTTTGAAAAAATCCTCCCCATTTTGCCAAGTTAAAATCAGTACTGTATTGAAAGGTAACCGCAGGTTGTATTAACACTCCTGCATTATCTTTAATGGCAGGACGAATAATTTGAAAGGTTTGATTAGAATAATCTACGAATTCAGCTTGCACCCCAAAGCTGTATTTCCATCCGGCGATGTTTTTATTGATATCAAACCGCAATTTGTTCTCCGTTTCGCGGGATGTATAATTAAGCGTTTTCAGGCCTTTGTCCGGACCTAAATTATTCTCATACTTTTCTGCGATATTATCTAACTGATTTCGGCTGATGGCTAAGTTCCAGTATCCATTATTCATCAATCGGCGTATGCTGGCACCCACGGTGTAATTCCACTGATTGATGCCTGGATTGCTATTTAAAGCATATAACTTCTCTGGGGTTGCTTTTCTAGGTGCCGCAAAGCTAAATTCATCAATGGCTCCAACCCCCAATAAAGTAAGGGTAGTTTTTTTATCTATGCGGTGATTCACCTTGTATTGGAAGTCCCAGAAATTAGGTCGAATGGGTAAATCAATCAGCTTAAATAACACCTGCAAATAACTCCTGCGGGCGGAAGCTAAAAAAGTAGTTCTGCCATCTTTACTAAGAGGACCATCGAATGTAGCCGCCAATTCGGTAGCACTTAATCGGATATTCCCTTGCAATCTGTTTTCATTCCCCTTTTTCTGTTTGAACTCAAAAACGGAGGAAAGGGCATTGCCATAACGGGCATCAAAAGCCGAGGAACTTAGTTTAACCTCTTCCAGAAAACTTACATTCAGCATACCGGCAGGGCCACCTGCACTTCCCTGGGTAGAGAAGTGGTTGATAACAGGAACCTCAATGCCATCTAAAAAATATACGTTCTCATTGGGTGCACCCCCCCGAATTATAATATCGTTCCGAAACCCTACTGCCGACCCACCAGTGCCTCCTACACCCGGTAAAGCCTGAATTACCCGGGAAATATCAAAGTTACCCCCCGGATTACTCTTGATTTCTTCCGTAGTTAACCGTTGTACACTCAGAGGGGTTTCCAGCGTTGCCGCACGGGCAGATTTTCTATTTCCACTTACAACCGTTACTCCCTGCAGGGAAACTACCTGAGCATCTAATTCCAACGCAAAGTTGTTCTCGTTTCCGCTAGAGATAGGAACATTGTATAAAGTCTTCTTCTCGTACCCGGTTGCAGATATTATTATTGAATAGGCACCCACCGCAACTCCCGATATCCGAAAAAGACCCAATGAATCAGAATTAGCTGCCTTATTGGTGCCTACAATTTGAATGGAAGCCCCTGAAATGGGTTTTTGCGATACCCTGTCAATTACGTTACCCGAAACAATTCCGGTAGATTGTGCCGCAATTTGCAGACTGACCAATAAACAACCCACCAAAAAACTAAAATATCTCATATATGTTCCGGCTTTAACTACATAAACAAACCATCTTGTTGAATGTTTAGTTATTTTCGTACAATTTTTATTCAACCTGTTAATAAATATTAAATTACGGGTAGCAATTTTTATATTTACCAACACAAAACCCCTTCATGATAAGATTCCTTCTGCTAAGTGCAATGATGCTATTTGGTTTTTCACCCTTCGCACAGAAAAAACCGCTCGACCATTCCGTGTATGATGGATGGCAAACTATTGGTGAAAAAGCCATCAGTAACCATGGAAAATATGTGGTTTACACCGTTACACCCCAAGAAGGGGATGCCATGCTTTATTTGAAAGAAACAAACGGCAAAATGGTGCTAACTATTCCCAGAGGATATACAGCAGCTTTCTCATCGGATAATTTAACACTGGTATGTAAAATTCGCGCGCCTTTTGCGGCTACAAGGGATGCCAAAATAAAAAAGAAAAAGCCCGAGGAAATGCCTAAGGACAGTCTGGCTATTTTTAACTTAACTACCCAACAACTCACCAAAGTTGCGCAGGTGAAGCAATACCGCTTTCCCGAAGAAGGGGGCGGCGGTTGGTTAGCCTATTGGCTGGAAAAACCACTACCCATTGCTACACCGGCAATGGCAACCCCCGACTCGTTAACCCGATTGAATAAATTATTACAATTGGCCGACAGCTTATCCAGAGCCGCGGATAGCGTTCGTAAAAAAGCAAGCGATGTTACCACTTTGGGACTTTCTGTGCTAAAACCCACCACTTCGCCAAGAGGAAATGGTAATACTAGTGCCGAACCAATTGAAGAAGGTACTGAACTCGTTTTACTAAACTATATATCCGGAAAAGAATACCGCTATCCCCTGATAGCCGAATGGATGTTTAGCAAAAAAGGAAATAGTTTACTCTACGAGAAAACCCGCAAAAACAACGATGCGAAAACAAAAAACTCCATTCACCTGGTTAATCTGAATTTGCTGAACGACCAGACCATTCTTTCGGGTTTCAATGATGCCAAATCGTATGTGATGGATGAAGAAGGAAATCAGGTAGCTTTTGTGGCAGAAAAAGACAGTAGTGCAAAAGCCTTGCAGAAGTTTTATCAATTGTACCATTTTAAAACGGGCAACGACAGTGCCCAATTGATTGCCACCCGAAATTCACCGGGTATGCCTACCGGATACATAATTGCTGAATCTGCCGTTTCACGTAATGATCAACCCTTCCGCAGAATGGGGGGCGATAATATGTTTTTCAGCAAATCGGGTAAGCAACTATTCTTTGGTACCGCATTGCAACTTCCTCCTAAAGACACGTCTTTACCCGAATTCGAAAGAGTAAGTGTGGATGTATGGCACTATAACGACGACCAGATTCAACCTGCCCAATTGAGAAGTTTATCCACCGACCTCAATCGTTCGTTTTTAGCTCGATATGATTTTTCTACCAAACAAGTGATTCCACTAGGCAATTCAGCGCTAAGAACCGTATGGCCAACTGCAGAAGGTGAGGGCAATCATTTTTATGCCTCCTGCGACACCGGCAAAAGAATCGCTTCCCAATGGCAGGGATATGTGCTGAACGATTTATATCGGGTTAATCCCCAAACCGGCATTAGCACCCTCATTGAAAAAAACGTGAAAGGCAGCTTGATAAGTCCTTCCGTTGCAGGCGATAAACTGGTTTGGTATGATGAACCTAAAAAAACCTATTATCACTATGATGCACTTACCGGGAAAACCAATGCCTTTGCAAAAGACATTCCTTATCCTTTATACGATGAAGAAAATGATGTGCCCGACGATCCTAATGCTGAAGGCTGGATTAAGTGGACCACCAACGACCAATATTTATTGTTATACGATAAATATGATATCTGGAAAGTAGATCCCAGTGGAAAAGAAAAGTCAGTTTGCCTTACCAAAGGTCGTTCGCAAAAGATTCAATTCCGCTTTATTGCTACCGACCGAGATGAAAAGTTTTTTAGCGACAATGCTGTGTTACTATTGAGAATTTTTGATGAAAAAGATAAGAGCAGTGGACTGGCAACCTTATCACTGGCAACCCTGCAAACAAAAGAATTAATCAAAGAGCCTGTGTCTGTAAGCCCTTCCGTGGCGAAGGCGAAAAATGCATCTGTTTATTTATTTACAAAAGAAACTTTTCAACAGTCACCCGATGTATATGCCTTACAGGAGGGCAGTGCACAAGAAAGACTGAGTGAAATCAATTCACAACAACAACAATACAATTGGGGAACCGCCAGTCTATTCAAATGGAAGGCCTATACAGGTAAAGAAACCGAAGGGATTTTGTATAAGCCCGAAAATTTTGATCCCACCAAAAAATATCCGATGATTGTTTATTTCTACGAGAGAAATAGCAATACCCTGCATAATTATTTGGCTCCTTCACCTACTCCTTCCCGTTTGAATATTCCTTTCTTTGTGAGTAGAGGCTATGTTGTTTTTGTTCCGGATATCTGGTATAAAACCGGCTATCCCGGTCAGGGTGGTTACGACTATATTATGAGTGGCACCAGAGCTGTAGTAAAAGAGGGCTATGTAGATAGCACGCGCTTGGGGCTGCAGGGACAAAGTTGGGGAGGATTTCAGATTGTTTATCTGATTACCAAAACCAGTTTATTCCGGGCTGCATGGGCGGGTGCTCCGGTGGCGAATATGACGAGTGCCTATGGCGGTGTTCGCTGGGGTCCGGGTATTGTTCGTCAGTTTCAGTATGAAAAATCACAGTCCCGCATTGGGGCTACCCTCTGGGAAAAACCGGAATTATATATTAAAAATTCAGCCCTGTTTTCCCTGCCAAAAGTTACTACCCCGTTGGTTATTATGGCCAATGATGCCGATGATGCAGTGCCCTGGTATCAGGGTATAGAAATGTATGCTGGCATGCGCCGTTTGGGCAAAAAAGTTTGGATGTTAAACTACAACAATGAGGTACATAATCTGGCCGAAAGAAAGAACCGGAAAGACATTCAAATCCGCGAACAGCAATTCTTCGATTACTTACTCAAAGGGGATGCACCAGCCAAATGGATTAAAGACGGTGTACCTGCGATTATGAAGGGTAGAGATTGGGGATTGGGATATTAATACGTAACCAGAAAAGTATTGAAATCGTTTCATCAATTTGGTTAATCGATTTCAATACTTTTCATTTGTCTTTTTTCGGCATACAGCCAACCATACCCCAGCACCATAGCCAGTAAAGAAGCTACCAATACCGAAATCTTAGCCACATCTTCCGTAGCCGCATCGGTAAATGCCAGGGCTGATATAAAAATACTCATCGTAAAACCAATACCTGCCAACATCCCGGCACCAATCAGTTTATGCCAGTTTACCCCTTGAGGTAATTGCGCCCATTTTTTGGAAATTAAAAAGTAGCAGGATAAAAATATCCCCAGTGGTTTTCCAATTACCAGTCCTGCAATAATTCCCAAACTGAGCGGCCCAGATAAAGATTGAAGTGGTTCGGGAGGAAATACAATTGCCGTATTCGCAAGGGCAAAAATGGGAAGAATAATAAAATATACAGGCGTATGAAAAGCTTTTTCGTAAGAAGCCAATAAGGGAACTGGCACCAACATAGCAAACACTACTCCGGCTACCGTGGCATGAATGCCTGAATTGAACATACAATACCATAAAACCAGCCCCAGTATAAAGTGGGGTAAACCAAAAGCGATTTTACGCTTATTCATTTTATGGATAACAAATGGAATTACAGCCACGCCAATAAGATAGATCCATTGCAGCGAACCGCCATAAAAAATGGCAATTACAATAATGGCTCCCAAATCATCAATAATAGCTAGAGCAGTAATAAATACTTTCAATCCAGCAGGCACTCGCTTACCCAATAAGGATGCCACCCCCAATGTAAAGGCAATATCAGTTGCGGTAGGAATCGCCCAGCCCGGCATGTAATTACTGCCTCTTGCAATCATGGCAAAAAGTAAAGCAGGTACTAACATGCCGCCAATAGCCGCAAAAATGGGTAACAAAGATTTCTTTACCGAAGACAATTCGCCCGTAACCATCTCTCGCTTGATTTCCATTCCGGCTAGAAAAAAGAAAATGGCCATCAAAAAATCATTAATCACCAGAGAAGGGGAGTTGGGGAGAGAAAGAAAAAACAGATGCGCATGATGCGCAAGAGTTCCATCAAAAGACAAATTCCATAAACCCGTATAAGCTTTGGTAGAAAACTGCCAATTCGCTAATAGTAAAGAAATAACCGTGCACACTAATAAAGTAATACCAATCGATTGATTACTATGCAGAAAACTATCCAGTTTCTTTTTCCAGCTAGTTGTTGTTGGGTTTGTCATTCGAAGTATTTTTTTCAGCCAGGGGAATAACTACAGGGGCATATTGCAACAGATCAGCTTTGCTTTTTGGCCTAATCGAATCGAGCCATTTGAATTTTCGAAGTTTCAGACTTTCGTGATCCACTTTGCGCATGGGATAAGCTGTGCCCTCATACTTATTTAAGAAAGAGACTTTCTGCGGCTTATTATTTTCAAGATAAATATTGATTACGTCGCAGGTAGATTTATTCACGCTTATAAAATGCTTCTGCTCATCCTGAAAATAATACACATTTTCTGCACTCCCTTTTGCACTCATAAAATACATTTCTCCATCTTCAAAAAAAGCCTGCATTCGGGTGCCCCTTAATTGATTAAAATAGGAGGTGCTGTCAATTTTATTAATGGCCAAGGCATTTTCAAACACTGTTAAAAGTTCGGGTTTTCTATTTTTCAGAAACAGGTAAATCGTATCACCCAAAATCTGGTTATCCTTGGCCCAGATTACAGGCGATTTAAAAAACCGGAAAGTAGAATCATCCGAAGCATAAAACAAACTATCGCCCACCCCTTGTAGCGAATCCGCATATACTTTTACATGCGAATAAGCTTCAAAATATTTAGCGGTGGTATCAAGCGGTACTTTTTTGTTAGTCAACAGGGTATCTTTCTTATTTGGCAATCGGATTACAGGTACTTCTCTCGTTTTTCTTAAATCGATCAATCTGGCCACATACAAAGTATCCGCAGCTACAAAAGTGGTATCTCCTTTTTGTTTTATCAACAACAAGGGC
Source organism: Chitinophaga pinensis (assembly GCA_945870985.1). Lineage (GTDB taxonomy): Bacteria > Bacteroidota > Bacteroidia > Chitinophagales > Chitinophagaceae > Sediminibacterium > Sediminibacterium pinensis_C. Next base: position 13,241 of record CAMBUH010000012.1, read on the forward strand.
TGAATGGTAGCAAGTAGGATATCTTTTTTTCGGTCAACTTTTATATTATTGGCAATCAAATCGAACCCCTCTGTACTGTCTTTACTCCGATACACCGCATTGCCTCTAAATTCGCCCCTACCGGTTGAATCATCCAATGCCATATCATCGGCGGTAAAAGTATAGGCCGTATCAATTATCTGCGAACGCTCGTATAAAAAACCTTTTTTGTTCTTTCTATCAAAATAGGCATTCCTCGTTAGGATAATCCGCTTAGAAGAATCTACAATCCGGGTAGGAGAGGAGAGCCGAATACTTTCGGTTTGGGTGTTGTATTGCAAGGTATCGGTTCGGATGGTATATTCCGTATCTACCAATACCACTTTACGGGTAAAAATAACGTCACGGGTATCACCGTAGTAGTTGGCTTGCTCGCTGGTAAGGGTTGTTTTTTTATTCACCAGTTTACCTCCATTGCGATATACCCCAATTTTCTGGCTTACTTCATAATCCAATTCTTCCGTTGTAAGGGTTCCCGAGCCATCGGTAAGCCGTACTTTCTTGCGTAATTGAGCTTTTTTGGTATTACCAATGTACTTAAGATATTGGGCATAGGTATGCACGCTGTCGGCATCATTGATATGAATATTACCAAATGCTTCCATGCTGTTATCAAAACGATTCACCACCACACTATCTGCATAAAATAAAGTTTTCTCCTGCTTTATGCGAACATTCCCAACGGCAATAGTGAAATTGTGTGCTGAATCCTGTTGTAAAAACTGAAGTTCACGAGCAGCTAATATCTGAACGATTTTATTGCCATTCTGCAAAGTATCGGTGGTACTTTGCGCCACCTGTGCCGAAGCCATCAGTGAACTCAATAAGCCCAATAAAAATATGGCGATGCTTAACCTCATTAACGCTTGGGGGGAATGGAATCATGAAGCGGTTGTGTGAGTGGACCGGTTTTATCTTTTTTCCCAAAAACCGATAAGCTTACATATCGCTTGGGATGCACCCTAAGATCATCGAGTAAAATATTGGCACTGTTGAGGGTTTGATTCAACTGGTTATAAAGGGCTTCGTCATGCATCAGTTTACCCAAAGTTCCATTGTTGGAATTCAGGGAAGTGATAAGGGTATTGAGATTATTAACAGCTGTTTTAAGCTGCTCCACTGTTCCGTTAAAATCTGTCTTTGCCAATTGGGCAGTGGTGGTTTCTACATTCGTTAATACCTGCGTTACCTTGTTGTTATTATCTGCTAGGTTTTTGGTAAAGCCATTGATATTATCCATGGATTGAGCAATACTTCCCGATTGAGCAGCCAGCATTTGCTGAATGGATGCGGAAGATATCACCAAACTAGCGGTAGTCTTATTGATATTGGCGATTACTTCCTGCATATTATTGCGGGTAGTGGGATCAAAAATTTTATTAATGTTCTTTAACACCGAATCCAAATGCGTTAGCGTTTGCTGCACTTGTGTTCCAACAGGACCCAACTTATCCATTATACCTGCGAGCATGCCGGGATTGTTTTGGGTACGAACCGTATCACCGGCTTTCAAAAAAGTGGTTGCATCACCCAGTTGTATATTGATACTCGGGGTACCCAATGGATTTTCCTTAATGGTAGCAACTGAATTACTGGGAATCTGATAAAATTCTTTCAGTTTCAGGGTAAGTATTAGTTTATGTAAGGAAGCATCCTCATTATCAATTTCCATTACCGTACCAACTTGAAATCCATTGATATATACCGGATTGCTCACCATCAACCCTTTGGTATCGCCATATTCGGCATAAATATAATGACCAGTTTTAAAGAGGGTTTTCCCCTTTAAAAAATTAAACCCCAAAATCAGCAAGGTGATGGATATAGCCGTAAGTGCACCTACCTTGGTTTCATTTGATACTTTCATATGTGCAAATCTAATGGATATCGCAACAATGCGTTGATTTACCGGCGGCTTATTTGCCGGGAGATTTTGAAGCCCCGGGATTCAGCTGTTTTTCGAGGGAATAGCGGTAACGCTTTAGCGAACGTACCAGTACCCCACAGATTTCCTGCTGCCCCTCCGGACTATTCAGGTATAACTCCTCTTCTGGATTGGAGATAAAGCCAGTTTCTACCAATACTGCCGGCATGGCAACCGCCTGTAATACCCAAATCCCTTTCTGACGTTGTTTGGCATCCCGACTAACACGACCTACTTTTTCAAATTCCTCTTCAATGGTTAAGGCAAGGCTGGCACTTCTGCTAAAATAAGCCTGCGTTTTCATGTTGATAATCATCATCTTAGCAGGGTCATTTGGATTAAAATCTTTCAATTCAACCCTAGAAACACTGTCTAAATACATATCTTCATTTTCGCTAAGCGCTTCTTTAGCGTCATTACTTTTGTCGACCCCGTAAATAAAGGTTTCGGTACCTTTTGCAGTATTCGGGGTGTACCACACGCGGTAATCCTTTACTTTTTTGGTATATTTTTTCTTTTTACTCCCTTTTCCCTTGTAATAAGTGACTGTTTTATATCCAATAAATTCTGAATGTTTCACCGGACCACCACCCTGATTCACGTGGATACAAACAAATAAGTCGCCTTTGGCTGCATTGGCCAATTTGGCCTTACGCGTTACCGGATCAAAAACATCGGTAGTCCGCGTCATATAAATTTCAACATCGGGCATTTCTTCCCGAAGCTTCGCTTCCAACTTGAGTGCAATGGACAGGCTAATATCTTTTTCACTAGAAAAGGCACCCAAAGCGCCGGGATCTTCTCCACCGTGACCGGCATCAATTACAATTTTTCGCAACGCTTGTTTAGGGCGCACAGGATCCGTGTTTTGTGCATTGGAAATACCCGGAATTATCAAAAAAACAGTCAAAACCCAGGCAGCGAACATACTTCTCATCATATCAATTCGTTAAAGCAAAGTGGGAAATTGAGATTACCAAACCAAGGCCGTATTTTTGCCCCTGAAATGCTGAAAAATCTCTGTAAAATTAACGTAAAATCAGCCGTCCGTATTGTAATACCGGTCGGATTGCTTTTATTAACATTTTATATTAATTCATCTGCAATTCCGAAAACAAGTGTTTCCACTTACTTTGTTTTTGCAGATACTATCCCTAAAAAGCCTATTTCCTCGCCAATTGATACCCTGAATAAATCGCGCATTCGGGATACAGTAAAAATTGATACCATCCCTATGTCTAGCGATTCGCTGGATGCCCCCATTACCTATGCAGCGGAAGATTCGGGAGTATTAATGGTGCCTTCCAAAGAGTTTATTCTATATGGCAAAGCCAAAACAGATTATAAAGATTTGAAATTAGAAGCGGCGGTAATTGAGTTTAACCAGCAAACCCAGATGGTAAAAGCTTTTGGAAGCACCGACTCAACCGGAAACCCCCTGAGCAAACCTCAATTTGCACAGGGTGAAATGAAAACAGTAAGCGATTCGATTTTTTATAATATGAAGAGTAATAAGGGGCTCATTAAAAATACCTTTCTGCAGGAAGGTGAAATTTTTGTAAATGCCCAAACTCTTAAAAAAATCAATGCCGACGAGTCGTTCGCAAGAGATGTTCGTTTTACCACCTGCAATCTTGATACACCCCACTTTGCCTTTCGAAGCACGAAAATGAAGCTAATTAATAACAAGTTGGCAGTAACGGGCCGGGTATTTCCGGAAATCGAATCTATTCCCATCGAAATCATTTCCTTACCCTTTGGACTATTTCCGCTCAACCGAGCCCGACATTCTGGGGTTTTATTTCCAACATTTACGGCCAGTGAAGATTTTGGATTAGGATTAGAAGGATTGGGTTATTACAAAGTTTTAAGCGATTATGCGGATATTACTACCCGTGCCAATATTTATTCATATGGGGGATGGAATTTGAATCTGAGTTCTAAATATATCAAGCGGTATAAACTAAGCGGAAATGTAAGCATCAGTTTGCTAAACACAAAAATCCTCAACCGAAGTCCCAATTCAAAAGAAGAGTTCAACGAATCCAGATCTTTTATGGTTAACTGGAGCCATAGCAGAGATTCAAGGGCACGACCTGGTACCAATTTTTCTGCAAATGTAAATTTCGGTAGTAGTAAGTTCAACCAATCGTTGCAAAATAATCCTTATCAAAATTTTCAAAACCAGCTGCAATCCAGTATCAATTACTCTAAAGATTGGCGGGGAAAATATAATCTTTCTCTTAACCTGAATCATAACCAGAATAGTAATTCGAAGCTGGTAAACCTGAACCTGCCCACTGCCAACTTTAATGTGGTAACTTTTTATCCCTTCGAGAAAAAAGAGCGGGTAGGTACCGCCAAGTGGTACGAGAAAATTGGTATTGGATACAATGGAAACCTCCAAAACCTGATTTCCTTTTACGATACGGCATTTAGCCTAAAACAATTGCTCGATACCGTTCAGTGGGGCGCACAACACAATCTTCCCATCAACCTTTCCTTGCCTTCACTGGGGCCAATTACGGTTGCTCCGGGAATTAGTTATGAAGAAAGGTGGTATGGACAAAGAATGTTCAGAACCTGGGATAGTACGGATAAAAAAGTAGATACCACTATACAAAAAGGATTTTATACAGCCCGGCAAATGTCGTTCGGTATTTCATTTAATACCCGAATATTTGGTAAATACAATTTTAAACCTTCCAGTAATGTAGTGGCTATTCGCCATGAAGTAAGACCCACTATTTCGCTCAACTATCGTCCCGACCTTGCCTCAGGATATCATTACAGCACCCAGGTTGATACCAATGGAACCGTGTTACGATTTTCTCAGTTCGAAGGAGGCGTATTGGGCTCTTTTTCAGAGGGGAATTACGGTGGAATTTCATTTGGTATAGACAATGTGCTGGAAATGAAAGTTAAAGACAAAACCGATACCAGTTCCAAAGCCACCAAAAAAGTCAAGTTGTTGGATGGATTTGGATTTAACTCCTCTTACAATATGCTGGCCGATAGTTTTGCCTTGGGTAATTTTTCTATTTATGCGCGAAGTACTTTATTCGACAAGATAAATATTACTGCTTCTGCCAATTTAGATCCCTATGCGGTAAATGAACAGGGTTATCGAATTAATCAAATTTTGTTCGACCCCAGAAAGCTTCAGTTTGGCCGCATTACCAGCGGAAACATTGCCTTATCAACTTCCTTTAAGAGCAAAACGAGAGATGGAAAAGATGCCGATAAAAATACAACTCCCTTACCGAATGATCCATTTATGACGCCCGATGAACAACAACGGGAGTTACAATTTATCAGAGCTAATCCGGCAGAGTATACAGATTTTAATATCCCCTGGAACCTATCGCTCTCTTATTCACTTAGTTTTAATCGGGTGCTAAAGCCCGATTACTCCGGGTTTACTACTCAAACCTTTTCAAGTGTTAACTTCAATGGCGATTTTAGTTTAACTGAAAAATGGAAAGTTGGGGGTACGGGATTTTATAATATTTCCAGCAAATCTTTAGAACAAATCAGTATGTTCATAACCCGTGAAATGCACTGCTGGCAATTGTCTGTAAATGTTACCCCCGTTGGATTATACCGCTCCTTTAATATCACCATCAATCCCAAATCGGGCATTCTCAGAGATTTGAGAATTAATAGGAGTCGTACTTTCACTAATTAATAATTGTGTTGTAGATAATATTCCGTCATCCGCAAAAACAAAATATCTTTCAACTCGATTGCAGATCGATTCTTTACCAATTCTGGTGGTAAAATATGCATTTCAATGGTATGGGGCCAGAGATAGAAGAACTTTCCGGGTGTTAAAATTTTACGGGTATGAAAGAGTAAAACAGGTAAAATAGGTTTACCGGTTACTTCAGCCAAGCGAAATGCACCGCTATAAAAAGTAGCCAGCGGTTGGTTGGTTTTATTGCGGGTACCTTCCGGATAAATTAGCATATCTAACCCAATATCCAGGATATGCTTCATGGCATCAAAACTTTTCCGCCTGCTTTCTTCACTTCGGCGATCAACCAGCACACTGCCAAAAGAATAAATCCAACCAAATAAAGGTATGCGGGTAAAACTCTTTTTGGCAATCGTTTTATTGGCCTTCGGTAAAAATGGGGTACTTACGGGTACATCCATCAAACTATTGTGGTTACAAACCACGATATAATTTCCCGAAAGTTGATAATTTTCACGTCCGATAATTTTTATTGAGCAACCAATAATAAACAGGTACCCTCTCATCCAAATTTGAGAAACAATCCGATGCCACTTGGCTTTAGCAGGTTCTTTCAACACAAAGCAAGGCAAATAAAAAATAATCACAACCAACAAGGAAGATACAAACCATATCAGTCCCCAAATTGCCCAGATTCTACCAAGAACATTGCGCAACTTTTCAGAAAAAAAAGTAGTATTTGCAGAAACCATATTGGATAAGCTATCTATTAAAGTAAGCGAATGTATGAAAAACGAATAAAAGTATATCAGTAACCTTAGCCTTGCAAAGCTGTTGGATTCCAGTTAATCGGTGAAAGTGACTGTTGAACCAGCAATTCGTTGGTTCTGCTGAAATGCTTGCAACCCAAAAAGCCCCGGTAAGCACTAAGTGGAGAGGGGTGGGGAGCTTTTAAAACAAAATGACGGGTTTCATCAATTAATACCTGCTTATCCTGGGCAAATTTGCCCCATAACAAAAACACCAAACCCTGTTTCTTTTCAGATAAAGTACTGATAACAGTGTCCGTAAATTCCATCCAACCTATGTTGGCATGACTTCCAGGTTCATTATCTCTTACGGTTAATACGGAATTCAATAGCAATACACCCTGTTGCGCCCAGTGGGTAAGATTACCGGATACAGGCATTTCACCCCCTATATCGGCTATTATTTCTTTATAAATATTCTGTAACGAAGGAGGAAAGGGTACATGGCAGGGTACAGAAAAACTAAGTCCATGCGCTTGTCCGGGTCCATGATACGGATCCTGCCCTAAGATAACCACTTTCACTTGGTGGAAAGGAGTTTGTGCAAATACATTGAAAATCAAATTTCCGGGCGGATATATTGTAATTCCAGAAGCAGTTTCTGCCTTAATGTGGGTTACCAGTTGAGAAAATGAATGTCGCTTAAAGGCCGATTCCAACACTTCCTTCCAACTGGCTTCTATTTTAACGTCCATGCCCTAGCCAATTTATTGAAGTGAATCCTAAAAATACTGCCAAAAAAAATACCCACCAAACCCTATCTGGCCGGGAAACAATAGCCATTGGTAGCAAGTAGATATCCTTCGGTACCTGCTTTCCAATTTTTGGTTTGCGTATAAAAACTCAATCGTTGGTCCATCACTTCCACCTCAACCTTGTAATCTCTACCGGCCAGAGTAACCTGCAGTATCGTTGCATTAACAGCATGCTGGGTACTTTCTAACTGAAATAACAAATGCTCTGGTCGAACCATCCAGCAATCTGCCGTATCAATTAGTATTTTTTCCGGAAAAAATATCCGTGCCAATTTGGGGGATAAAGGATAGAAATCGCCTAGGAGGCCTGCCACATAAGGGTTATGAGGTGTGTGGTATACTGCTTCCGGACTACCTTCCTGCACCAGCAGGCCATTTTCCAATACCAACAATCGATGCGCCCAACCAAAGATATCATCGGGATTGTGAGAACATAGTAAACAGGTGATGTTCAATTCATGGCTCACTTCGGCTAAAACTTGTTGTAATATTTTTTTATTGGTCAGGTCTAGGTGCGAAAAGGGCTCATCGAGCAGCAACCAGCGGGGAGAAGTGATTAATAAGAGGGCTAGTGCAATGCGTTGCTGCTCTCCGCCTGAAATCTCATGGTGTTTTCGGTTCATGAGGTGCTCGATTCTACAAAGCGAAAATAAATTACGGGCAACGGAAGTTTCCCAAACATTGGCATATTGAAAAAGATCGCGGATATAAAAGTAATGCGGAAGATGAGAAGATTGCTCCAAAATGGCAAGGCCTGGATGTCCGGGTACTAATTGCTCCTGGGGGCCTTTGATACGCTCAGAAAACAGGGTTATGGAACCAGTATCAGGTTGCTGCCATCCGGCAATCAACTGTAAAAGGGTAGATTTACCCGACCCGCTTACTCCAATTAATGCCAGATTTTCACCAGGCACCTGATTGAAAGTTATAGGAAAGAGTTGAAAATCGGGGGAAATATATTTAGCTAAGTCTTTAACCGCAAGCATAAATGCAAAACTACTGTGGTAATGAATCCGAATCAAAATAATCAGACCTTTCTTAAATAAAAGATACCCCTGCTACTTAAGTAACAGGGGTATTCCCACCTTTTATGTAACAACTAAAATTTAATACTAACTAGCCTTTCTAAGTAATTGTTCTTCAACTTCTACATGCTCAACTGTTTCATACTCGGTATGTACAGTAGTTTGCTGACTTACCACTGTTTTAGCAGGAGCTAAGCGTTGAGTATACCCTAAGGTAATTAAAGTGATAGAAGGGAAGAGGATGGTTAACATTTGCCAGCCTTTTACAGAACGATTTTGTTCCTCGGCAATATTACCTACCCAGTTAAAGGCAATTACGCGGAAAATAAGACCGCCTGTAATCATAATATTCAAGTAAATATTAAAAGCATCGAAGAAAACGCTATCGGCTAAGCAGAAAAAAGTAAAAACAACCGGAACGATTAAGCAAAAAATACCTGCGAAAGAAGCTTCCTCATTGCGTTCATAAGAATCGTTGGTTTGTACATGATTACGGGGAGTGTTTACTGTGTTACTAACATTGGTAGTTGAACTGCTTAACATTTGGTTGAGGGAGTAAGTTGACATAAGGTTTGTTTTTAAAGGTTTGGGATAGGAAATTAGTTTTTTAAGTATTTTGTTCACTTCGTTTAACAATGTAAAATTGCACCAATCAAAATCCGGTTTTTATAGTTTGTTTTACTAATCTTCTGTAATTGTTAGCAGCAGACTTGTAGTAAAACACCCACACCTCACTAGGAAAACCCCTCTCTCATTCGGTACCTGACATTTCAAACGCTAACTAATTGATTATTATTATATACTTTGTGGATAACTACAGTTAATTGCATTGTTATACACAAGGTATAATTTGAATAAAAGATTGATAATCAAATATTTAAATATTAAATAGTAAAAAAAACAAAATTTATGCATTCTTATTTCGCTCTAAAATAAAAGTAACCTACATAACTACATCAAAATGAATTAAATATCACTACATTCCCCTCATACAAGCGGAGGGAATTTGATATTAATCGGATAAAAAAAGGGAGGATAATTTTGCAGCTATGTGCCTGCTGACCAATTTTCGTGATTCGCAGGCTATACCATTTTCATAAGCTTTACCCTAAAAAAATACCCCAGTACAGCTGTACTAGGGTATCCCACCTTTACTATCTCAACTATATTATTAAATAGCTCTTCTGAATGATTGTTCATCTAACTCATACACATAATCCATAACTGTTACTTCTTCTGAACTCATACTACCTAATTTTTCCCTATTAAATAAGGATGGCTGTTTGCGAGCCGCCCGTCCTAATACGATTAGAGTAATAGAAGGAACAAGGAAAGTCATTATTTGCCAAATCTTCACTGAGCTATTTTGCTTTGACAGCAATTTACTTACCCAATTATGAGCAATAACCCTAAACATCAGTCCGGATGAAACCATAATAAAAGTGTAAAGACCAAATGCATCGAGTAAAATATCTTTTGCAATACAAAAAAATGTAAACATCATTGGTACCAGAAAACAAAAGACTCCTGCAAACGAAACTTCCCTAGCACGATTAGATATGCTGCCATCAATTGATTTGCGTTTGAAAAGAACACCATTCATAGAAATTTTCATTTCTGAAAAATTGTTGGACTGGTTGAAGAGTAAGGTTGACATATAGTGTGGTTTTTAGGTTAGGAAGCATATTTGGATTGCTACACTTATAAACGTTGAAGAATTGTTAATTATTATGTTTTTTGTGGATAACTTTGAGAAGTTTTTATTTTGCAAACATATCCACAGGGCCTTAAAACAATGATTATCAGATATTTAGGTACTAATTATCAGATAAATAATATTTTACAAATTTTATTTGATATTTATAATTCATTAACCTTCTTAATCTAATATAAATGAGCTTCATCTGGAAAAAATCAGCACGCCTGATGGGCAACCACTTTGAAATCAGTTTAGTAGCTGAGGAGGAGGAACTTGCCAATGAGTGGATTCAGCAGGGATTTAATCATATAAAGGAAATAGAATACTTATTAACCACCTACTCCGAAACCAGCGACCTATATCGGATCAATGCAGCAGCTGGCATCGAACCGGTTATGGTACAAAAAGAAACCTTCGACATTATTGAAAGGAGTTTGCAAATTTCTGCGCTTACCCAAGGTGCTTTTGATATCAGTTATGGATCGGTTGACAAGCGTCTGTGGAATTTTGATATTCATCAAAACGAATTACCAGATCCGGAAACTGCAAAAAAAATGGTACGGCTGATTAATTATCGAAATATTCTATTAGATAAAGCGGCAAAAACGGTAATGTTGAAAGAGAAAGGCATGAGAATCGGATTGGGTGGAATTGGAAAGGGGTATGCTGCAGAAAAAACCCGCCAATACCTGAAAACACTTGGTGCAACTGCCGGAATTGTAAATGCATCCGGTGATCTTACCACCTGGGGCTATCAGCCCGATGGCAAACCCTGGACCATCGGCATTGCCGATCCCAACAACGCATCCAGTATATTTTCTTATCTCGAAGTGTCGGATATGGCAGTTGCCACCTCTGGGAACTATGAAAAATTTATCTGGGTAAATGGTCGCAAATATTCACATACCATCAACCCAAAAACCGGATTACCGATTACAGGTATTAAAAGTGTAACCATCCTCACACCCAATGCAGAACTGGCCGATGCCTTAACCACGCCCATCGCTATTATGGGGATTGAAGCGGGTTTACACCTGATTAATCAATTACATCAAGTAGAAGCAATTATTATTGATGATGATGACCGGGTTTACCTCAGCAAACAAATCGAATTGAATCATTCCAGATAAAGTATTAATTTACTTTTCTTTCATACCCTTTAATCCGATAGCATGCGCATATTCATTTTGTTTGTATGTTCATTTTGTATGGCACCCAGTTATTTATTTGCGCAAACCTATGCCGAAAAACTAGGGTACCCTGCCGGAAGTAAACTATTGATACTGCATGTAGATGATGCGGGCATGTCGAAAGAATCTAATGAAGGCGTATGGAAAGCCACGCACCAAGGTATCGCCAATTCGTTTAGTATTATGATGCCCTGCCCATGGGTACCGGAAATATTGCATCTATTGAAAAAAAATCCAACAACCGATGCTGGGATCCACCTTACCCTAACTTCGGAGTGGAACGACTATCGATGGGGGCCATTGGCAGGCGTTTCACAGGTACCCGGACTCACCGATTCGGAGGGTGCACTCTACAAATCGGTAATGGAAGTAGTGCAGCATGCTTCTGCCACTGAAGTAGGTACCGAAATTGCTGCCCAATTGCAGCGTGCGCGTAAAGCAGGGTGGGAGCCTACCCACTTCGACTCACATATGGGTACACTCTTTGCCAGCCCTGCCTTTTTAAAAGAATATCTATCACTCGGCATGCGGGAGAAAATTCCGGTGATGTTTCCGGGTGGTCATAATACCTTAATCAGCAAAACTTCTGCAGGCTTAATAACACCACAACAAGCAACAGCCATCGGAGAACAGTTATGGAATGCCGGATTACCGGTTCTAGATGATTTGCATAATATAAGTTACGATTTTAAATATCCGCCAGGGAAAATATCAGATGATGCTTTACAGGAGCTCGCCGTAAATCAATATATACGTTCTTTTGCATCTTTACAACCCGGAGTAACCATGGTTATTATGCATTGTTCAGTTGCGGCGGAACATTTTGAGCAGATTTCAAATTCAGGCACCATTCGACGAGCCGACTGGCTGGCAATGCAATCGCTAAAACTAAAAAAATATCTGTTAGAAAACCATATCGAACTTACCACCTGGCGCGAACTTATGCAGAGAAGAAAAAAACTACTTGCCGAATCCGGGAATAAGCGCGAGTAAACTGAACCTAGGTAAAAAAGATTTCCTTATTCTAATTCCCCTCGTATAATATTTAAAGTTTTCGGATTCTTTTTTTGCTAACGCTGCATCCGCTGCACACTCTTTTGGGGTAGCCTCTTCCGTTGTGTCAATTGCAACAAAAAGTTGTAAAGCATGCCCATTTTATTTTTCTAATTGCCATAATTTTTAGAATTAAACGTGCAAAACTACTTTTGTAACACATGGCCTTCATGACTGTCTAACTAAAAAAAGCTCATGAAAACACCAAGTTTTAAAAATCTTTTACTGACCGGAATCAGTTTACTAGGGATTTACCAACTATCAGCCCAGGAAATACCTCATCTAAACCCCATTCAAGCTTCCAGCAGCATTGAAAAAAATGTAGGTCAATTTATTACCATCACTAGGATAGAGAAGCCCTGGGTCGCCTCTCGTAAGCTAGTGATCAAAAAATTCATAGAAAGCATACCGCAGTATGCAAAGGTTAACGGCCTCCTAACTAAGTATTTTTTATTTACAGAAAACCATAACCAATTTGGGGGTATTTATTTATGGAGTGATGAATCAGCGGCTAGAACCTGGTTTAATCCGGCTTGGTTTGAAAGAGTGCTGAAAACCTATAAATCCCCTGGCGAAGTCTCCTATTTTTCAGTAACTGGGGCACGCACACTGCAAACAGTATCAGAAACCAAAGGAAATTACTGGTGTGTATTGTCATTAGGGAAAGCAGAATTTACAACCGGTGCAAAAGGATTACTCAGGATTATTTATATTACAGATGATAGGGGAATACCTGGTCATTTGAGTATATGGGTATCAGAAAAGGAAGCCAGAAATTATTTTGCCCAAGATACTGCTGCCAATGAATTTTTTGATACCCCTATATTACTTAATAATCAATAAGCCATTATGATACCTGCAAACCTCGAGATACGCAACGATGTACTACTGATTAAAGAAGCGGTAGAAGGCAATAAACGCTCGCTGGAAATATTGATAATGCGTTACCAAGACTATATCTATAATATTTCTTTACGACTGTTTCTAAATCCGGATGATGCGTTGGATGCAACGCAAGAAGTTTTGATAAAAGTTGTAACTCATTTAAAAACATTTAATGGAAAAAGCAAATTCAGTACTTGGCTTTATCGCATAGCAGTCAATCATTTTTTGAATTCACCTATGAAAAAAATGGAGACTCTATTCAATAATCGATTTACTACAGAAGCCATTGTTGAACAGTATCCTGATTCGGAAGAATCTTACCCCCAAGATCTTTTGGAGGAAGTTCGGGTTGCGTGCTCAACAGCTATGTTAATGTGTTTATCACGTGATCAAAGGTTGATTTATATTATGGGTGAAATTTTGGGAGCTGATCATAACCTTGGGGCTGAGTTATTTGAAACAACACCCGCTAATTATAGAATTAAACTGCACAGGGCCAAAACCGACTTATTAAATTTTGTAGGTGGCCGCTGCGGTTTGGTAAACCCAAAAAATAGCTGCCGCTGCAATAAAAAAACCAAATGGATGATTGAAAAGGGGTACGTGAACAAGGATAAATTTATTTTCACAATTGAATTTCAAAAAAAAATCAATCAGATAATTAATCACTATAAAGATCCGATAAGTGATGATATTCAGTTTAGGCTGGCAGAATTGTTTACTGATTCTCCTTTTCAGGTGAAAAAGTCCCTAGACGGGATATTTGAAAATTTAGTTATTTAAAAGCCCCAAAAGTACATTTGTCAATATTTATGTACTTTTCGAGGCTTTATAAAGTTTATTGATTATTTTAACACTACCCCTGATAACTAAACTTGTAAAACTTTATTATAACAGTTAACAAAGAATAGTTGCAAATTCTAATGCCCTTACCTTCTTTTTTAAACGTACATCAAGAAAAACAAATAACCAGTTCTAAAAAGTTTGAAGAAGCAGTTCTCATAACCTGTTACCAATTAGTTATCAAATTCCACCAGAAAAACCCAATAAGCAGATATAAAATCCTATAATAGGAAGTCCTGTTGGAAATGTGGAGGTAAATAAAAAAATAACCCATTGAAAAACAATGGGTTATAATCATAATACGTGATTCGGATTGGATTCGAACCAATGACCTACTGCTTAGAAGGCAGTTGCTCTATCCAGCTGAGCTACCGAACCGAATGGGCCGCAAATGTACAATTTTTTTATTTATTCCCTAGCTGTTAACCCATTCAAGAAAATGCCTAAATTGTGCAAAAATCAACAAATATGAAAAAACTTTTACTCCTAGTTGTAGGTGCTATTGTATCTGGTACGCTGTTTGCACAACCTGCTGAAACCTATATTGGTGAAAAAGTTAAAGTTACTTTTCCTGGTAAACCTGAT
>CAMBUH010000013.1 GCA_945870985.1 Chitinophaga pinensis
ATGCTAGAGTCGTATAATCTGATGAATTTTCAGGAATTTGTTAGTGATTATTATTATTCGATTAATATCAATCACTATTTCAATGGCTTACTATTGAATCGTGTGCCCCTCCTTAGAAAATTAAAATTGCGCGAAGTGATTTCTATAAAGATGTTATATGGTGGTGTGCGAAACGAGAATGACCCGCGATTGCACCCCGAACTAATTCAATACCCCGAAATGGATGCACACCCTACTACTTTTACCCTAGAGGCAAAACCCTATGTAGAAGGAAGTGTGGGAATTTGCAATCTGTTAAAGTTATTTCGGGTTGATATTGTAAAAAGATTCACTTATCTTGAAAATCCAAGTGTATCTCCCTGGGGGCTCAGGGCCCGATTTAAATTTGATTTTTAACGTAAAGTTGCATACCCTTTCAAATTCTGCTACTTGAAATTTTCGATTCAAACATCCCCATTACGCTGGTGTAACGCTCACATTCGAATGCTACTATCAGTTACTTTTCTATTCCTAACAGTGTGCCCTGTTTTTTCGGCAAGCCTGTTAAATCGTTCTTCAGAATCGTTTATGGTACCGGATACTTTTCCAGTGCCGAAAAGCAATCCCTTGCAACTTTTTTATTTGCAACGAACGGCCAATACCAATACTATTGTTTGCGATGTAAACCTGAATGCCAATGGTGTTCCAAATCCGGAAAAACCCATCAATGTTTACTGGATTCTTTACACGGAGGGGGCTGACAAAAAAGAGTTAAATTATATTCAACGAAATTTTGCCTACGGTATAGATACTAAGGCAATGGGAAATGGGGTATATCAATTGAATTTTGTTTCTTATAAAAAGCGATTATTTTATTTGAAATGGCATGCAGCCGGTAACCGTTATCAGGTGTTTGCGCCCATCAATAATAAAGAGGCGATTTTGCAGCGAATTTTTATTAAAGTTGAGGGAGGCTCTTTTTGGGTTCCTAATATCGTATATGTAGAGTTTCGAGGTACTGATTCCATTACCGGAAAAGAGGTAATTGAAAGATTTAAACCGTAGTGTGAATATTTAAATACGTATATCTACCTTTTTTTCACCACTTGCTTTTCTTTTTTTCGGATATTTGCACATGGCTTTGATTCAACCCTTTCGGGCATTGCGCCCGCAACCACAACTGGCAAGTCAGGTAGCCAGCTTACCCTATGATGTTTTAAATAGTGCGGAAGCCAAATTGGCGGCAAATGGAAACCCTTATTCATTTCTGCACATTACGAAAAGCGAAATTGATTTACCTGAGGCAATTAATGTGTACGATGCCATCGTTTACGAAACCGCCAAAACGAATTTATCCGCCTTCATCAGCCGCGATGTACTTTTTCGTGAAAGTAAACCTTGCTTTTACATTTATCAACTTACGATGGATGGGGTTAGTCAAACCGGTTTGGTAGCCCTCAGTAGTATAGATGATTACGAACACAATATCATCCGCAAGCACGAGTTTACCCGGCCTGAAAAGGAATTAGACAGGATTCAGCACATTACTATTTCTGGTGCACAAACGGGTAATGTTTTTTTGGCCTATCGAAATCAGCCAGACATTGATCAGCTAATTGAAAATTGGACGGGATTAAAAAATCCGGTGTATGATTTTACCGCTCCTGATGAGATTCAGCATAGGATATGGGTTATCAACGATGATACGGCAATGGAAAAACTGGTGCAGTTGTTTGCAGAGCAGGTACCATTTACTTATATAGCAGATGGGCATCACCGGGCAGCTTCTGCTGCAAAAGTGCGGAATAACATACAAGGAGCTATTCCCGAAGGTGCTGATTATTTTTTAACTACCTTATTTCCTTCCAATCAATTGCGAATTCTTGATTATAATCGAGTAGTAAAAGATTTGAATGGACATACCCCAGCGGCACTTTTAGCTGCAGCTGGCGAAAATTTTCTAATAGAACCATACGGAAAAGAAGTGGTTCGTCCACAAGCCCCCCATCAGTTTGGCATGTATTTGCAGCAAGCATGGTATCGCCTTACTGCATTACCCGATTCTTTTACGAACGATCCGATTGGTGTGCTAGACGTTACCATTTTACAAAATAATATGCTGGCAAAATGGCTGGGTATTCAAGATCAGCGAACAGATAAGCGGATCGACTTTGTAGGGGGAATTCGCGGACTGGGAGAATTAGAAAGGCGGGTGAATAGTGGTGAAATGGCCATTGCTTTTAGCTTATTCCCAGTTTCCATTGAACAGCTTTTTGCTATTGCCGATAGTGGCGAAGTGATGCCACCCAAAAGTACCTGGTTCGAACCCAAACTCCGAGATGGGTTACTTACCCACCTCATATACGAATCATAGGAAGGTTTCTCATCTGATTTTTTGCCCCAACTGCTAAACTGGTTTTGCTATTATCAGTCATTTTTGGTATTTTGTGTATTAGATTGGTTTGCTATATATACTGAGTTTTCAGGGAATAAAAGTGGATGGATAGTGGATTTTTTGCCGGAATTCTACTGCTATTTACAGTGGTATACCTTTGCTCACTCCCGCTGAACTACTTCCGTTTTTATGTGGCATTCCTCTTTTTTTGTTTTGGGAAAAATTTTCCGGGCAGACGGGTATTTATATATTTGTTTATGCGTAACAAAAAATTAATAAAAATAATTTATTAAAAACATAATCATCAATTATGGAATTCAGGAGATTATTCGATTGTGTAGACCATCAATTAGCCAATTTTCCAACAGAGGCGATGCTGGTTGCCAAAGAAAAGGGGGAGTGGGTAAAACACAGTACCCAGGAAGTGGCGGATACGGTAAATGCCTTGTCGGCAGGCTTATTGCAATTAGGTGTAAGCGGGCATGATTTTAGTCCTGAGGGCAGTGATAAAATTGCCATCATCAGCAATAATCGTCCGGAGTGGGTTTTTGCCGATTTGGCTGTTCAGCAAATTGGTGCCATTTTGGTTCCATTGTATCCTACCACCAATCCCTTAGAAGTTGAATTCATTTTAAATAATGCAGCTGTTAAGTATGTGTTTGTGAGTAACCAGGAAATGTACGACAAGGTAAATACCTTACGAAGTAAAGTGCCTTCCTTGAAAGATGTTTTTGTGTTTGATGAAATTCCGAATACCAAGCACTGGAAAAGCTTGTTGGTTGATAAGAGCAGTGCCCAATTTGAGAAATTGGAAGCCATCAAGGCTTCCATACCCGCATCTCATTTGGCAACTATTATATACACTTCAGGAACAACGGGAACCCCTAAAGGAGTTATGTTAACTCATAAAAACATTTATTCGAATGTGATGATGAGTAAGGAAAGTTTTCCTTTTAATGATGCGCCGGGTAGTAAAGTGCTTAGTTTTTTGCCCCTCAATCATATTTTTGAAAAAGCCTGCACTTACATCTACTTGTTCAGTGGTATCAGCATTTATTATGCTGAGAATTTAGAAACGATTGGCGATAATCTGAGAGAGGTAAAACCCGATGGTTTTACTACTGTTCCCCGGCTATTAGAAAAAGTTTTTGAAAAAATCATGTCCAAGGGCAAGGAATTAACCGGCACTAAGCGCAAATTATTCTATTGGGCGGTAGATTTGGCAGATCGATACGACAATACACAGTCGGGCGGAATTTGGTACAACTTGCAACTAGCCCTGGCAAATAAGCTGATTTTTTCTAAATGGCGGGAAGCCTTGGGCGGAAGGGTTTCGTTTGTCGTTACCGGAGGTGCTGCCTGTCAGATTAAATTACTTCGAATTTTTAATGCCGCACAAATTCCGGTTTATGAGGGATATGGCCCTACCGAGAATAGTCCGGTTATTACGGTAAACCGCCAAGCGCCCGGTGGCATGAAATTTGGAACGGTTGGTCCGGTAACTTCCGGCCAGGAAGTGAAACTGGCAGAAGATGGGGAAATTTGCGTGAAAGGCCCCAGTGTAATGGAAGGCTATTATCTACGACCCGATTTAACTCAGGAAGTGATTATAGACGGATGGTTGCATACCGGTGATATTGGAGTATGGGTTGACAAGAAATTTTTAAAAATAACCGACCGCAAAAAAGAGTTATTTAAAACCAGCGGAGGAAAATATGTAGCACCTCAGCCAATTGAAAATAGGTGTAAGGAGAGCCCATTTATCGAGCAGATGATGGTGGTAGGGGCCGACCAAAAATTTGTTGGGGCCCTGATTGTTCCTTCTTTTGAAACGCTACAAGATTGGATGCGGGAAAAAGGCCTCCAGTTTACTACCAATGAAGATGTGGTTCATCATCCCCGAGTATTGGAATTGTATAAGGAGATAATAGAAAGTTTTAATGGCTACTTTAATCATGTAGAGCAAATTAAAAAATTTGAATTGTTGCCCAGAGAATGGACCATCGATTCGGGTGAAATGACGCCAAAACTGAGTTTGAAGCGAAAAGTGGTGATGGAGAAGTATAAAGATGCAATTGAAAGGATATATTCTGAATAGTCTGGCATCATACATTACAATTTACCCGCCAATCCGAAAAATCGGGGCTTTTTTTTAATATATAGTATAGGTTTCTTTATTTGCATGGAATAAAGTTGGTAATCAAGTAAATCTTGCCGAATTTAGAAACCTATTCAGTCGGCAGATTGCCAGTGACTGAATAATAAGCCTATGGATTTTGCACCTATTTTTCAACAGGTTTTTCAAACATCAGCAGTGCCTACCTTGTTGGTAGCTCATAACGGAACTGTTTTAGCCGGAAGTGATTCTCTGCAGTTTTTGTTGGGGTATACTGCTACCGATTTGCAAGGTAGATCTATACAAAGTTTAGTTTCTGAAAATTCGCTTGGTTGGCAGTCAATCGTGGAAAATCAACAGCCAACTTCCATTTCCGTAACTATGCAATCCGCGAATGGTAAAACGGAGTTGGTTCAGTTACAGCTTACCCCTGTAAGGATTGCGCAAGATTCCGACCCGATATGGTATGTTAATTTGAATCCGGCACCGTTATCCGATTTGTCTCATTCGGATTTATTCTCGGGGCGTGGTCAATATTTAGAGAAGGTTTTGCAAACTATTACGGATGGTTTTTTGGTGATTAATAAAAATGGCGATGTATTATTTTGTAATCAATCTGCTGCTCAAATTATGCGAGTAAATTCCAGCGATGAATTGATAGGAAAAAATATCTGGCAGCGGGTACCCGAGTTAAATTTATTAAAACAGTATCCGGGCTACGATTTGGTTTTTCAGCAGAACCGGCCAGCTCGATTTAAGGAATATTTTCCCGGCTATAATTTTTGGGTGGAGATAAGTGCCTATCCTTCTGAAGACAATGTGGTTGTTTATTTTAAGGATGTAAATGATGTGGTTAAGTTTAAAAAAATTCAAGGTTTAGAAAGGGAGGTACTGGCAATGAATGCCAATCCTTATAAAGAACTTCCGGAAGTGCTTGATTTTTACATTACTTCTCTGGAGAAAATGTACAATGGATTGGTGTTGCTGTTATGGAAAGTTGAAAATGATCGATTACAACTATGGTCGGCCAAATCTGTTCCTGAAAGCATCACAGCTGCCTGTTCTAAGGTAGCTATTCAAGACGATCAATATGTTTTTTCACGGGCAGTATCCGAAAAGAGGCGATTAGTAGCCGATCATATTGCTGCAAATGTTAAACAGGATGCACGAGCCCAGCTATTGCAGGAAGCTGGTTTTGTTGCTCTGAGTGCAAGCCCTATTATACTCTCCAGCGGGGATGTAGTGGGGGTGTTGGAAGTTTTTTATACAGAGCAGCAGCACAACTTGCTCGAAGAGCCGGGCACGATTGAACGAACCGTTAACCTGCTGCATGTGTTACTGGAGAATAAACTGGCACAGGAAAATATCCGACTCAGCAATCAGCGATACGATTTAATTACCAAGGCTACCAATGATATTATTTGGGAGTGGGACATGGTAAAAGGGCTACTGATAAAAGCCAATGCAGGCTTTAGTGATTTTTTTGGCACAGAGCCCGGTCAGTTATCATTGTCATTTAGTGCTTGGAAAAAATTATTGCATCCTGATGATTTTTATCGGGTAATCAGCAAGCGAAATCTTGCTTTCCGGAATCACGATAATCCATATTGGGAAGATGAGTTTCGTATGGTGAATTTATCGGGTAAGTATAATTATTTTTATCACAAAGCCTATATTGTTAGAAATCCTTCCGGAAAAGCTATCCGATTAATTGGGGCCACTCAAAACATAACCCGAAGAAAAGACGATGAAGCCCTGATGATTGAGTTGAATAATCGGCTTAAGCAAAGGGCCGATGAGTTGGCAGCTTCTAATGTTGAGCTGGAAAGATTTGCCTATGTGGCTTCCCATGATATGCAGGAGCCGTTACGAATGATTACCAGCTTTTTGCAGCTCTTTAAGAAAAAATACCAAGATCAGATTGATGAAACTGCCGAGCAATACCTCCATTTTGTGATGGATGGGGCCAACCGGATGAAGCGGCTAATTACCGACTTGTTAGAATATTCCCGTATTGGTTCTGATAAAGGTGTATTAGAACCAATTGATACGGCTGCTTTGATGCAGGAAGTGAAGGAGGTGTTTGTAAATCGGATTGCAGAATGTGAAGCTAGTATCATTTGTAAGGGGCTGCCAGTAATTAGGGGAAATAAAACCCAGCTATTTCAATTATTTCAGAATCTGGTAGGCAATGCATTAAAATACGTGGGAAATGAGAAACCGGTAGTAATTGTGGAGGGTATAGAGGAGGAGCAACAATTTCTTTTTTCGGTGACGGATAATGGAATTGGAATAAAACCCATGTTTTTTGAGAAAATATTTGTGCTTTTTCAGCGTTTACATCATAAGCATCAGTATGGGGGTACCGGAATTGGGTTATCGGTTTGCAAAAAGATTGTTGAAAAGCACGGCGGAAAAATTTGGGTAACTTCCGAACCCGGTCAAGGAAGCACTTTTTATTTTACCATCAGTAAAGAAATAGAGGAACAAACCAGTTTTGTACCATAAAATCCATCGCACGAAAAATAGCTTCAGTTTATTTTCAAAAACCACCGAATGACCCTTCAGCAACAGCAACTCTCCATTCTTATAGTAGAAGATAATCCAGGAGATCTCTATCTGCTGGAAGAAAATCTATCCCTTACCCGTTTACAAATTGGTCGGGTTTATAAAGCTCGCAGTGTTGAAGAAGCCATTGCATTGTTGAGTGAGTATTTTATCAACATGATTCTGCTAGATCTTTCTCTGCCGGATAGTACGGGTTTCGATTCCTTTATTCACATTAACGAATACGCTTCTGGCATTCCTATTATAGTTTTAACCGGATTGGCAGATATGGAACTCGCCCTCGAAACTATGGCCAATGGTGCGCAGGACTACCTAATTAAAGGCGAATACGATGAGCGGTTATTGTATAAGTCCATTCAGTATAGCATAGAAAGAAATCGGATTTTAGAGAGTTTACGGGAAAGTAGCGAAAGCTATCGCAACCTATTTTTTAATAATCCATTGCCAATAATTATCTGGGACTTAGAAAACTTTCAGATACTGGAAATAAATGATGCTGCCCAAAATCAATATGGGTATAGCCGAGATGAATTTTTGTCAAAAAAAGTAATCGAGTTGGGGCATGCGAGTGAATATACCCGCCTGCTCGAAACGGCCCGTGTATTCAGGGATACCGACCTGATGAAGGAAACCGCCTTGTGGACTCACATGAATAAAGACCAAGAGTTTTTGATAATGGATATCTCCTCACACAAAATCGAGTACAAGGGGAATCTTTCTATTTTGGCCATACAAAACGATATCACTGAAACTATTCACCTGCAGGAAAAACTGGAAGAAGAAAAAATTCTTAAACAGAAAGAACTGAATGAGGCCATTATAAAGGTTCAGGAAAAAGAGCGCTATGAAATCAGTACCGAGCTGCATGATAATGTAAATCAGCAACTCACAGTAGCAATGATGTATATTGCCTCTGCTCAGCAACAACTTGGCACAGAATCGGAACTGCTGAAGCAATCGCAAACTTTTGTATTAAATGCAATTGAAGAAATTCGAAAGCTTTCTCAGATATTAGTTACGCCTTTAATTAGGCATTTTGGATTAAGTAAAGCCATTGAGGGATTATTAGATGATGTGAATGCAGTGAATACCTTTCAGATTGACTATCGTTGTGAAACATTTTATGAGGATAATATTTCTTACGAATTCAAGCTCAATACCTTTCGAATTGTTCAGGAGCAGATGAATAATATTATCAAGTATTCGAAAGCGGATGAAGTAAGTATCGTGCTAGGGCGCAATGAACACGATATCCTTTTAATTATTGCCGACAATGGCATTGGATTTGATGTGAATTTGCCGCGAAACGGCATCGGATTACACAATATAGCTAGCCGTTCGGATGTATACAATGGGGTGTTGGATATTCATTCAGCACCTGGAAATGGATGTAGAATGCAGATACGCTTTCCATTTAAAGGGGTACAATCTGCATAAAGAAGTTTACTTTTCAATTCCCGATTCATCTATAGCCTCCAGGTATTTCTTTCGGATAATCTCCTGAACAGGCAGATTGGCAATTTTACTTTCCAACCAAGAGATAATGTCGAGATACATAAATGCCCGATTACCTGTGGTACTCTTTTCCAATGGCCTAAGTTCGGAAAGCAAGGATTCAAATTTCGGTTTTAATTGCTTGGGAGAAAGGCGGAAAGCGGACTGTAAAAAGCCGAATATTTTTTCTTCTACGATACTCAGATTATTCAGCTTATACATGAATCGGTAAACAGATTTTAGCAAGTACTCCAGTAATTCGAAATTGCCAATTTCGTAGTGTGCAATCAGGTGAAGTAACCTCGCATAGCATTGTAAGTCGGTTCGCAGGTCAACTTTTAAATTGATAATCTTATTCAAATAATCGATACTTTTTTCACTTTGCCCACTACCAAAATACAGTGAGGCAATCTTATAGTAAAATACCAGCACACGGTGTCGATCTAAAAAAAGCTCATATTTTTTTAGTTTCTCTTCTATAAAGGGCACCAGCTCTAAACCTTCAGTAAAGGTGCCCGTCATAAAATGACTATTAATTCTGGAAGTATATAAATAGATAAAGGTTTGAATTTGATTATTCCTGTTTTGCTGAATAACCGGCGATTGCATAAAGTCTTCCAAAACTCGAATGGTATCATTGAACTTCTGATAATTTCTCAAATCAAAATGAGCGCCCAGTAGGTTATGCAACCCTTTAATGTAGGAAGCTGTTTCAATGCCAATCATTTTTTCATCTGCTGTGAATAAATCAACCCATTTCTGGCAGTAGCGGTAATACACGAGAAAATTTTGTGTAATAAACGAATGCCAGCAAAAGCACTGATATAAATAGAGCCGCTCATAAAAACCTTTGTCTGTTTGGGCCTCCGTTACGGCTTCATTTTGTAAAAAATTGTCTACCGCTGCTCGATCTTCTTCATTTCGTGCATGTCCGTTTTTAATATACCAGCTGTACAATTGCAATGAAATATTAGAAAGTTCTCCTATCAGTTGAACCCGTTCATTTACCTCTTCTACTTCGCCACTTAATTGCTCGGCACGATTTTGCAAACTGCGGGTAATGTGAAGGGTTTCTATTTTTTTCTCTAGAAACAAAATCTGTTGTAAATAAGTAACCTGGTTATTGTTTTTGGTAAGTTCTTTAACTCTTTCCAGCACTTTTAGGCTTTGCATATACAGCCCTTTATTATAGAGCAGCCGGGCAAAATCTAATTGTTCATGTATTTGCAGATCAATGTTCTCGTCTTGCTTCAGAATACGGAGGCTGGCCAGTATTTCCCGGTATAAATGGGCTTTTAAATTAGAAAGCTGCTGTTTTTGGAGGGCAGGATTTTTTTTCAATAATTGCTCTTCATCATACTGCTTCATACCCTCTAGAGCATCAAAGAGCTGCACCACTTTTAAGTCGCTACTACCCGAGTTTCGGGTGATGTATAGCTTAAAATTCCGTTTTTCAGACCTTTCCAGGGACTGAATCAGCTGAAACAGGGTGTCGGCAGAGCGGTTGGGCATCGTATATTTATTGGATAAAAACTCAATACTAGCAAGGGTTTCAGACTTTTTTTCCAGCTTTATCCGGTGTAAAATAGCCTATATTTTGCCTGCAGAATCGGTTATTTCAGTGCTAAATTCGGTTATTTCGCGATTATCTTTCGATCTCCCCCTTCTGGGAATCAGAAATATTAGCAATAAATATAACATATATTCAAAATCAATGACTATGGAAAAGCAAGTCTTTATTTTCGATACTACCCTTCGCGATGGCGAGCAGGTACCGGGATGTAAGTTGAATACCAAAGAAAAAATTCGCCTCGCCCTTCAGTTAGAAGAATTGGGTGTTGATGTGATTGAAGCCGGTTTTCCTATTTCTAGTCCGGGCGATTTTGAATCCGTTTCCGAAATCTCTAAAATCATTCGAAATGCAACAGTATGTGGCTTAACTCGGGCAGTTCAAAAAGACATTGATGTTGCGGGGGAAGCCCTCAAATATGCTAAAAAGCCCCGGATTCATACTGGAATCGGCACATCTGATTTTCATATAAAAAGTAAATTCAACACCACCCGAGAAGAAATTCTGCGTAGGGCTGTTCAAGCAGTAAAATGGGCTAGAAATTATACCGATGATGTAGAATTTTTTGCGGAAGATGCCGGACGTACCGACAACGAATACCTTGCACAGGTAGTAGAAGCGGTAATTGCTGCAGGTGCAACCGTGGTTAATATTCCGGATACTACAGGTTACTGTTTACCTTCTCAATATGGTGAGAAAATGGCTTACCTGATGCAGCACGTTAGTAATATAGATCGGGCGATACTCTCTTGCCATTGTCATAACGACCTGGGGATGGCTACTGCCAATTCTATTGCCGGTGTAATTAGCGGAGCCCGTCAGATAGAATGTACCATCAATGGCCTGGGTGAACGTGCCGGAAATACTTCGTTGGAAGAAGTAGTTATGGTATTAAAGCAACACAAAGATTTGGGTCTGTATACAAATATTCAAACGAAACTGCTAAATCCAATCAGCCGATTGGTATCGGAAACCATGCGCGTTCCCGTACAGCCGAATAAGGCCATCGTTGGTGCCAATGCATTTTCTCATTCTTCTGGTATTCACCAGGATGGCTTTCTGAAGAACGCCCAAACCTATGAAATCATTAGTCCGGAAGAAGTAGGTGCCGAGGGTAGTAAAATTGTACTCACTGCCCGCAGTGGCCGCAGTGCATTGGCTTATCGTTTTCAAAAACTCGGCTACGATTTTAGCCGCGACGACATAGATGTTCTTTATGAAAATTTTCTTCAGGTGGCCGACCGCCAAAAAGAAGTAGAAGAAGAACACCTGAATGAAATGGCAAAAGCTTATAAAGAATCAACTGTTCAAGCTCAGTAATTTATTTAATTTCTATTGTTGGCACTAAGCCATTACACACACTATGGGCGCTACATTATTTGATAAAATTTGGAACCAACACATCGTTCAGCAAGTAAACGATGGTCCATCCGTTCTCTACATCGACCGGCACTTTATTCATGAAGTTACCAGTCCGCAAGCATTTAACGGAATTGAAAAGCGTGGGTTACCCCTTTTCCGGCCGAAGCAAATTGTTGCTACAGCAGATCACAATGTGCCCACTCTTCATCAGGAACTTCCCATTCGGGATGAGCTTTCCCGTTTGCAAGTACAACAGCTGATAGAAAACTGTGCCAGGCATGGCGTTGAATTATATGGACTTGGGCATCCTAACCAGGGCATTGTGCATGTGATTGGGCCTGAATTAGGCGTAACCCAACCTGGTATGACGATTGTTTGTGGCGATAGTCATACCTCTACCCATGGCGCTTTTGGTACCATTGCATTTGGTATTGGTACCAGTGAAGTAGAAATGGTATTTGCTGCTCAGTGTTTGCTGCAAAACAAGCCAAAGCAAATGCGAATTAATATAGAAGGAGAATTGTTACCCGGTGTAGTAGCCAAGGATATTATCCTTTGTATAATTGCTCAAATTTCTGCAGGGGGTGCCACAGGTTATTTTGTAGAGTATGCCGGTTCGGCTATTCGCAAATTATCGATGGAAGCCAGAATGACCATCTGCAATATGAGTATTGAAATGGGTGCCCGCGGCGGATTGATTGCTCCCGATGAAACTACTTTTGCTTACATGGAGGGCAGACCATTTGCACCCGCCGGCGATGCGTTTACAAAAAAGGTAGCAGCATGGCGCGAGTTGTATTCAGATGCGGATGCGGCATTTGATATGGAATTGAATATTCAGGCCGCCCAAGTTCAGCCCATGATTACTTTTGGTACCAACCCCGGAATGGGCATGGCTATTAATGATAGCATCCCCACCTATGAGTCGTTAGAAGCCGAATCAGAAAAAGCAAATCTAAAAAAGGCACTTACTTACATGGGCTTACAGGCCGGACAACCCCTGTTAGGTATGCAGGTGCAACATGTGTTTATAGGAAGTTGTACCAATTCCCGTATAGAAGATCTGCGATTGGTAGCAGCTATGGTTAAAGGCAAAAAGAAACATCCCGATGTGCACGTGTTAATTGTACCCGGTTCTCAGGAAGTTGCACGACAGGCAAAGCGGGAAGGCTTGGATAGTATTTTTATGGATGCCGGATTTGAATTACGTCAGGCTGGCTGTAGTGCCTGTTTAGGAATGAATGAAGATAAAGTGCCAGCCGGTGAGTATTGTGTTAGCACCAGCAACCGAAACTTCGAAGGTCGCCAGGGTGCCGGTGCCCGAACTTTATTGGCGAGTCCACTCACCGCAGCAGCAGCAGCATTAACCGGAAAAATTACAGATGTAAGAACGCTTTTGTAAAACCGGATGACAATTTTTATCTACCTGTAAAGAAAATTAGCATGAAGCCACTGAAAGAAATAGAAAGTCGATTTGTTCCCTTACCGATTGAAAATATTGATACTGATCAAATTATTCCTGCCCGCTTTTTAAAGGCAACAACCCGGGATGGATTTGGTAAAAATCTTTTTCGCGACTGGCGATATGTTCAGGATGATGAGCAGCAGCCAGTAGCGAGTTTTGTATTGAATCAGCCACGTTATTCCGGTGAAATTTTGGTTGCCGGTAAAAACTTTGGATGTGGCTCATCGCGCGAACATGCTGCCTGGGCATTGAAAGATTATGGCTTTAAGGCAGTAGTATCCAGTTTTTTTGCAGATATTTTTAAAAATAATGCCCTCAATAACGGGGTTATTCCGGTTAGAGTGTCGGATGTATTTCTTGCAAAAATTTTTTCACAGGATGCCGAAGCAGAAATACAGATAAACATTGAGCAACAAACCATTACCATCTTGTTAACTGGCGAGCAGAAAAGCTTTGACATCAATCCCTATAAAAAAACCTGTTTACTTAATGGGTATGATGATATTGACTACCTGATTAGTATTAAAGATAGTATTGAAAAGTATGAGGCTGCCAGAAAATAATTTTGGTAAATCAGTGGCCGCTTACAAAAATTAATTTGGATAAAATCATGGAAAAAAAGATTACTGTTATAAACGGGGATGGAATCGGACCAGAGGTAACCGCTCAGTCTATTAAGGTATTACAGGCGGTTGCTAATACCTATGGTCATCATTTTACTTATGACTATGCCCTGATGGGGGCAGATGCTATTGACAAAACTGGCAGTCCACTTCCCAAGGAAACGGTGGACAGCTGTTTGCAATCGGATGCGATTTTATTTGGTGCTATTGGCGATCCGCGCTTTGATAATGATCCATCTGCCAAAGTTCGGCCTGAGCAGGGTTTGTTGCAGTTGAGAAAAGAATTACAATTGTTTGCCAATATTCGTCCAGTAGCTACCCATGCAGCCTTGCAACATCTTTCGCCTTTAAAGAACAAACAATTAGAGGGAGTAGATTTTATCATATTCCGTGAACTCACGGGAGGAATTTATTTTGGTAAAAAAGAGTTGAGTGAAGATGGAGATACTGCATCCGATACTTGCACTTATCAGCGTTTTGAAATTGAGCGGGTTGCGCAGCAGGCATTTCATTATGCCCAAAAGAGAAGAAAAAAACTTACGCTGGTAGATAAGGCCAATGTGCTGGAGTCGTCTCGTTTATGGCGTAAGGTAGTGCAGGCGATGGCACCTATCTATCCGGATGTTACGGTAGATTATATGTTTGTTGATAATGCTGCCATGCAGATTATTCTCTATCCTTCTCAGTTTGATGTGGTGCTTACAGAAAATATGTTTGGCGATATTTTAAGTGATGAAGCCAGTGTATTAAGCGGATCTTTAGGTTTATTGCCTTCGGCTTCGGTAGGTAACTATACTGCCTTATTTGAGCCTATTCATGGGTCGTATCCACAGGCAGCTGGAAAAGATATTGCTAACCCATTGGGATCAATCTTATCATCCGCGATGTTGCTAGACCATTTGGGTTTACAAAAAGAGGCCGATCAAGTAAGAGAAGCCGTTAATTGGACCCTGATAAGTGGATTTGTATCGAAAGATATTGACCCTGTGAATAGTTATTCAACCAGTGCAATCGGCGATTTGGTTGCGGGGTATGTTACCCGCCATGGCGATCAGGCAAATAAAAACAGTGATCAACAGGTTAATCAGTCTACTATTATTTAGCAAACTGCAATCGTAATATGCAAAAAGTGAGTAGATAATTTTAAATAGTTCTTTTTTTTCTGGTTAGGCATTTGTATATTTGATTGTAAACACCTCTATGGGTATACAAGGAATCAATACGATGTCACGGCTTTTCACAGTGATAATTTCTGTGATTACTATTATTATTCCCGTATTTCGAAGAGGTTGAGTTGTATCAAATACTAACAAAAGATATTAACCCCGCCTCTTGGAAGCGGGGTTTTTTTATGAAAAAAATAAACAGTAAATATTTTATATGGCTAATTATTTTAATCAAAATACTCTCATTTATTTAAATGGAGATTTTGTAAAAGCAGCAGACGCGAAGATGGATTTTTATAGTCAGTCATTGCATTATGGGTATTCTGTTTTTGAAGGCATCCGATCTTACAAAACTGTAGATGGGTCAACCAAAATTTTCAAACCGCTAGAGCACTACAATCGGTTAGAGCAGTCAGCAACTACCATCAATATGCCCTACCATTGGAAAACCGAAGAACTGATTCAGATTACGGATGAGTTATTAGCGAAGAATCAATTGGGAGATGCCTACATCCGTCCGGTAGTATATGCGCCGGCTAATATGACTTTCAGCTTGAACAACGAATCTTTTTTAGTGATACAGGCCTGGGAAATGGCTCCTTTTTTAGGGGAGAAATTATTACGGGTTCGAACTTCCTCATTCCAGCGCCCGAATCCTGGGGCTTTTCATATGCAAGCAAAAGCGGCCGGGCATTATGTAAATTCTATATTGGCCAGTCAGGAGGCAAAGGCAAATGGTTTTGATGAAGCCCTGTTATTAGATATGAAGGGCAATGTTGCTGAAGCACCTGGTGCGAATATTTTTATCGAGAAAAATGGTAAACTATTTACTCCGCCTGCAGGTCATATTCTACCAGGTATTACCC
Organism: Chitinophaga pinensis; assembly: GCA_945870985.1. Taxonomy (GTDB): domain Bacteria; phylum Bacteroidota; class Bacteroidia; order Chitinophagales; family Chitinophagaceae; genus Sediminibacterium; species Sediminibacterium pinensis_C. Next base: position 15,605 of record CAMBUH010000013.1, read on the forward strand.
GTGCTACCGTATTGGAACTTGCCCGGGGAATGGATATTCCGGTTGAAGAAACCCATTTTGTAGTACAGGATATTTACGATGCAGATGCAGCATTCTACTGTGGAACTGCGGTAGAAGTTATCGGATTTGAATCTCTCGATAACCATCCTTTGATGCTAAATTGGGGAGATTCGGTAAGCCGAAAAGTTCAGCAGGCCTATAAGAATCTAGTGGTTAACCAACCTATTGAAGTTAACGCAAATACAGTAGTATAAAAGAAGAATCGTATGCAAAGTGAAATGAATAAATACAGTAAAGTACTAACCCAGGATGAAACCCAGCCGGCAGCGCAAGCCATGCTGTATGGCATCGGATTAACAGAAGCCGATTTAGCAAAAGCCCAAGTGGGTATAGCCAGTATGGGATACGATGGAAATACTTGTAATATGCATTTGAATGAGTTGGCACAGATTGTAAAAAAAGGGGTTTGGGAAAGCGACCTCGTAGGGTTGATTTTTAATACAATTGGTGTGAGTGATGGAATGAGTAATGGTACCGATGGTATGCGATATTCTCTGGTGAGCCGGGATGTGATTGCAGATTCCATTGAAGCAGTTTGTGGTGCACAATATTATGATGGACTGATTGCCTTACCCGGATGTGATAAAAATATGCCGGGATGTTTGATTGCAATGGGCAGATTAAATCGGCCGGCCATCATGGTTTATGGAGGAACCATTGCAGCAGGTCACTATCAGGGTCAGGACTTGAATATCATTTCTGCTTTTGAGGCGTTGGGACAAAAGTTGGCAGGTCAGTTAGAAGAGGCCGACTTTAAAGGAATCATTCAACATGCTTGTCCGGGCGCCGGAGCCTGCGGTGGGATGTACACGGCTAATACGATGGCTTCTGCTATTGAAGCAATGGGAATGAGTTTGCCTTACTCTTCATCTAATCCAGCACTCAGTGAGGAGAAAAGAAAAGAATGTTTGGATGCCGGAAAAGCCATTCGGATTTTACTTGAGAAAGATATAAAGCCCAAAGATATCATGACGCGTAAGGCATTTGAAAATGCGATTACGCTGATTATGGTATTGGGGGGAAGTACCAATGCGGTATTGCACTTGTTGGCAATGGCAAAAAGTGTGGGAGTGCCGCTTTCTCAAGATGATTTCCAGCGAATCAGTGATCGCACACCTGTTCTGGCCGATTTTAAGCCGAGTGGAAATTTTCTGATGCAAGATTTACATCCTTTTAGTGGAGTACCTGGAGTAATGAAATATTTATGGCAACAGGGTATGCTACATGGTGATTGTTTAACCGTTACCGGAAAAACCATTGCGGAAAATTTGGCAGATGTACCTGATATTGATTTCGATAAACAAAAAATTATCTATCCGCTGAGTCAGCCCATCAAGTCTACCGGGCACTTGCAAATTTTATATGGCAATCTCGCAACCGGAGGTAGTGTAGCAAAAATAAGCGGTAAGGAAGGAGAAATGTTTACCGGACCGGCACGGGTATTTGATGGCGAATTCGAATTGATTGAAGGGCTCAACACCGGAAAAATTCGAGCAGGTGATGTAGTAGTAATTCGGTATGTTGGCCCCAAAGGTGGACCCGGTATGCCCGAGATGCTGAAACCCACCTCTGCCATCATTGGTGCGGGTTTAGGAAAATCTGTTGCATTAATTACCGACGGCAGATTCAGTGGAGGCACCCACGGTTTTGTAATTGGTCACGTTATGCCGGAGGCCTATTTGGGAGGCAACATTGCCCTGGTAAAGGATGATGATATCATAGAAGTAAATGTGGCTACCAAGCAAATGACTGTGCAGGTTTCCGATGATGAATTGGCAACCCGAAGAGCTGCTTGGAAACAACCGGCATTAAAAGCTACACAAGGATTATTATTTAAGTATGCCCTGCAAGTGAAGGATGCTTCACAGGGTTGTGTAACCGACGAAATATAAATAAGTAAAAAAGAACGTATGGCCATCGAAACAGCAACACAGGTAAGCAGTCCGCTTGCTCAAGCGGATACAGCAAGTATTTCGGGCTCTAAGGCATTACTAGAAGCCTTGGTAGCAGAAGGTGTAGAAACGATTTTCGGTTATCCCGGGGGAGCGATCATGCCAATTTATGATGCGCTATATGATTATCCTGACCAGCTGAAGCATATTCTGGTTCGCCATGAGCAGGGCGGAATACATGCAGCACAGGGTTTTGCAAGATCTTCGGGTAAAGTGGGCGTAGTGTTTGCCACCAGCGGACCTGGTGCAACCAACCTCGTAACCGGATTAGCAGATGCGATGATAGATAGTACCCCTTTGGTTGCCATCACTGGTCAGGTGTATGCCCACTTGCTGGGTACCGATGCTTTTCAGGAAACCGATGTAATCAATATTACTTCTCCCGTAACTAAGTGGAATTATCAGATAACAGATGCCACCGAAATCCCCTCCGTTTTAGCGAAAGCTTTTTACATTGCCCGAAGTGGTCGTCCTGGGCCTGTTCTGATAGACATCACCAAGAATGCCCAGCTGCAACTATTTGCTTATGCTGGTTATCAGAAATGCAATCATATCAGAAGCTATCGCCCAAAACCCATTATCCGGAAAGAATATATTGAAGAGGCGGCCAACTTGATTAATGCTGCTGAAAAACCATTTGTGATTTTTGGGCAGGGTGTGATTTTGGGTAAAGCGGAAAAAGAATTTGCCAACTTTATAGAAAAAGGCGGACTGCCTGCTGCCTGGACGATTCTCGGGCTGAGTGCCCTACCAACCGATCATTCGTTGAATATGGGTATGCTGGGTATGCACGGCAATTATGGCCCAAATGTATTAACGAATGACTGTGATGTATTAATTGCAGTAGGTATGCGATTCGACGACCGGGTTACTGGAAGGTTAGATAAGTATGCAAAACAAGCTAAAGTGATACACCTCGACATAGATCCATCGGAGATTGATAAAAATGTGAAGGCAACCGTAGGTGTTTGGGGTGATTGTAAAGAAACCCTTCCGCTGCTTACACAACTGATTGAATCAAAAAGTCGTACCGCTTGGATACAGCGTTTCAAAGACCATGATGCAGAAGAAAATAAAGAAGTGATTTTCTCTGAGCTACATCCAGATACACCAGTGATGACAATGGGTGAAGTAATCCGAAACCTGAATGAGATTTCCGGAGGAGATGCCATCATTGTAACCGATGTTGGTCAACACCAGATGGTTACTTGCCGATATGCTCGCTTTAATCAATCTAATAGTAATATCACTTCCGGAGGATTAGGAACCATGGGTTTTGCGCTGCCTGCCGCCATTGGTGCAAAGTTTGGGGCTCCCGAAAGAACGGTGGTTGCTGTTATTGGCGATGGGGGCGTGCAGATGACTTTACAGGAACTGGGCACCATTTTGCAAACTGAAGTAAATGTGAAAATATTAATCCTGAATAACCATTTTCTAGGCATGGTTCGTCAATGGCAGCAATTGTTTCATGATAAGCGGTATTCGTTTGTAGATATTGCCAGTCCCGATTATGTAAAGTTGGCAGAAGCCTATGGCATTGCTGGTGCATCCATCGAATCGCGCGATCAGCTAAACGAGGCACTCAGTGCAATGTATCATCATCCTGGGTCGTATTTGCTGGAGGTAAATGTAGGAAAAGAGAATAATGTATTTCCTATGGTTCCTCAGGGATGCAGTGTAAGTGAAATCAGACTCAAGTAATTTGTAAAAAATAAAAACGTATGAAGCAGGAATATACCATAACCGTTTATACTGAAAATCATATTGGTTTACTGGTACGTATTGCCACTATCTTTTCTAGAAGGAAAATCAATATTGAAAGCCTGAATACTTCTCCTTCCGAAGCGGAAGGAATTCATCGGTTTACTATTGTAATTGATGAAACCGAGGAAGTAGTAAGAAAACTGGCACGCCAAATTGAAAAGCAGGTAGAAGTGCTGAAGGCATATTATAATAATAACGAAGAAATCATCTGGCAAGAGCTCGCATTGTATAAAGTACCTACTGCACAAATAGCGGAGAAAGTGAAAGTGGAGCGGTTGTTACGAGAGCATGGTGCTAGGGCCGTAGTTATCCGAAACGACTATGTGGTATTTGAAACGGTAGGTCACCGTGAAGAAACAGACCGACTGGTGGAGGTGCTGGCCCCATATGGCTTGATTGAGTTTGTAAGAAGTGCCCGGGTAGCCATAATAAAAGAAAGCAGAGGTTTTCACGAAAAATTGCGGGAATTTGAACTAGCAGAACCTAAGGACGAGTTGATTGAAAACGAGTTTCTCAATCAGCAAAAGGAAGTTTTTTCTATGTAAATCATTCAATAATTAATAATCAACAACCAAAAATTAAACAATGGCAAAATTAAATTTCGGCGGAGTAGAAGAAAATGTAGTAACCCGCGACGAGTTTCCACTTTCAAAGGCACAGGAAATTTTAAAAGATGAAGTAGTAGCTGTAATCGGATATGGTGTTCAGGGTCCTGGCCAAGCACTCAATCAAAAAGAAAATGGTGTTAATGTAATTGTAGGGCAACGTAAAAATTCTAAAAGCTGGGATAAAGCGGTTGCAGATGGCTTTGTGCCGGGTGAAACTTTATTCGAAATTGAAGAGGCATTACAACGTGGTACCATTATCTGTTACCTGTTAAGTGATGCGGCACAAATTGCCATGTGGCCTACTGTAAAAAAACACCTCACCCCCGGCAAAGCGCTGTATTTTTCTCATGGCTTCGGGGTAACGTATAACGAACAAACAGGCATCATACCTCCGGCAGATGTAGACGTATTTTTAGTTGCCCCTAAAGGGTCAGGAACTTCTCTGCGCCGTATGTTTTTACAGGGTCGTGGGTTGAACAGTAGCTATGCTATTTTTCAGGATGCTACCGGTAAAGCATTTGATCGGGTAATTTCTCTGGGGATTGCCATCGGAAGTGGTTACTTGTTTGAGACCAACTTTAAAAAAGAAGTATTTAGTGACCTTACTGGAGAAAGAGGAACCTTAATGGGCGCTATTCAGGGAATTTTTGCAGCCCAATATCAGGTGTTGCGCTCTAAGGGGCACTCTCCTTCAGAAGCTTTTAATGAAACCGTAGAAGAACTTACCCAGTCGCTGATGCCATTGGTGGCTGAAAATGGCATGGACTGGATGTATGCCAATTGTTCAACTACTGCCCAGCGTGGTGCCTTGGATTGGTGGAAGAAATTCCGCGATGCTACTTTACCCGTATTTACAGAGTTATACGAAAGTGTGGCAGCCGGAAACGAAGCGGCAAAATCTATTGAAAGTAATAGCAAACCCGATTATCGCGAAAAGCTGGAAGAAGAATTAAAAGAATTGAATCAAAGTGAAATGTGGCAAGCTGGTAAAACAGTAAGAAGCCTTCGTCCGGAGAATAATTAATACTTGGGTAATACCATCATCATGCAGCAAACACTATCTTATTCAACACTAGACTTTACCGGAACCAGAGAGCGGTTGAAGCGGGTGGTAAAACATACACCACTTACCTTCAACCGCAATCTGTCGCGGAAGTACGACTGCCAGATTTATCTAAAAAGAGAAGATCTTCAGATAGTTCGTTCCTACAAACTTAGGGGTGCGTATAATTTGATGAGTCGATTAACGGATGATCAGGTAAAGAATGGGGTGGTTTGCGCAAGTGCGGGCAACCATGCACAGGGATTTGCTTATAGCTGTAAAAAATTGCAAATCAAGGGAGTGGTATTCATGCCCATCATAACCCCCAATCAAAAAGTATCCCAAACGAAAATGTTTGGGGAAGATTGGATTGAAGTGGTGCTTACCGGAGATACCTACGACGACTGTGCCAAAGAGGCCTTGGAATATACCCGCCAGCATCATAAAGTTTTTATACCTGCATTTGATGATATTAGAATTATTGAGGGACAGGCCACAGTGGGAATGGAAATATTAGAAGACCAACCAGAAATTGATTATCTCTTTTTGCCGGTTGGCGGTGGTGGTTTGAGTGCCGGGGTGGGAGCTTACTTCAAATTATTCTCACCCAAAACTATCATAGTGGGCGTTGAGCCTGCAGGTGCCCCCTCTATGTTGGAAGCCATAAAAGCCGGTCACCCCGTTACCCTGAATAATATTGAAAGATTTGTAGACGGGGCAGCTGTAAAAAGAGTAGGCGAGGTAACTTTTTCTATTTGTAAAGATGTGATAGATGATATGCATCTTGTACCGGAAGGAAAAATCTGTTCTACTATTTTACAATTGTATAACCAGGATGCAATAGTAGTGGAACCTGCGGGAGCCATGACGATTGCTGTGCTGGATGATTATGCCGATAAGATTAAAGGCAAAAATGTGGTATGCATTGTGAGTGGCGGCAACAATGATATAGACAGGATGCAGGAAATAAAAGAGCGGTCTTTGCAATACGAAGGACTGAAACATTATTTTTTGATTCGGTTTGCCCAGCGTCCCGGTGCTTTAAAGGAATTTGTAAGTAAAGTATTAGGACCGAACGACGATATTATCCGGTTCGAGTATATGCAAAAGCATAATAAAGAAACCGGACCTGCTTTGGTGGGGATAGAATTAAAGACTAAGTCGGATTACGAAGTATTGATTCAAAACTTACATCAATTTCAAATTAATTTCACGGAAATTAAACCCGAAGATAATTTGTTCGGGTATCTGATATAAGTTTTCCTCTCATTTTGGTTGGGATGGTTATAACTAGCGTTAAGTCTAGTTGTTATTTTTTAGCGATAAGTGCTCAGGAAAGAGTATTGTAAATAGTAAAAGTATGCAAGTAATTAAGTTCGGAGGAAGTTCTGTTGCGAATGCGGAGAATATAAAAAAGGTAATGGAAATTACCCTGCAGAAAATGGAAAAAGGTAATACCCTAGTTGTAGTTTCTGCACTAGGGGGCGTAACCGATCTTTTATTACAGATTGGCAGTATGGCTGCTACGGGAGAAGATGGGTATAAAAATGTATTACAGGAAGTGGAAACCCGGCATCTGGATGTTGTAAGGGGTTTACTGCCCATTCAGCAGCAAAGCGCAACACTCAGCCTTGTAAAGCAGCACTTCAATCAATTAGAAGGACTATGTGACGGTGTGTTTTTATTAAGAGAACTTTCTGCCCGAACCAAAGATAAAATGGTGAGTTATGGAGAACTTCTATCTTCCCTGATTATTTCTGCCAGCTTTCAGGCAAATCAAGTAGAACAACATTGGTTAGATTCGAGGGAGCTGATTAAAACTGATAGCCATTTTGGAATGGCTGTGGTAAATTTTTCACTTACCAATCCGGCTATTCAAGCCTATGTAAAAAACCATCCTGCCAATTTATATATAGCACCTGGTTTTATCGCTTCCGACGAACATCAGCAAACTACTACCCTTGGAAGAGGAGGTTCTGATTATACGGCTGCTATTTATGCTGCTGCAATTGATGCAACTGTATTGGAAATATGGACAGATGTGAGTGGTATGATGACGGCTGACCCCAGATTGGTTCAAAACCCACGCCCCATTGCTCGTATATCTTATCAGGAAGCTATGGAGCTTTCACATTTTGGAGCTAAAATTATTTATCCCCCAACGATTCAGCCCGTAATGACCAAAAACATTCCGGTATGGATTAAAAACACTTTTGCTCCGGAAGATTTTGGAACCCTGATAGAAAAGGATGCTGCTGCATCTGATAGTTTTATCAGAGGAATTACCAGCATCAATAAAATTTCCCTGCTAAGTTTAGAGGGAAGCGGAATGGTGGGTATTCCCGGATTTTCAAAAAGATTATTCGAGGCACTTGCCAGCGAAAGTGTAAATGTTATTTTAATTACGCAAAGTTCTTCTGAACATTCTATTTGCGTAGGCGTAAATGAAGGCGATGCCCATCGGGCTAAGCTAGCTGTTGACCAGCAATTTGAAGTAGAGATATCTAATGGAAAAGTTGAGCCACTGCATATTGAAACGGGATTGTCTATATTGGCACTCGTAGGGGAACAGATGAAAAGTCACCCGGGCGTAAGTGGAAAAATGTTTGGCGTATTGGGCCGTAATGGTATTAATGTGCGCGCAATCGCTCAGGGTTCGTCTGAGAAAAATATATCCGCAGTATTACTTGAAAAAGACGTGAAGAAAGCGATTAACGTATTGCATGAAGCCTTTTTTGAAACTACCTACAAGCAATTGAATGTTTTTATTGCCGGAACCGGAAATGTGGGTGGAAAATTAATTAGTCAAATCCATCAGCAAATTGCCTACCTGCAAGAACATTTGCGTTTGCAAATTCGGATTACCGGATTGGCGAACAGTAAAAAAATCTGCATCCAAGAAGAAGGTATACCCTTAGATAATTGGCGCGATCAGTTGGCAGCAGCTCCCTCCGGTACCATACACGATTTTGTGCAGGCTATTCAAAACGCCAATCTGCGGAATAGTGTATTTGTAGATGTAACAGCTAATGATGTGGTAGCAAGTGTATATAGCGCATTACTCGAAAAAAGTATTTCTGTGGTAGCTTGTAATAAAATTGCCTGCTCCGCTTCCTATGCGCATTACAAGCAGCTTAAATTACTGGCAAGGGAATACAACACCCATTTTTTATTCGAAACCAATGTGGGGGCAGGATTACCGGTTATAGGAACCCTCAACGATTTATTGCGTAGTGGGGATACTATCCTTACTATAAAGGCGGTGTTATCGGGTACCTTGAATTATGTGTTTAATAATTATGATGCTACGATTCCATTTTCACAGGTTGTGCGGCAGGCACAAAAAGAAGGCTATACCGAACCGGATCCAAGATTAGATTTAGGAGGTACGGATGTGATGCGTAAAATTATGATTTTGGCAAGAGAGGCAGGCCAAGCGATAGAAATGACTGACATTCACAACGATCCATTTTTGCCGGCTGCTTGCTTTGAGGGTTCTGTGGAAGATTTTTATCAGGAAATGGAAAAGCAGGAGCCCCATTTTCAGCAGTTGTACCATCAAGCCGCAGCTAATAATTGTAAATTAAAATTTGTAGCTACCTATCAGCAGGGAAAAGCCGCAGTTGGATTGCAGGATATTTCGGCTGATTCTGATTTTTACCATCTCTATGGGAAAGATAATCTAGTATTGTTTTACACAGAAAGATATCCTGAGCAACCCATGGTAATTAAGGGAGCAGGTGCCGGCGCAGATGTAACAGCTTCCGGCGTATTTGCTGATATAATTCGCGTGGCCCGCTAATAGGAGTTGTGTATATGAAAAATATATTTACCAATAAACGAATTTTTGATGCCTCCACGGCTGCTTCTGGAGGTTTTGTATGGAATATTAATCGGGATAAAGTAGTTACTGTACTGTCACCTGCTACGGTTGCTAATATGGTATGTGGTTTTGATGTACTAGGTTTTGCGGTAGAAGCACCGTATGATATCATGCGGATTCAATTTTCTAATCAGCCAGGCATTACCATTATTAATGAAGACGATTTTCAATTGCCGGTTGAGCCCGAGAAAAATGTTGCCGGTGCAGCATTGTTGGCTTTATTAGCAGAAGTTCCAATTCCCGATATAGGGTTGGAAATACGCATCCGAAAACAAATTAAACCCGGTAGCGGTGTAGGATCCAGTGCTGCCAGTGCGGCTGGCGCTGTGGTGGCAGCTAATTATCTGCTCAATGAGCCCTTTAGTAAATCAGATTTGGTAAGGTTTGCCATGAATGGCGAAAAATTGGCTTCCGGGGTGAAACATGCCGATAATATTGCTCCCTGTATTTATGGAGGAGTAACCTTAATCCGATCTATTTTTCCACTCGATATCGTATCAATACCCGCTCCTGAATTATATGTAACTATTGTGCATCCTCAAATTGAAGTTCGCACATCCGATGCCCGAAGTATTTTAAAGCAAAATGTGCTGCTGAAAGATGCCATCAAACAATGGGGCAATATAGCAGGGCTGGTGGCCGGCTTATTACAATCAGATTATGCCTTAATTGGCCGATCACTAGAAGATGTGCTGATTGAACCCGTAAGAAGTATTCTCATTCCGGGATTTCATGAAGTAAAAGAAAAAGCGCTGGAAGTAGGTGCTTTGGGAGGAGGTATTTCAGGATCCGGACCTTCTATTTTTATGCTCAGCACCCGTAGAGATATTGCCGAATCAGTAGCGCAAGAGATGAAAGCAATTTTTGCGCGAATCGAATTAGCCCATCATACTTATGTAACTTCTATTAATCCTGCTGGCATTCGTGTTATTGAGTCGTAGCTA
>CAMBUH010000014.1 GCA_945870985.1 Chitinophaga pinensis
GCATGGTGATGGGCTATTTTCCATCCATTGGGACCGTGATTTGGCAATGCCGGAAATCCATAGTAGGCTCCCGGAACGCCCACCTCTGCTATTAACCAACAGGGAAATTGTTGGCCGTTTTGTGGCACATCCACCGGTGGGGTATACCAGGCCAGGGTTTGTTGGGTAATCTGAAGATGTTGTTGAGCGCCAGGAATCATAGAACCCGCCCAGGGACCTGCCGTGATGATTAACTTATCGGCTATATAAGTTGCATCCGCTGTGGAAACCGTAACCCCATCGCTATTGGCTTCCCAGCTTAGCACCGGGGATTGCTGTAAAATAGTTGCCCCTGATCGAATAGATAATGCAATCATCACTTCTATCGCTTTATCGGGATATAGAAATCCCGCCTCCGGCTCAAATAGTATTTCAGCATTTGCTGGCAGTGTAAACTGTGGAAACCTTTGTTTCAGTTGCGCGCTATCCCATCGTTCCAAGGGAATTTGATATAGTTGGGCAGCTTCCCGAATTCTTTGTAGTAAGTCATTCCCCGGAGGGCCTGCATACAATAGTCCGGTGGGAACATACAATTGTTCTCCCGATAGTTGTTCAATTAGATGCCAGTTTGCATAGGCTTTCTCTAGCAGGGGAACATAATCGGGATGTTCAAAATAAGCTTTGCGGATGATGCGGGTGTGCGCGCCATGGGCTCCCTTTTCGTGGGGACTGGTGAACTGCTCTAATCCCAACACTTTTTGGTTACGCTGGCTTAAATGGAAACAGGCAGCGCTGCCCATAGAGCCTACCCCAATAACAATCGTATGGAAGTGAGAAGCGTCGGATGCCGGCATATCCTAGTTTCAGTTAATACAATAATAGAATATTTAGGCCAATAATCTGCGGATGGCTTCCACTGAATATCGGCTGGCTACTTCCTTTATAAAGAGGGGAAAATCAAATTCAGAATGATCATCGGCATTATCAGAAATCGTTCGGATGATGGTGAATGGTATTTGATATTCGTAACATATTTGTGCTACGGCTGCCCCTTCCATCTCTACGCATAAGGCGGTAGGGTGAAGCTGTTGTAACTCCTTTTTTTGTGAATGAGACGAAACGAACTGATCGCCGCTAATCACATCGCCTATCCAAAAGGAGGGTTGCGTCATCTGAAAACGTTGCAACACTTCGTCTGTTAATAAGCGATGATGGTCGGCATCATTGATTACATCTTGCAAAGCCTTTTCGGCTTGCTGCATTTGTAGGTCGGGTGTTAGAAACCAGGTAATATCCAGCAAGGGTATTTCGAAACGAGGCATAAGGGGGCTGGCATCCATATCATGTTGCAGTAAACGTTTTGCCAGCACTATATCGCCTACCTTAACCTCCGGTCGGAGACTGCCGGCCACTCCGGTAAAAATCACTTCGCTTACCTGAAACTGATGGATCAAGGCAGAAACGGTGGATGCAGCCGCTACTTTTCCTATCCGGGAAATTACCAACACCACTTCGCGGTTCATCAGCCTACCGCAATAAAAAGTGCGCATACCTACATGAACTTCCCGAACCGACTCCATACAAGCAAGTAATCCGGCTACTTCTTCCTTCATGGCACCTAAAATACCGATGGGAGCTGATGAAACTTCTGTTAACATACTTATAGAATTGGTATCCCCCCAGCAAATATAGGCCTACTCCTTCTTACCCATTTAAATTTAGAGGAGTCTGCCCTGCTTAATAATTTTTCTGTTTAACAGTACATTATAGAAATAGGCACGTATTTTGTATTCTGTACTTTAACCAAACCAAACCATATGCAAAAATCTTTACTTATTGCATCCATTGTATTATATTCTGCATGCTCAACCTCCGTTTTTGCTCAATCTAATCAACGCATGGGGGATAAAAATTTCAAAAAGCCAGTAAAACATGAAATCCGGCTTAATATGCTCAGCAGTATGCTAGGCTTGTTGGAAATAAATTACGAAAGATTTCTTACTGACAATACCGGGTTGGGAATTGCGACAAGCGTCTCCCTAGAGAAAAAAGAATATCAAGAAATTCGATCTATGCTTTTGCCTTATTTCCGTGTTTACTTCAGTAATGGATTTTCTTCAGGGGCTTTTATAGAAGCCAATATGGCCGTTGCCAGAGAATACTACCCAGATTATGGAAGTGCTTGGAACAACAGAATGTATAAATCCGTAACTACATTTGGATTAGGTACTTCTGTTGGATATAAGTTGGTTGGCAGAAACGGTATAGTTGGAGAGTTGTCACTCGGGCTGGGCAGACTATTTGGTGATAGCTACGCAGAATTGTATCCCCGGGTAGGTATTTGTATTGGGAAAAGATGGTAGCTGCTTTCTTATTACCCATTTGTTTTCACTTCCTGTTCCCAACCGGTAGCTTGTAAGGCCGGATCGTTTTCTTTTCGCAGAAAATCACCTGTTTCACTGGCTGCACTGGCATCACTTAAAAGTAAAGCCTCATCCGGCACTGTAATAATGGGTTGGGTGCGACTAACCGTGGCATCATTAAAAGCGGGGTTCGACAAAGAATTATAACAAGAGATGATCGTCCAGCGAGGTTGATCGCTTGTATTGGCTTCGCTTCGATGAAGCAGGTTACTGTGAAAAAACAGCGCATCGCCGGGCTCCAGTTCAATATGTTCATGGGGTAGGGTAGTAAGCGCATGATTTACCATTTCCATATCGGCACCTACCTGTTCGCCGGCAAATCCATGGTTTACCCTTCCCATTTTATGAGAGCCCTTAATTACCTGCAAACAACCATTTGCCCGATGGGCCGATGTTAGTGCTACCATACAGCTTACGAGTTGATCGGGAAACAAAAACTGATTTTTATACCAGTAGCCATAATCCTGGTGCCATTCCCAGGCGCCACCCACACCGGGCTCTTTTTGCATGAGCTTGGTATGAAAATGACAAACGGGTGAACTGCTGTCTAACAACAAAGCAGCCCCCTTTACCATCCGCTCACTTCGCAATAGTAAACTATACACATCCTCTCCGGGTGTATACCATAAAGTAAGTTTGGTTTGTTTCCCTGCCTTGTCGGTTACCTGTGTAGCATGTTGCTGCATCACCCGGTCGCCCACAGCTATGGAATACAGTTTATTGATTTCTTCCTTTGAAAAAAAATTGCGCACCAGCACATATCCATCCCGATGAAAATGCGCAGCATCGGCCTGATTGAGGTGATAAGCCATATAGGGTGTTAATTATATGGGTAAGATACAAAATGTTTTGAAACTACTTTTCGCTAACTACCAGCTTATCGCGTAAACTCAATGATGTGTTCAGATGCATAGGAGTCGTCTCCGGGCTTAATTCGCTTTACATAAAAACGGGCTCGCTTACCCAGTCGAACACAAGTATATTTTTCACGAATCGTTTCGGGCTCATTTAACGGCTGAAGCGAAGGATACCATAATATGTATCCGGGTTTTTGAAACAACAATTGCGGAGTGGTCCAGTCCTGGCTATTATTTCCTTCTCCCAGATTTTCGTGGCGGTTGAAGGATATATAAATCTTATCGCCCTGCCAGGATTTCCCCTCTACCCTACCCATCAGCATAACCCAACATTTCAGGTACGTGTTCCAACTTACAGAGGGTCCCCAGTGAAATCCCCCTCCCGGAGATGAAGCGGCACCTCCGCCACTAGCGACATCGATTTGCAAAGAGGATACCGGCTTACCTATTCCATTATGCGGGGCTGCAAATGCCTTTCCATCCCAACGAAGGGCTTTCCCTTCAGGAGCATCTAAATCTTTTAGACTGATGCGAGCAATACTGATGCATTGACCACTTCTTTCGATATCAGCATTATATTGGGCAGAATCATACGTACCCGGATATCCATATTCACCATAAAACAAATACAGATATTCGCCACTTACTACCGCAGAAGGATCTCCCACTCCACCTGCAAAAGTATTGGAACTGTTTTGCGGCTTTAATATCATGCGAGGATCTAGGTCTTCAATAAATAGCCCCTTGTTCTCCCAGCTTTTTCCGCCATCGGTAGATTTCATGATACCAATTCTACAAACGGCAGCCGGACTTTCAGGACCGGTAAGCCCTTGTGGCCATTTTTTGTTATGGTAGCCTTGGCCGGTAGTGCTATCATAGGGTTGGGTGGCTGGATAATTTTCGTTGTGATAAATTCCGTAAAGGGTTTTACCAGAAGCATCGTTGCGATCTTGATAAACCGTTTCGAACCAAACGGCTCCATGCAATCCGGGTTTGCCTATCGGGGCATTGAGGGGCATAATAGGATTGTGAAACTGCTCTTTGCTGGAGGCAAATACCTGCTCAGGATTCATGCCATCGGCAAACTTCAAATCGCGGGCATAACCCCAAACGGGGTCTTCGCCATATTTGCCGGGGAAGATGCGAAAAGTATCGCCCACCCAAACCTCGGCCATATTACAATCCACAAATGAGTTGAAAGTTACCCGAGCAGCGGGTTGCAGTGAAAAGGTTGGGGGAGTCCAGCGAGTATCCGATGGGGTAGTACAGGCGGCAAGCGCACCAACAACAATCGCTACATAAAGTATCTTTTTAATATGCATATACCTAGTTTTGGTGATTAGAAGTAGGGCTAGGGACTATTGGTTAATATTTTTTCAACTCGGTAATTATAGCCTGCACATCCCGCTCAATTTTTTCATCCGACATTCTACGACCGTACATTTCGGAGGTAGTCCACCCCTGCCAAATTACTTTATCGCTTCCGGGATTCATCATGGTTAGGGTAAGCGTTCCTTCTTTTACATTACGGGTAGCGGTATTATATCCCATAAAAGTAGAGGGGTAATAGATGGGTACCCAACGGCGGGTAGCGGGATTATAATAAAAGCGGGTAATTGGCTGAGAATATACCGGCGTGTTTACCTGTTGTTGAGATTGATCTTCAACCACATCAAATACCAGGTAAACATCGGGGTTCGTTTTATTTTGGGTCCATCCATGCCCCTGCAAATAGCGGTCAACCGTTTGCATAATCTTTGTATCACGTAAACTATTTTGATTAGGGCGCCGGGTATCATAATTTTTATCGTTATCCCCCTCTGCCCATGCATAGGAGCTGATACGGGAAAAATCTACTGAGTCATCTTTTTGGTGATAGGCTTTTTGTATACAACCTGTGAAAAGCATTATAAGGGCAATCAGAGCTATAGAAAGTTTCTTTTTCATAATACAATTGTTAAATAAAGATGCGGTAATGCAATTTACAAAATTTTAGGTCTACCTTAAGCTATTGTTGGCGTAGCATTGCGCTATTACAGGTGAAAGGCTTTGGTCATCCGGTATATTGCGGGAAGATGCTGAATAAGCAGATATCTGTATATCGGGGAAAATAATAGGGTATTATAGGCGATTTATCAATCGGTGTTTTCACGGAATTATATATCTGTAGAACAACGGTTTAGGTATCGGTATTTCTTTCTATACTTTATGTAAGGGGCAATTCAATCATTATTTTAGTGCCGAAACCGGGTTCACTTTCTAAGGTTACTTTTCCACCCATCAATTCTATTCGATGGTGCATATTCATCATTCCTAGTCCGGATAAAGAGTTTCCCCGGGAAATTAAAAATCCCTTCCCATTATCCCGCACTTCAATATTTACTTCGGAAACAGCATAAACAAAGGCAATGTCAACCTGGGTTGCCTGGGCATGTTTGATGATATTTTGCAAACATTCCTGTATAACTCGAAACAGAATCGTTTCTTTTTGTTGATCCATATTTTGTGCCTTTCCTTCACAGGTTACACTAACGGCACAAACCCCCGTTCGCCTAATCCGCTGTGCTTCCTGATCTACTGAAGCGTATAGTCCCAGCAGCCTGATACGATCACTACTCATCCCTTTGGCCATATCGCGTAAATCCATCATAGCACGGCCGATATTTTCGCGGGCGTCCGCTAATAACAAACTTTCATCCCCTTCCTTTTCGGCTGCTAGGTTAAGCTGCAATTTTACCAAACTCAGCAGCTGACCTACATTGTCGTGGATTTCCTGACTCACATGGTTGAGGGTTTGCTCTTGAATGGTTTGCTGGTTGGCGTATAATTCAGTGAGGGTTTGGGAATATTCAACCAGTCGACTATTGGTTTGATTAAGCGTATGCGTCATCTTATTAAAGTGGCGGGTAAGTGAGCCGATTTCATCTCGATACAATTCAGGCACTTGAACCTGCAGATTTCCCTGGTTTACCATTTTTACAGCTTCCAGCAATTGCTTTAATGGCTGGGTAAGCGATCGGCGCAAAAGGGCCGGCAGAATAATAAAAATCATGAGTGAAGCAACCGCGATTATAACAAACATTTTAATCAAACCAGATTGCTGAAGCATCCTGTCTGCAATATCTAAAGGCATGATGGGCGGAAAAAAACCAAGGTTGTAGCTGTGAGAAAAGTTACTGCCGTTACAAAACTAAAACCTGCTAATTTAATCTGAAAGCTCACAAAAATAGAGGAATAATACAAATAGGTTACTATCATAATAATACTCCCTAGCCATAATAAAATGAAGAAGGTCCAGTAGCCAATCGGACTATACAAATCAAAAATTACATTTACAACCGACAACACAATATAGCAGAGGCTCACCGAACCTAATAAAAGATGTGCTTTATAAGCATTACGATCTTCCTTTCCCAATACTGTTGCCTTTCGAACTGCAATTATGAGCGTTCCTACATTGGTAATTATTCCCCAAGTAAAAGAAATAATTTGAAAGCCTTTTAAATCACTTTGATTAAAAAACTCATTCCACGCATTAGCGCCCATAAATACCAGCAGCAGCGGGATGGCCATTCGTAAAAGCCAGCGCCGCTCTTGTTCAAATAAGGGGCGGAGAAAAAGATGATACACTTGAAAGTTAGCGATCATCAACATGGCAAAAGCCGGACTATATAAAAAAACAGTTTCCAGCTTATAAAATAACGACCCCTCCGCTCCTGGATAAATACTAAATCGTATCATCTGATCGAGGTACCATATACTGGAGGAGGTATAATTAAAAATCATCCACCTGCGAATAGGAATATTTTTTTTGCTCCTGATTAAAAAAAACCACATTCCTATTTGGGTTATCGCAATGATAAACGCCATAATAGAATGGGTATGCAACAATATCCAATGATTCATTAAACACAATTTACGGACATAATTTTATCCACTCATCTAAATAAGGCAGCCAAAGCCGGCTTCTCAAGTAGTCGCTTAAAAAACTCCCCGAGATCGCATTTACAGTAGTAACGAAATGTGTTTACTTTAGGAGCTGTATCAATGCATGGGTTTGAATATCTACCACTATTTAGAGACTAACTAGAATGGCCGAACAATCATTCAGCTGCTCTGGCATGCTGGCCCTAAGAAAACAAAGAAAAGATACCCATAAATTATGGTGGAATGTGTTGTTGCGTTTTAGCCACTGAATCCAAACTAAACCAACGGCTCTTATATAATTGATTGTCATATGCTTATGCGGATATCTTCATAAACAGGAAATTCCCTCTTTTTTGAGTACTCTATTTTATGTACAGAATATCCTGCAGCTGCACCCAGAAATTCCATTGATTCATTGGATTCCCCCAATCAGCCTGTAAATGGGTTGTTTTGGAGGATTTAACAGAAAATGATGCAACACTGTAAATAGATTACAACCGGCATACAGAAATTGCAGCCCGCTGGTTAACCAATATCAACCACGGTTCTGTAATTTCATTGTATAACCTAATTGCATGGCTACCCATTCCGATGTATTTCTTCAATTTGCCCAGGCATTTCCCGAACCGCTAGTGCAGCCCCATGCCTGGTTACTCGCCAAGCGTTTGCAAGAAGGGCATATCTGTATTTCCCTAGATACCGACCCACAATTGGCATCTGGCAGCCCTGCGGGAGCGTATCCCTCCACCCAACAATTAGCAGACCGCCCTCAATGGATAGGAAATGCTGGCACTACCGCTCCCTTTATCCTACACCGCAATCGCTTATACCTGCATCGCTACTTCCAATACGAAACTGCCATCTTAGGCCATATTCACCGGCTACTCAATGCCGAAATCGCTACCCGTTCCGATAAAATGGATGCCCTGCTGCAACATCTAAATTTGATCTCATCCCTGGAAGCCGACTACCCACTACAAAACCTGCCTCCGGAACTTTGTGCCGACTGGTCGCTGGCTGCCGTAATAATGGCTTGTCTGCAACATTTTACCATCCTTACTGGCGGACCCGGTACCGGCAAAACCACCACCGTTGCAAAAATTCTTTGGGTACACTATACACTGCAACCAAACTGTAGAATTGCCCTGGCAGCCCCTACCGGCAAAGCCGCCACGCGAATGGCCGACTCGTTGCAATCAACTACCCTTCCGCTACCCGATCCTATTCGCAATAAATTGCAACAACTACAACCGGTTACCTTGCACCGGCTACTGGGAGCTAAACAGGACGATATCTACTTCCGGCATAACGAAAACAATCCTTTGCCCTACGATTTGGTAATTGTAGACGAATGTTCGATGATTGATGTGGCCCTGTTTGCCAAACTATTGTCGGCCATCGGCTCATCTACCCGAATCTTACTGCTGGGCGATAAAAACCAGTTGGCCTCTGTAGAAGCCGGCAGCCTTTTTGGCGACCTCTGCAGCCAAACTGACGCTATCAATACATTTTCATCCGACACACAAAACTTTATCAATCAATTTATCCCAACCCCAGGTCGTTCCTTACCTAACTCCGCATCTGCATCCCCACATCCGCTGGCCGAACATATTATCGAATTACAATACAGTCACCGCTTCAGCAGTTTAAGCGGCATAGGCAGATTGAGTGATGCTATACTACATAACCGAACTACAATTTTAGATGAGTTTTTACTAAACAACAATCGGGGCGAGGTTTCCATTACTTCTTCAGATTCAGATAGTGACTTAAATACCTTTATCGACGGTTACGAAGCCTATATCCGCGAGCCGGATATCTATCAAGCACTTCAACTATTTCAACAACAACGCATCTTGTGCGCCATGCGCGAAGGAAAAGGTGGATTGGCAGAGTGTAACCAGCTGGCAGAAAGTCGACTGAAAAAAAACAACTGTCTGCAACCGGATACCCCCTTTTATGAAAACCGCCCAATCATCATCACCCGCAACAATAAAGAGCTGGAACTCGTGAACGGAGATGTTGGCATTGTGCGAACCATACAGGGAACAAAAAAGCTGTGGCTGGATGCCGGCAATGGCCAGGTGCGCGGCATCAGCGTTCAGTATATTCAACATGCTGAAACGGTTTTCGCCATGACGATTCATAAAAGTCAGGGCTCAGAATATAACCGCGTGTTGATTCGCATGCCCAACCATCCAGACATTCCCATCCTTACCCGCGAATTGTTGTACACCGCTGTTACCCGAGCTAAACAACAAGCCATTATCATGTCGTCGGAACTTGTATTAAAAGCAACCGCAGCCGGCAGCGTGCAAAGAGCATCGGGCATTACACACCGAATGGACGAACTATAAATTATTACTGCATGCCCAATCACCTGTATATATCCAACTCCATCGAAAAACTTGCTTTGCAGCTGTCGCAAAATCTGCAACAAGAAACCTGTGATGTATTTCAGCAACAGCACATCATTACCCAAACCGAGGGAATGAATAAATGGCTTACCGAACAAATTGCTCAACAGCTGGGCATCAGTGCGCATATAGCATTTCATAGTCCCAATGATATCATCGCCCTACTCCATGAATGGCTCTCAGAAAAACCAGGGCCCGTTATTACCTCCGATAAAATTCGATGGAAAATTTGGAAAGAACTAAGCGAGCCGGGATTCCGGCAAAGATTTCCGGATGTGGCCTCCTATTACCACAATCACCCCATTCGGCAAATTGCGCTCGCAGATCAAATGGCCGACCTGTTTGACCAATACCAAATCTACCGGCCTGGATTGATTAATGACTGGAACCAATCTGCCCAATCTCCCGCAAACTTTCAATGGTACCTCTGGAAAAGATTACAACAAGCTTATCAGGGAAGGGTTTCCGACAAGCCTAGTGTGGTGAATAGACTGAAAGAAACCCTGAAAAATCCGGCACAAGAGGCGCAACTTAATAACCGAATTGCAGGACTGCATTTTTTTGGCATTGCCGTTATTACCCCACTACACCTCGAACTGTTTCAATTACTGGCAGCCTATATTCCCTTGCATTTTTATCTGATGAATCCGGCCCCATCGTATTACTGGCTAGAAGATGAAACAGAAAAAAGTCTGATAAAAAAACGGCAAAAAAACAAATTACGCCAGCCTGAAGAAGGTTTTAACCTGCCAGGCAACAGTTTGTTAACGGGATGGGGAACTGTAATCAAAGAAAGTTTTGCACTGCTATATCAGAATGAAGAATTGATGAATGAAGTGTATGACAACTGGATTGTGCCACCTCCAGATAACCCTGCCAGTTTGCTGCATAAAATACAAAAAGACATTTTCGAAAATGCCTATGGCAGTTTCCGACAACCCATATCACTCGAAAATCTCCACGATGGGTCGGTAGTTATTAATAGCTGTTATACAAAAGCCAGAGAAGTAGAAGTGCTGTATAATGAACTGGTGAAAATAGTAAATGCCCGACCCGGAGAACTGGCTCCAAAGGACATTTTGGTGCTCTGTTCTAATATGGACGACTATGCCCCTTATATCCGCGCCGTTTTCGATGAGGCGCCTTACGATTTTCGCTATACGCTTTCCGACCAGAAAATTACCGAAGGGGCTTCCCTGTTTAGTGACTTACAACGCTTGCTAGAACTAAACAGCGACAATATGAAAGCCGAAATGGTAATGGAACTGCTAGAGTCGAAAAATATCAGTCAGCGCTTTGGCATCACCCAACCCGACTTGATTCGTTCCGCGATGCAAGCAGCCAATATCCGCTGTGGCACCGCTGGAGAAATTGAAAACGATACCCGACTGGTAAGTTGGGAATACGGATTACAACGCATAGCGCTGGGATGGTGTATCAGCGGGAGTCCCATTTACAACGCACCCTCGGGAGATACCCTGATACCCATTGATATAGTTGAAGGAGATGCCATTTTTGAGCTGGTTAAATTTCATCAGTTTGCTTCGCAGCTGCTGCATCATATCGAACAAAGAAAAATTAAACGCAGCGTAAGTGAATGGGTTAACTATGTGCGGGAACTAATCGCAGATATGCTGTTCGTAAACGACGATCAGGATGCTGGCGACTACCACGAGTTGATTGCCTATTTAGACAAGTACAACCAACATGCTGCGGATATTGCCGACCCGGTACCTTTTGAAGTATTTGCCTACCAGTTTAACGCCACGCTGCAATCTGAAACGCGCCAGCAAAATTTTGGCAGAGGCGGGGTATTATTTTGTTCGCTCATCCCTATGCGAAGTATTCCGCATAAAGTAGTAGCTATTCTGGGCATGAACTATAACGAGTTTCCCAGAAAAGATAACCGCCCACATTTTGATTTGCAGAAAAATAATCCGGGAAAGGGAGATCGGAATATTCGCAATAACGACAAACATTTATTGCTCGAAACCATTCTCTCTGCCAAGGAACACCTGCTCATCAGTTATCAGGGCCAGGACGTAAAAGATAACCGTCCCATTCCGCCTTCTGCATTGGTAGATGAATTGATAAATTATATCCTAGAGGGATTGCCGCAACCCGACTACCAGCTGAGAAAAAAACTAATTATTGAGCACCCGTTGCACAGCTTCAGCAGCCGATATGGATCCGGTGGGGCAGATGGACTCACTTCGTATCTATCCGCTGTTCAGCCATCTCCACTAGTGAAAAAACCGATGCCGCCGTTAGCAGCCAATGTGTCTATTAATCCGGTGATTGAGTTATCGTCGCTCACAAAATTTGCCAAAAGTCCCTTCACTTGGTATATGCAAAAAAACTGGCGGATATTCCCGTATTCGGATGAAATTCTGTTGAGCGAAATAGAATCATTTGAAATAGATGATTTCGAAACTGCCAATCTTAAAGCACAATTGTTGCAGTTTCCCCCTGCAACTTATGATAACATCTATCAGGAGTTGTTATTGCAAGGAAAATTACCCCTGAGCAATCGTGGCAAATTTTTGTACCGCCAGTTGGCAGAAGATGTTCGGGAATTATACGAAAGCAGAGAAGCAATCAGAGGAGGCCAACCCGCCAGAGATGTTGCGGTGAACCTCGATTTTGGAACAACTACACTCACAGGCATAGTAGAAGGCATTTACGGAAATAAGCTGATCGCCATGCAAACGGGTAGCAAGTTAAAAAAAGATTTTTTTCCTGCCTTTATAAACTATTGTTGCTTGCGTGCGCTGGACTTGCCAATTGACTTTCATTTCTTCAAGCGGAAGGGAGTGTGGGTATCCTGCGAAGCCAATGAACTTTCGGTAGGAGATGCGAGGGAATTTCTTCAGTTTTTTATTGATAATTTTTTGCGCTCTGCAGAACGGCCCTTCCTTTTCTTCCCCGAATGGGAAAAACCCAATGTAACGCTGTATTTCAAGGATGGGGTAGACGCCTACGTAATTGAAATGGCCGAAGAAGTAAAGGCAAGCAGTGATAAATACAAAGCGCTGGCCAAACAAGCAGGATATTTTTCCAGGGAATACTATGATGAAATTAAGGAGCATGTCGATTATGTATATCCTTTTTTGAAGCGTATCAATTCAAAATTTTTTACCTAAACTAAGTTAGCAGCCGATATATGGAAACATTAGCAGTAACAGAAGTGGCGCTTGAAAAAAGCAATGTGATTGAAGCCGGCGCAGGAACAGGTAAAACCTATTCGATTGCCATACTTGTGCTTCGGCTGATTCTTGAAAAAAAGATTCCAGTACAAGAAATTCTGATGGTAACTTTTACCAAGGCTGCGGTAGCGGAATTAGAAACCCGCATTCGAGAATTCATAGCACTTGCCTATCAATCTGCGCAGGGCATACCGATTGAAGACGATACCATTCAGGCTATTGTGGCGGAATCCATCAACCAACAGGGTGCCCCTGCTTCCCAACAATTACTGAAAGATGCGCTGGCCCTAATGGACGAGACTTCTATTTTAACGATTCATGGATTTTGCCAGAAAACCTTGCAGGAGTTTGCATTTGAAACACAACAGGTTTTTGGAGCAGAAGCGCTCTCACCAGAACAGCAGGATGAAATGAGTACCAACAGTATCCATGATTATTGGCGAAAATACATTGCCCCCCTTGGCAATGATTTACTAGCTCATATCAATCCCTATCTGAAAGTAGAGGTTTTAGAGGGCATGTTAAAACAAGCCCTCAGTGGAAAACAATTTAATTTGCCCATTACGCCGAGATCACCTTTGCTCGATTCTGCTCATCAGCAAGAATTATTAGCGACTATTCAGGTGGCCGAAAGAGAAAGAGATACTTGTTGGGATACTTTATGTGATGAATTTGCGAATAATGAACCCGCTTACAGACTCGCTATCCAACAAAATGCCACAGCTAAAAGATATTTTAGTGAACTAGAAGATCCGAATGAAATTATTACGCAAATTGAAGAAAGAAAAGAGAGTAAATATATTTCAATTGTTTTCCCCACCATCTTGCGGGACTTAGATGAATGGAGACAAAAAAAAGAGCTTGTTACCCAAATTCAACAACAGGTTACCTATGTAATTTTTGCCCACCTAACTATTTTGATTACCCGAGATTTGGAAGAATTGAAATCGCGACAATCGGTACTTAGTTTTGATGATATGATTGATCACCTTCATCGGGCGATTTGTTTATCGCCATCGGATGAACTGGTAAACACATTAGGTACCAAATACAAGGCGGTATTTATTGATGAATTTCAGGATACCGATCGGAAGCAATATGAAATTTTTCACCGGCTGTTTGGTCCCCCATCAGAAACAGTTGTGTTTATGATTGGCGACCCCAAACAATCTATCTATGCCTGGAGGAAAGCTGATTTATTTACTTACTTTAAAGCTGTAAAAGAAGCCGACAACCAATTTAATATGTCGGTAAACTATCGATCCGCCACTTCGTTGATTGAGGCATTCAATCACTTTTTTTTGCCGGAAGCCAACTTCGACACCTTTTATTTTCAGGGTTCGCCAGATGCTTTTTCTTATTTGCCGGTAGCATCACCCGACCCGAATGACAAGGGCCAACTCGAATTGAATGGTGAAGCCGAAACCCCTATTGCTGTTCATCGGGAAGCCGGTGATATTTTTTCCAGAGTAGCTAAACAAGTGGCCGACCTGTTGAGCAACCCCGGCTATCGTATCCATAAAAACAATCAAACCCGATCTATTACACCGGCTGATATTGCTATTTTGGTTCGTAATAAATATCAAGCGGCAGACATAAAAAATGCACTCAATCGTTTTAGTATCCCCTGCATCAACCTAGAAAGTGAAAAAATTCTGAAGAGAGCGGAAGCCAACGTGCTGCTGAATTGGCTGCTAGCAATTGAAAGTGTTACCCTTAGCCATATTAATCTAGCCTTATTAACAAACATAACTGGTTATTCGATTTCACAACTCAGTGAATTAGAGGAAGAAGCCCTGGTAGAAAGATTCCGCGAATGGAATACTAAATGGAAAACCAAAGGCGTGTATGTTACGCTGCAATCGGTATTTGCCTGCTTTCAGTTAACCAATCGGCTGCTGCAACCGGATGTAGAAAGTGGCGAAAGAGCATTATCGAATTACATTCAACTGGCAGAAATATTACACCAAACAGAAACCCGCTTGCAATATCGCCCGGCAGAACTCATCAGCTGGCTGCAAAAAGCCGCCGAAGGCGATAAAATGAATGGGGATGAATTTTTGCAGCGGATTGAAAGCGATGCAGATGCCGTTCAGATTATCACCATACATAAAAGCAAGGGGCTAGAATATAATATTGTGATGGCGCCTTTTCTGGAGTTTTCATCAGATTCGAAATCCGAAAAAATGACCGCTTACCGGGATGCCAATGGAGATTTTTTTTACGGCAACTCGGTATCATTTACCAACGACCAGCGGCAATGGGTAGAAATTCAACAGGAACAGGAAAACCGAAGACTGGTATATGTATCCCTCACGCGGGCACGGTATAAATGTTACCTGTTTACCAACAAACCTGCCGAATGTACCGGAACCTTAGCCGTGTTCCTGTCGGCAATTACAAAAAATCCCTCTCCATTCATTAAGGAGGTAACTGAATTGCCACAAATTCCCGACAATTTCTCTTATCAGGCAACGGCCCGGCCACAAGCAAGATTTGAGCAAGCCACCGACTTTCGCCTAAAGAATACCAATTGGCAAAAACTGAGTTATAGTTATTTGAATCCCGATCACGGCGTTCGTGCATTATCAGCCAGTAGCGATTCCATTGCTAGCAAAAACGCGTACGACCAGTTTATTTTCTACCAGTTACGCAAAGGGGCTTTCACCGGAAATTTGATCCATTATCTATTGGAGCATATTGACTTTACCCAACCCGCTAGCTGGTCGTTCACCATCAACAAAGCACTTCAGCGCATGTCGCCCGGGCTAGAAGAAACGCATGGTGAAGGATTATACCAGTTGATAGAACAACTTTGCGCACTGGCACTTACAGCCGGGAATCATACTTTTACACTACCCCAAATTAGTCGTAGCCATCAAATGGCTGAACTGGAATTCAACTTTCCGGTGCATGAATTTCAAACGCGCCAGCTGATGGAATTATCAACCCCCAATACGCCCTTTCATTTGCAAAAGGGACAATCCTGGCAGGGATTGATGAATGGGAAGATTGATTTTATAGGTAAACAGGGGGAGCAGTTTTATCTGATTGACTGGAAATCGAATCACCTGGGATATGAAACGGATTGCTACAATGAAACTGCCCTGCTAGTAGCGATGGATGCCAATAACTATCACCTGCAATATTATATCTACCTAGTAGCCCTCTATAAGTATTTACAAAGCCGCTTGCCGGATTTCGATTACGATCGGCATATCGGGGGCGTATTTTACCTGTTTGTGCGTGGAATACGCAGTGGTGCTTCGCAAGGTATTTTTTATCGAAAACCTACGCATGAGCAGTTGTTGCAGTTTATGAATATTTTAAGCATATAACAAAACCCATATACAAAACGAAGACAGTTGTATAACATCTGCACAGTATACATAAAGAATCAACTAAATTTGTCGTATGAATCTTTCAAATTATGAAGTGGGGGTAATACAAAATTATTTTGTAGACAAACCTGTATTGAAGGCATTCTTATTTGGCTCATTTGCCAGAAATGAGGGCACAATGGAGAGTGATGTTGATATTTTAGTTGAATTAGATTATTCGGTGCATATTGGGTTAGGGTTTATTGACATGAAAACCGACCTAGAAAGAAAACTTCACAAAAAAATAGATCTGGTCTCGAGCAACGCACTCTCTAAATTCATTCGACCTTTTGTAAATAAAGAAAAAAAATTGATTTATGAAAGGTAAAATAGGTGACAAACAAAGGCTACAGCATATACTTGAATCGATTGTAGAAATAGAATCCTATATACTTGATAAAGATTTTGATGAGTTCTCCTCTAATTCGATGATGCAATTTGCAACAATCAAACAAATTGAAATCATTGGAGAAGCTGCCAATAACATGAGTGAGGAAACAAAGAATAATCATACGCATATTCTTTGGCGACAAATTATTGGGTTAAGAAATGTTTTAGTGCATGAATATTTTGAGGTGGATATTATGCTTATTTGGCAAATAATACAACACGACATCCCCACCCTAAAAAATGGGGTTCAGCTAATTCTTACAAAGACAGATTAGGTAGCCTGCTGTTATAGGTTTTATTGAAAGCGGACTGCCTAATTCTGAAATTATTTAACGCCGCCTCCATTAAACCTGTAAAACTATTGGCAGTCTATATCCAAAATAGCTCCTATGAAAACTTATTTGCTCATTTTATTCGTATTTGCCTTGCTAAATGCTTGCACGGCATCTCGCCCGGTTACGATGGTACAAACCGCACCCCGTTTAATACAACCACGCAGCGTGGTTACCCGAGTTGTGGTAGTTCCGGCACCCCAACCACGGCGTATTAGTAAATATCAAGTTAGGAGAACTCCCTGGCGGGGATATTTCTAGCAGTCTTATTAAATAAATACAAACAAGCCGCTTATCAAAGAAAACTCTTTGATAGAACGGATAACTATTGCCAAAAATTTATTTATGCATAACAACAAAATCATTCTGCACTTTACGGCCTCCTTTATTTTGCTATCCCTCTTACTAGGTTGCAACAAATCAACCCAAGGAGAAATTAGTCCACCCTACCAAACCACTAAAAATGTAAGTTATAATGGCGTATCTGTTAATGTAATAATTGATAAACCAGCTGGAAATGAATTCGACGTTTTGTTGGTATTTCATGGAACCGTAAATTATGATAGTGAAGTGTTACTGGCAGCCAAAAACACATTAGATTCATTTAAGGCAATACTCGACAACAAGAATATGATGATAATAAGTGTTGCCTATCCCGAAGAAAACATACTGTTTGGAGATAATAATCGCCAATGCGAAGCCGCACTTTTATGGCTCAAAAATAATGCAGCAGCAGAACTCGGACTAAAAGTGAAAAAGATTTTTTTAGCCGGGCATTCTCAAGGTGGCTATCAGGTTACCCGATTAAACACCATGCACCCAACCAATGGTGTAATCGCAAGCGCCCCGGGCCCATTGAATCTGGTTTACAGATGTCAACTTGAAGAAAATGGACAATTATTGTCTAGTCAGCAATGTACATTATTAAAAAATACATATGGCACAACCTCATTGAACCCAACTGCCTATGCAAACAGATCTCTATTAAACTTTACCAGCGGCTTTACCTCCGAAATTCTATTTGTACAAGGGTTAGAAGATTCCCCTATACAAATGTATTCATGGCCGTTATTTAAAGCAGATCTGATGAAATGTACTACATGTAAAAGTATTCAGTTTGTAGAGGTCCAGAGGGAAGGCCATCCTGCTTTATTTAAGAGTGCGGAAGCAAAAAAAGCCTTCAATACTTTTATTACTAGTAGATTATAATTTTTGTTGCGTGTATTTTATCTCTTTCAGCATTTCAGCGAACCACTCCCCGTTTGATTTGTTACTCCTCTTATGGAAGTATTTCTCCTTTTCCCCCACCAACTATTTAAAAACCCTCTTCCGGTTAATCCAACCACTAACATTTACCTAATTGAACAGGAGCTATTTTTTACACAATACCGCTTTCACAAGCAGAAAATTATCCTGCACCGCTCCTCCATGAAATATTACGAGCAGCATATAGTATCCCAAGGATTTCCAGTTACTTATGTAGAACACCACCAACCCGCCAGCAGCATGCAGGCATTGATTGAGCTACTCGCAAAGAAACAAACCACCCATATTCACCTCTACTTCCCCAATGATAACTGGCTGCAAAAACAACTGGAAAGGGCCTGCAAAAAAGCGGGTATCGTATTCACGTACCTGCCCAGCCCTAATTTTATCAATTCCCTTCCCGGAGATATGGAAAAATTAGGTGCCCGACGCCCCTTTTATCAAACGGGATTTTATACGCAACAACGAAAAGAAAAAAACATCCTGCTTACCCCATCCGGCGAACCGCAGGGAGGCCAGTGGACTTACGACACCGAGAATCGCAAAAAAATACCAGCGAAAACCATTATTCCCCCCATGCATTTCGGGGGAGATAATACTTTTATACGGGAAGCCGTTACCTATACAGAGCAACACTTCGCAAACAACTATGGATCTGCCTCGGCGCCATTTGAAGCAAATGGTGGGCCACAATACTATCCCTGCACCCATGATGCCGCAGAGCAGGCGCTGGAAGCGTTTATCAAACATAAGCTGACAAATTTCGGGGTATACGAAGATGCCATGCAGATGAAAGAGACTACGCTGTTTCATAGTGTACTAAGTCCGTTATTGAATATAGGGCTTCTCAATCCTTTAGAGGTAATAAATCGATTGATAACAGGTGCAGAAGTCAATCAAGTACCATTGAATAGTGTAGAAGGTATTGTACGGCAATTGCTGGGATGGAGAGAATTTGTGCAACTCACTTATCAGAAAATTGGAAGCATACAACGTACCAAAAATTTCTGGGGCTTTACCCATCCAATTCCTAAGGCCTTTTATACGGGGACTACCGGACTTCCGCCGATAGACAGCACCATTAAAAAATTATTACACTCGGGATATAACCATCACATCGAGCGATTGATGGTGTTAGGAAATTTCATGTTACTCTGCGAAATTCATCCCGACCACGTGTACCAATGGTTTATGGAAATGTATATAGATGCATACGATTGGGTAATGGTGCCAAATGTATATGGCATGTCGCAATACAGTGATGGTGGCATGATTACCAGCAAGCCCTATATAGCCGGTTCGAATTATCTGATGAAAATGGGTGATTTTCCCAAGGGAGAATGGCAAGCAATATGGGATGGTTTGTTCTGGCGGTTTTTAACGAAGAATCGGACCATATTCGCCAAAAATCCCCGATGGGCAATGCTCATTACAACCTGGGATAAGCGGGATGATACCTGGCGCACAAATCATTTGAACAAGGCCGAAGATTTTCTGAAGCAATTACATGGATAACAAAATATCGCTTACTTAAAAGCTGTAACTTAGAATCAAACTTGGTTTTTGAAAAGCTAAATTAAATGGTATGAGAATCGGGCTTTTATTTCTGGGATGTTTGGTTGCCCTAACCTCCTTTTCACAAAAAAACATTTTCCCGCATGCAGGAACCCTGATTATAATTGGGGGCGGTAGTATGCCGGATACCATGTATCAAACATTTGCAAAACTTATCGGAGGCAAAAACCAACCCGTTGTTTACATTCCTACCGCAACAGGTGATGAGGAATGGATACAGCAGGGTAAGCACCTGGATAAATTTATTCAACAGGGATTTACTCAACTGAAAACCCTGCATACCCGCGACCGAAAAAAAGCCGACGATCCCGAGCTTGCTGCCATGATTGACCGCGCCAAGGGAGTTTTTTTGGGTGGGGGTGATCAGGAAAAGTTAGCAGAAGCTTATGGTGGAACGGCTGTTCACCGGGCCTTGATAGCCCTGCTAAACCGGGGAGGGGTAATTATGGGAACTTCGGCCGGTGCAACTATTATGGGTTCGGTTTTAATCGGTGGCGACCATCGCAAAACACCCCATATCCCCACCCAATTTGCCGAAGGATTTTCATTGATGCAATCCACCGCCATCGACCAGCATGTGCTGGTAAGAAATCGCCAATTCGATCTGGTGCCGATATTAGAAAGACTGCCCGGGGTATTCGGAATGGCACTGGACGAATCTACGGCTGCGATTGTTCGCCAAGACAGCATTACCGTTATTGGCAAATCTTACATGCTGGTATACGACCCTACAGATTGGACAAAACAGCAAAAAGAATGGGGGCGGGTATATAGGCCATTTTGGATGATTGCTTCCGGAAAAAGCTATCGGCTAACCCGCTAAGCATTCCGGCTAACATAGAATATTACACCACATCCATTCATTCCCTTAGTTCCCCCCATAACCTGATATGTATTCAGCTGATTTTCAATTGAGAATAGGAGGTTAGCTGAATCCGAATATGGTTGCAATAATTTTTTGTGTATAAAAGTCATTGTTTTAGAGTATATTACCTAACAAACATCCCCCAATTATGGCACTTCGCACAACCGAGCCCAACAGCAGAAAACTGGTAGAAAGAGGCATTGACTGGTTGCTTTCCCCGCATGCCAGATTTCGGATTGAACGATTTGTACTAACGATTGCCATTCTCAGTTATCTGATTCACCTAGCCTTAATTTTTTTAGCGGGAAGAGGAATTTTGCCTGCTTCCTATGGACTGCTGCAAAGTCCTATTTCAGCCATCTACACCCCCTTCTCGTTTATTCTGGTATATGAGGTATATCTGCTGATTTATTATCTGCCTAAATCAACCTCCTTTTATATTGGCAAGCAATACGAAATCATTACGCTGATTATTATTCGAAGAATATTTAAAGATATTGGCAATCTCCAGCTTATCCCCAACTGGTTTCAAAACGAAAACGATCTGCGATTTACTTATGATGCCATCACATCTCTGATTCTATTTTTGTTGATTTGTTTGTTTTACATTCAAGTACTTCGAAAAGAAAATCCGGGACAAGAGCCGGCCGATCAACCTGAAATAAAGGCTTCTACTTTTTTATTCCTTAAAAATACGCTTGCCCTGTTATTGGTGCCAGTAATGCTGATACTTGCTTGTTATTCTTTCTATACCTGGACCGGCTCTGCATTAGGTCATTTTCAAACGGGCATGCATTTGAGCGAAAACCTCAACCAGATATTTTTTGATGAGTTTTTTACTGTGCTGATAGTAGTAGATGTATTACTATTACTTACATCGCTTTTCTATTCAGATCAGTTTCAGTCAATCATGCGAAATTCGGGATTTGTTATTTCTACTATCCTGATTAAATTGTCTTTCTCTGTTCCCGGCATCACCAATAACTTGCTCATTGTTGGATCTGTATTGTTTGGATTAGGCGTACTGCTGATTTTTAACCTGTTCAACCGCAAAGTGGCACCGCTATTTCCGGGGCAGATGAAATCGAGTTAGGAAATGGGAGTTTTTAAAAGTCTTGCGAGCGATTATGGGGGACTAAGAACCGGCATTTGCCATTGTTCCCAGCAGAAATTTGTTCACTTGGGTACTCATTAATTTTTTCTACTAGCGGACTTCTATAATTAGAATGAAAGTACCCCTCATAATTCTGTACACTGTCTTTACTTTAATTACGCAGCAACCACAAAGAAACCACATCAAAAATCAACTTTATACCCCACCACCGGAATCAATCCCAACAGATAATTATACTTTATTTGCTTGGTAACGGGATCATAGCTTTGGCTAACCGGATTTTTCCGGTTGAAGAGATTTTGAACGCCGGCAATCAAACTGCCCGTTTTCTTCCCATACTGCACTTTCCATTCGGTTTGTAAATCTACCCGCCAGATATTGTTTAGTTTATCTTCGTAAATACGGGTATTATCCAGCACGGTTGTTTTTTGTGCGATTGATTTCGCCAGATCAATAGGGGTTACCCGAACCCCGCCGGCATAAATTAATTTACAGTCTACACTAAAAGTAGAAGTTCTTTTCCCTTTTAGGTTCCATTCCTTCCCCATTAAAAAAGTAAATGTACTGTTCGAGTTGAAGCGGGTGCTGCGCCAGATTTTATCTGAAGGCAAATACGCCGACTCATATAAACTGACTGAGCTAAGCAGATAAAACTGATCACTCAAATACCGCTCGAGGGTAATTTCAAAGCCATAATTTTTTCCGCTACCCTGGTTGTTCAACGCCGCAATTGCATAGTCGTCATCTTGATTGAGCAAACTAAAACTGTTTTTTACCAATGCCGAAACAGGGATAGAAAACAACCATTGATAATACACTTCTGCCTTCAGATTCCAGTTGGGAGCCGGTGCTATGGAATAGCCAAGTACATAATGCGCTGCCCGGCTAAACTCTAAGCCCTTGTTGGGCTGCACCGAATCGGCGCCAATTTTTATGCGGGCAAAATAATTGCCTAACGGCTGAATTTGCGAATGAAAGCCCACGCCGGCAGAAAGAAACTGATTGTTGCCGGTAATCCATTTGATGCCCAACCGAGGCTCCACCACCGACGTTTTATTCAGCGCAAATTGCTGTGCATGCATGCCTGCTAAAAAGCTGAGCCGATTAGAGGGGCTCCATTTCCACTGAATAAAATAATTAGTAAGCCTTGTGTCGCCGGTTGATTTTACTTTATCACGCAAAACATTACTAACCGTTTCGCGCTGAGTAAGATCAAAATTTTTCGCACTGGTATATGCTCCCACTTTCAACAAATGCCTGCTGTTGAATTTATGCGTGAGTACCACCGACCAGATGCCGTTTGTTTCGGTAAACGAATTATTTCGGGTATAGATTAATGGCCCATTGAATTTATCCAGTCGATTGTTTTCTTCCCGATAGGTATAGCCATTTACGCTATACATCGTTTTTAAAAAAATTTTCTTTCCTAGTGATATACTATGAGAGATGCCTATCATCCCTGTTTTTGCTGCATCTAACCGACCGCTTCTGTTAGAGGGGTTATTGGTCCATATAATAGAGTCGGCGGATGCTTCCGTTTTTTGTTCACTGTTACCGCCGAATCCGAAAACAGAAAAGCTACCCATTTTTTTAGTGGGCAAGTGGATATGAAACGACAAGTCCTGAAACCGAGTGGCCGCATCTCCTATTTTTAATCCGAGTTGTTGCATCAGGGTTAAGAATCCATAGCGGTAATTCACCAGATACGAGCCCCCATATCCTTTTTTAAAATACCCTTCGGTAGCAGCATCTATACCGATAGTACTGGCAGAAAAAGTATGCTCATGGCGGGTATTATTTCCTTTGCGTAATTTAATATCAAAAACACCCGATAAAGCATTGCCATATTCGGCCGGAAAAGCGCTGATAATAAAATCGGAGTTTGCCAACAGCTGCGCGCTCAATATAGAAATGCCGCCACCCGAAGTACCCACTTTGGCAAAATGGTTGGGATTGGGGATGTCAATGCCTTCCATCCGCCAGAGCAATCCATTGGGTGCATTCCCTCGAATAATTAGGTTATTGGCATCGCCCTGAGAAACTACGCCGGCAAAAGCAGTAGCAATACGGGAAGGGTCGTTTAAGCCGGCCGCATATCTTCTCGTTTCTTGCATACTCATCATGCGGGTACTCACTACTGCCATCTCGTTGAGGGGCTTTTGTCGGTTGGGTTTACTTTGAACCACCACTTCCTTACCTGTACTCACCTCCTCCTCCATTTCAATAGAAAGTACCAGCTGCTTGCCCGATTCGATCAGTATATTTTGCAATACAACCGGCTTATATCCGATATAGGTAATCCGAATGGTATGTCTGCCAACGGGCACTTTCTCCAGCACAAAGTTACCGGCAGCATCTGACACCAACGATACAGTCACTTTGCCCACGAGTTCAATAGTGGTTCCTGGAAGTGGGGTTTTAACTGATTTATCTACTACGTTTCCTCGAAGAGTTTGTATGGGAATAGATTGTGCGCTAAGCAACAACGGGAATAATAAAAAAACCAGTAATGGGCGCAGATACATACTGGGAAGTTAGGAAAAACTCACAGTACATTTTCATTGCCCTATTTCTGCTAGAGAAAAATTCAAAATTATCACTTTCGTGTAATTTCGAAAAGAACGAAGTAGCTTATATATCATTGAGTATAAGTACCCTAAAAGCTAAATAAATACCCTACCGATAGATAACAACTTCTTTCAAGTTGAGAGACAATTATCGGCTCTGGGCGTTGCTTTTCAGAATAGGTCTTTGTGAAGTCTAGGGTCGAATTTTTTCTGTCTACATATCCAAAAATAAATCCGCAATCAACTGCTAACATATGCTTGTTCCCAAATGAAAACCCTCCTCCTAATAATATCCTAGGCCTTATTTTTTTTGAAATAGACATTCCAGCACCAATACTAATGTGAGCTCCGAACCATTTACATTTAGGGAACATTTTTATTCCGGCTCGATACGAAGCAGCTAAACCTCCCTCACCTTCAGTTCCAGACCGGAAACTATAGCGATAACTGGTATCGGTTGGCTTTTCGATTGAATATTCTTCATCAGTAAGCCCACTACAATAATAAGAAATACCCGTTACATTATACCTTTGGGGTACTAAAGGGAATATTATTTGCGTTGAATAACTTTGTAAGTTGTATTTCGTATCTCTTGGTGTTATTGAAACCATCAGCCTTGTTTGTTCCCCCGAAAACTGAAGAGGCAATGAATAATAGTCGCCCTTACTATTATTATTTATCGTAACCAGTGTAAATAAATAATCAAAAGCCTTGTCTGCAGAAATAGACTCCTTTAAAGACCCTATATTTTTTTGTAATTCTACAAAGTTCGCTTTTACTGCTTCATCCGCTTTTTTGTAGTCATCATTTTCGGAAATAGAACTCTGATAACCCTTTGTGTCCTGTAAATACTTTTTAAAAGAATCAGCGACATTATTATTAACGCCTTTT
Organism: Chitinophaga pinensis; assembly: GCA_945870985.1. GTDB lineage: Bacteria > Bacteroidota > Bacteroidia > Chitinophagales > Chitinophagaceae > Sediminibacterium > Sediminibacterium pinensis_C. The sequence continues at coordinate 25,190 of CAMBUH010000014.1, forward strand.
AATTGATTTGATGCCCTTTGCAAATCTAAAACATAGCTTTCAAATTTAGACCCAGAAGAGTCCTGACCACCAGTAATTAATAGCGCTTGTAGCCTAACGGCATTAATTTTAGCTTTTAATGAATCTATATCATCAACAATTTTTGAAACTAATGTATTAAAATCAATTATCGCTTTATCATTATTCGAAAGTATTTCAGATAAAGCATCAATTTTTCCAGAACTCGTATTGTTCAAAGTCGCTATATCAAACGATTGTATCGAATTATCTTCAAATTTTGGCAAACTCAAATTTAAGTCTTCAAAAGTTGGCGTTTTGCTCTTTGTGCTTAAAATAGTATCTGTATTATTAATATTGATCAAGAAAAGATTTTGATTTATGTTCTTTATTTTTACTTGATAGAAATCTCCGATTTTTATTTTTTTAGGAATAGAAAGTTTGCTTTCACAAAATCCACCTTTGTTGCTTCTGCCATTGAATTCAATTT
>CAMBUH010000015.1 GCA_945870985.1 Chitinophaga pinensis
GGCTATTCATTTACCCCCTATTTGGGCTTGGGAATTGGCGCTTTTTCTTACGACCCCTATGCTTTTATGGCAGGTGAAAAATATTATCTCCGTCCCTTAGGTACAGAAGGGCAGGGTAGCAGTCTATATCCCGATTTGCAGATTTATAACCCCATAGCCATTTGTGTTCCATTTACCGTAGGCGTTAAGTATGCCCTGGATGCGCGGGTGAATGTATTTGCTGAATTCACTTACCGGTTTACCAATACAGATTATCTAGACGATGTAAGTGGAGTATTTGCGCCGGATGCTTTTCCGCTTCTACCCGACGGATCCCCATCACCAGCCTTCTTATTACAGGATAGAAGCTACGAAACCGGTGTTTCGATTGGAACAAAGGGTCGGCAACGGGGTAATAGCGTTCAACCAGATTCCTATGCCAGCTTAAAAGTAGGGGTGGCGTTTAATCTCGAAACCTACCGGTGCCCCCCACCTCCCCGAGGTCGCTAAAGCAAACAAAAAAGCCGTTGGATAGCTATTTTCAGTAATAATATCCCTTCAACCACTTGATTTTGTTAACTTTGTCCCCTTAAACTTTCGAGTGTATGGATCAGGGGCTTATTAGCCAAGTTAACCTGCAACGCCTGCCTAGGCACATTGCTATCATTATGGATGGGAATGGGAGATGGGCAGAAGAGAAGGGGAAGGATCGGCTGTATGGGCATTACCATGGCGTTGAAAGTGTGCGAAACATTGTGGAAGGTGCAGCAGAACTGGGCATCCAATTTCTTACGTTGTATGCGTTTAGTACAGAAAATTGGGACAGACCCCCACTAGAAGTAGAGGGTTTAATGCACCTTTTGGTAGAAACTATCCGAAAAGAAGTGCCCACCCTAAACAAGAACAACATCCGGCTGCACGTAATTGGCGACCTCGAGCTGCTGCCCGTTCAGGCACGGCAAGAAATGCAAGAAGCGCTAGACCTTACAGCTGCCAATAATGGATTGCAATTGATTATGGCCCTAAGCTATAGCAGCCGGTGGGAACTTGTACAAGCCGCCAAATCCATAGCTGCAGCAGTGGAGGCCGGAAAACTCACCTCTTCGCAAATAACCCAGGAGTCCTTTCGGGAACACCTTGCAACCCGGACTTTTCCCGACCCAGAACTGATGATCAGAACCAGCGGCGAATACCGAATCAGTAACTTTTTGTTGTATCAGCTTGCCTACGCAGAACTCTATTTTACCCCCACCCGATGGCCGGATTTTAGAAAAAATAATTTGTATGAGGCAATCATAGACTTTCAAAACAGAGAGCGCCGTTTTGGCAAAACCGGACAACAAATTCAGCAGGAGGCACCCATTGTATAATATTTCTAATGATAATCACACGAATAGGGAGGGTTTTAACAAACACTTTTCATTATTCCCGTTAATTTGCCCCGCCTTATAAACTTAACTAACTGAAGCTATGTACACCGGAGGAGCGTTCGGGTACATGACAAAACATAAACGGATGCCCAAAGTGTTAAAATTTTTATTGCCAGCTCTCTTTCTAACGCTTGGCAGCATTCCGGGATGGAGTCAGGAAACTACAGAGAAAGACACGTCCATTACCAACATTAATGCCGACCTTCTGAATATCTTCAATCAGAAAACCCCTAAACGGTATAAAATTTCCGCAGTGAAAGTAGTCGGCAACCGGTTTTTCGACGAAAACCTGCTGATGTCTATCGCTAATATTAATCCGGGAGATGAAGTGTCCATTCCGGGAGGCGATAATTTTTCTAAAGCCATCAATAAACTCTGGGGGCAAAAGTATTTCAGTAATGTTGAAATTTTTATCACCAAGCTGGAAGGAAAAAACATCGAAATAGAAATTGCCGTAACAGAAAGAGCCCGCCTTTCAAAATTCACTTTTAAGGGCGTTAGAAAAGGGGAAACTGATGATTTATCCGGTAAAACAGGATTGGTTCCCAACCGAGTTGTTACGGAAGACATGAAAATTTCAGCTGCTGAAGCGATTAAAAAGTATTATGCTGATAAGGGTTATCGCGATTCAAGGGTTCGTATTGTTGAAAAGCAGGATTCTGCCCTCGACAACACATTGGCGCTCGAATTTTTAATTGATAAAGGCCCCAAAGTAAAAATCAACAACATCAATTTCGGCGGTAACACAGTAGAGGATTCAAAACTGAAAGGTCAGTTTAAGGATACCAAAGAAAAATCCCGCCTTACCCTTTTCCCGATTCAGGATAAAGGACAAATTGTGATTCCAAAAAATTATACGTTTGAAGAGTATATGAAAGAGAAGGGGTTTCTCACTTTCACCAAAACCAAAAAGGTGTTAGACCCCTATGTACGTGTTAAGCTGAACTCTGCGAAATTCGATCAAACTAAGTATATAGACGATAAAGATAAAATTCTCGAATACTATAATACCCTCGGTTATCGGGATGCCGTGATTGAAAAAGATACGGTTTACTCTACAGGTCGTGGCAATATTAATATCGACATTAAAGTGGCGGAAGGCCGAAAATATTATTTTGGCAATATCTCTTGGAGAGGAAATACCAAATTCACTGATTCGGTGCTCTCGTCTATTTTAGGTATCCGCAAAGGAGATATCTACAACATGGAAATCTTGAATAAAAAACTGGGCCGCGGCGGCGGACCTGAAGGCGGAGATATTAGTGGCTTATATCAGGATGATGGATATCTATTCTTTAGAACGGAACCCATCGAAACTGCTGTTTACAACGACACCATCGATTTTGAATTGCGCATCATTGAAGGGCCACAAGCCACCATTAAGAATATTCGCATTACTGGGAACGAACGCACTAAAGAATATGTAATCCGCCGCGAACTGAGAACTATCCCTGGAGAGAAATTCCGCCGCACCGATCTAGTTCGCTCGCAGCGTGAAATTGCCCAGCTGAATTATTTCGATCAAGAAAAAATTAAAATTGAGCCTGTACCTAATCCCGACGACGGAACAGTTGATATCAACTATGGGGTAGTTGAAAAGTCGAGTGATCAGCTAGAGTTGAGTGCCGGATGGGGCGGTTTTATCGGTCTTACCGGAACCCTCGGGGTATCTTTTAATAACTTTTCACTTAGAAATATCTGGAAAAAATCTGCCTGGGATCCTTTGCCAATGGGGGATGGACAAAAACTCAGTTTGCGGGTACAAAGTAACGGAAAGGCTTTCAGAAGCTATAATTTCTCCTTTACCGAGCCTTGGTTAGGCGGCAAAAAGCGGAACGCACTTACCTTCAGCGTTTACAATACCCGTTTCGGACAAACTTTTGACCCTGTTTCCGGGCAATTCAATCAAAATATTGCCGACCAACGGTATATTTCTACAACCGGGGCAACTATCAGTATTTCTCGTCAGTTGAAATGGCCGGATGACTATTTCTCACTTACTACCGGCATTAACTATACCCGCTATAAGCTGAAAAACTATGCGATAGACCCTACCAATCTACCCGGTTTTGATAATGGATATGTAAATAACCTAAACTTGCGTGTATCTCTTCAGCGCTCATCTGTAGACTTCCCGATGTTCCCCCGCTCTGGATCAACCTTTTTGCTGAGTTTGCAGATAACGCCGCCGTATTCTATTATAGACGACAACCTGAACAACGACCAGCCCTATAAATGGCTCGAATACCAAAAATGGCGCTTCAATGGCGAATGGTATATACCCTTTGGCCGTCCGCATGGAGAAGATCGGAATAAGCAATTGGTAATGAAGCTTGCCGCTAAATTTGGATTTGTAGGCAGATTTAATCTAAATTCTAAAGCGTCTCCTTTTGAGCGTTTTCAAGTGGGGGATGCCGGTTTAAGCAACCAGTTTGCCCTTTTAGGGTTTGATATCATTGCACATCGCGGATATCCGGTGTACGACAATTCTAACCCCACAATTAACCCCGACAGGCAATTCGCTACCCAGTATTTTACCATTTTCAATAAATACACCATGGAGCTTCGGTACCCGCTGAGCCTTAACCCAAGCAGTACCATTTATGCCCTTGGATTTTTTGAGGCCGCCAATGGTTGGTATTCTATGAAAGAATATAATCCTTTCCGCCTCAGAAGGTCGGTGGGAGTGGGTATGCGCTTCTTTTTACCCATGTTTGGTCTACTCGGATTCGATTATGGCATAGGATTGGATAGGATAACCTCGGGAGGAGCACTGAAAGACGCCGCTAGGTTTACATTTATGCTTGGATTTGAACCTGAATAGATTTGGCATCTGGAGCGTGTAAGCTGCCCGATTTCCAACACCTAAAAACATGTATATGAAAAAAATTCTCCTTCTTTCCTTACTAGTGAGCGCTTTTGCATTCACCGTTCAGGCCCAGCGCTATGCTGTAATCGACACCAAGTACATATTGAGTAAAATTCCCGAATACCGGGAAGCCGATAAAAAACTGCAGCTAATTGGCGAGCAGTGGCAAAAAGAAATCGACGACAAACAGGGAATTCTCGACAAAATGTACAAAAACTTCGAAGCAGAGCAGTTTATGCTTTCCGAAGAGCTGAAAAAGAAGCGCGAAGACGAGCTGTTTGTTCGGGAAAAAGAACTCCGGGAACTGCAAAAAAAGCGTTTTGGATACGAAGGCGACCTGTTTAAAGAGCGCCAACGACTGGTAAAACCTATCCAAGATAAGCTATACAACGCAATCCAGAAACTGGCGGTAGCTAAATCTTATGACTTCGTACTGGATAAAAGTGAAGGAATAACCATTATATTTGCCGACCCTAAACTCGACAAAAGCGAAGAAGTGCTGAAGGAGTTGGGGATAAAATAAGCCGCTTTCCTATCGATCATCAATAACTATAATAAACATTCAAATGAAGAAGTTACTTTTTGTATGGATGGCTACCTCCGCCGTCTTATTTTCCGCCAACAGCGCCTCTGCTCAGCAGCCGGTTAAAATTGGATATTTCGACGAACAGCAGGTGCTGGGTCTGATGCCGGGAATTGATAAGGTTTCTCAGGAAATTGAATCCTTTCAGCAGGATTCACTCAAAGATGAGTATGATTATACCTACAAGCAATTTATTCGTCAAGACAGTATCTTTAAAAAAGATTCTGCTGGACTGGCACCCAAAGCCAGAGAAATGGCCTTGAGTGATTTGAATAAATATCGTCAGAAGCTGGTGTATTGGCAACAGTACTCTCAGGAGGCCTTAGGTCAAAAGCAGGAACAACTGCTGCAGCCATTTCGGGTTAAAATTCTTTCTGCCCTCAACGAAGTGATTGCAGAACAAAAGTATACCCTGGTTTTGAAAAGCGATGCCCTGTCTCCTTATGTAAACCCTCCCTTGTTAGACAATCTGGCTATACGGGTAGCCATCAAATTAAAATTACCACTACCCAAGGAAGCGGAAGATGCTTGGAAAGCAGCCGGTGGAACTGGATTGCCTGCTGCTGCCCCTGCTGCCCCAAAGGCACCTGCTGCCACGCCTAAGCCAAAAGCATAGTTCAATTGAAACGACGAATATTTGTTAAAAGAACCCCTTCCTAACGAAGGGGTTCTTACTTTTAGGTATGAATAACAGTAAGCCCATAGGAGTTTTTGATAGTGGATATGGTGGTCTCACCATATTAAAAGAACTGGTGAAAGAATTGCCTACCCATGATTTTATGTATGTAGGCGATAATGCTCGGGCTCCTTATGGATCCCGGTCTTTCGAAACCGTTTATCAATATACCCTGGAAGCCGTTCGCTGGTTTATTTATCAGGGCTGTGAGTTGGTGGTGCTGGCTTGTAATACAGCTTCCGCAAAAGCCCTGCGAACAATACAACAACGCGACCTGCCCTCGATTGATCCTGCCAAAAGAGTGCTGGGGGTTATCCGGCCTACCACAGAAGTGATTGGCAGCCTTACCAAAACCGGCTCCGTTGGCATTTTAGGCACTTCTGGAACTGTTACCAGCAATAGCTATCCTATAGAGATCCATCATTTTTTCTCGAACTGTAAGGTATATCAGCAAGCTTGCCCTATGTGGGTTCCCCTAATAGAAAACGGAGAAGCTGACCAGCCCGGTGCCGACTATTTTGTACAAAAATATTTGCAGCAGATTCTGGCCCAGTCTCCCGACATCGATACCCTTTTGTTAGCTTGTACCCACTATCCCCTTCTGCTGAAAAAAATTGAACAGCTGCTGCCTGCACAAATTCGGGTGGTAACCCAGGGGGAAATTGTGGCCAAAAGCCTGTCCCAATATCTTGCGCGGCATCCCGAAATCAATCAGTTATGTACCCAATCAAGTGACCTGCAATTTTATACTACTGATTCGCCAGCAGAATTTGAACGGCAAGCTACCCTGTTTTTTGGGGCACCCCTGAAGGCCTATCATACCGACTTGGTGGTTAAAATGGACTCCAAAGGGCTGTAAAAGGTCTTTTTTGCGTAAAAACCACGATTTTCTCTTGTGGAAAAACATTTATTCCCCTACCTTTGCCGTCCTTTCACAAGCAGCAGTATGGTGACTGCAGCAATGAAATGAAACCAATTTTTGGGGCTGAAAAAACAAACCAATGAAAAGAACTTTCCAACCACATAAGCGTCGTCGCAAAAGCGTACACGGCTTTCGCCAGCGTATGGCAACTGCCAACGGAAGAAAGGTGCTAGCCAGTCGCAGAGCAAAAGGCCGCAAGAAACTGACTGTTTCCAGCGAAAAAGGATTGAAATAATTCCTTCGGCGTCGGTTCATCCATAAAAAATTTGCGAAAATGCCTCATCTTAAGGGTGAGGCTTTTTTTTGAGTGTTATGACGGCCCACAACAATACTTATCCCCGAACCGAAAAGCTGAAAAGCCGAAAGTTAATACAGCAGCTATTTGCTGAAGGTAAATCTGTAACCGCATCGCCGGTAAAATGTTTTTATTTGGTTAACCCCTCGGAGCTTACTGAAACGATTCAAACAGGAGTAGGGGCCAGCGCCCGCAACTTTAAGAAAGCCGTTCACAGAAATCGCATCAAAAGATTATTGCGCGAGGCATATCGACTGAACAATCAGTCCCTTCATCAAAAACTCGAAGAAAAGAAAATCCGGGTAGCCCTATTCATTTTATTTATAGGAAAAGAAGTGCCCACCCTGCCTACTATTGAAACCGCTATGCAAACGGCTCTGGAAAAATTACGCAAAAATTTCGAATAGGGTTCTTTGTGCCATTGCATTTCTAATTCTCAAATCTACCATCAATGCCCCGGGTGTGCAGGCTTGTTACAGAGGCCCCCGTTTATTTGATATCAATGCTACCCGAAAGATCGTTACTTTAACGATTGATTGGTATAAATAATATAGGGCAATTTTAAATGCAGCTATCATTCAATTGCGCAGAGCCGATGGGCGTGATTGGGATGGATGGATGCACACAGACCCAAATCTGCCTCAGAAAGGATTAGTGATGTTGTTTAATCCAACCGATCAACCCAATACCCGCACCATTGCTTTGCCATTGTATTATACGGGAAAAACAAAACAGGCATCCGTGATAGATGCCAAAGGAGTTAGCACCCGGTATCAGTTGAGCAGAGATTATAGTATTCCCTTTACATTTTCTTTGCCTACAAAAGGATATAGCTGGTTTAAAATAGAATAAGTTTTTATACCTGATTAGGTATTAGTATCGGGTAAGTATACCCATTCGGCACAAGTTGTTATTGATCAGCTTTGTTCAATCAACTGCCGAATTAGATGGATTTACTTTTTAAGGAGTATAGTTATGCAATTATTGGGGCCTGCATGGAAGTGCATAATCACCTGGGGCCAGGGTTTTTGGAAGTGGTGTATAAAGACGCTATTGAGATTGAATTAATTAAAAGTGGAGTATATTTTGAGCGGGAGAAAAAGTATGAAGTTTTTTATAAGGGGAATAAATTGATGCATTATTATGTGGCCGATTTTGTGGTGGAGGAAGCGGTGATTTTGGAAGCGAAAGCTGTGGCAGCGATTAGTCCTGTATTTATTGCACAAACAATTAATTATTTGAAAGTGTCGGGGAATAAATTGGGCTTGCTAATAAATTTTGGAGAGGCTCAGTTGAGGGTAAAGAGATTGGTGTTGTAGATGGGGAGGGAGCATTGGATGGAGCCACGGATGGCTCGGATGGGCACGGATGTAGCCACGGATGGCACTGATGACACGGATGGAGCCACGGATTCACGGATGGAGCCACGGATGCAGGGAGGGGGTTATTCGTCGATGCCTGCGAAAGTGTTGCCTTGGCTGGGGTCGCCGGAGTCGAAGCCTTTTTTAAACCAGTACATTCTTTGTTTGGAGGTTCCGTGTGTGAATGCGTCGGGAACTACATAGCCTTTGCTTTGTTTTTGAAGCCGGTCGTCGCCGATGGCATTGGCGGCATTGAGGGCAGATTCTAAGTCTCCGGGGTCGAGGATATTGCGGAGTTTATTGGCGTGATAGGCCCAAACGCCGGCGAGGAAGTCGGCCTGTAATTCGAGTTTTACGGAAAGTTGATTATACTCTTTTTCGGAAAGTCTTTTTCTGGCACTATTAACTTTTTGCGAAGTGCCGTTGAGGGTTTGTAAGTGGTGTCCTACTTCGTGGGCAATCACATAGGCCATAGCAAATTCACCGGGGGCATTAAATTTTTGGGAAAGCTCTTCGAAGAAAGAAAGATCTATATATACTTTTCTATCACCAGGGCAGTAAAAGGGGCCCGAGGCAGAACTGGCTGCACCACATCCATCGGATTGAACTTGGTCGGAAAATAGAACTAGTGTAGGCTTTTCATAACTGCTTCCTTGTGACTGATAAATAGAATCCCAAACGGTTTCGGTTAGTCCTAACACTACTTTAGTGAAGGAAGCCAACTTTTCTTCTTCTGCACTGCGGGGGCCAGGCGAAGTTTGCGTAGGTGCTGAATTTTGAAGCTGGTTCATAACCTGAGTGGGGTCGCCGCCCATAAAAAGATATATTAGAACGAGAACAATACCTCCGATTCCACCGCCCATGGCAACTCCTCTGCCACCGCCGCCCCTTCTATCTTCTACATTATCACTTTCTTTATTACCTATCCAACGCATACACTCATTTTTTGTAAATGTAAAACTTGTATTGGAAAAAATAAAGACACCTGGAAAAACTTTAGGGGGCTTGGCGGGAACAATTCATGGCTCAATGCAACGATTCAGGTTGTTTGGGTATCATATATTTCACCTCGAACAGGAAATATTATTGTTTTCGGATACGTTTAATAGATGGGAGTCTGGGTAGCAAGAGGCTTCAGCCCCCTATTTTGTTAACAAATTGTTTATTCGTAGCCTAAAAGCACGAATGAGCCAGTCCGGAATATTTTATGTTTATTTTTAATGTTTCCTACAAGGGTGCCAATATATCTTAATATTTGAAAAGCCTTACCAATGAATGGGAAGTGGTTATTTTTTATTATTTGTTTAGTTGCAGCTGCGCCCTTGTTTGCACAGATAAAGAATAGTGGTTCGCCTTTTTCATCCTGTGGAACAGATGGCTGGTATGAAAACGCACGTAAAGACACTGCTTTTGCCAGAAAGGAGCGCCAGACCAACGAGCTGATTCGAAATAGGATTCAGCAAAAACAATCCCTTACCTCAGGAAATGCGACCATAAAAAGTTTAGGGATTAAGCCTAAGCCCGGCGGTTCGCCATTTGCCAATATCTATGAAGTGCCGGTTGTGTTTCATATTGTGAGTGAAAATCCCGAGGCAATAACGGATGCAATGGTAAAAGCAGCGTTGGGTGAACTGAACGATGCATTTGCGCACCGGGGAGCCTATGGAGCTGACCCGCTGGGAGTAAGTTCGGATATTGAATTTTGCTTGGCCAAGATCGCACCCGACGGGGGGAATACAACTGGAATCAACCGGATAAAATCATACCTCGAAGGGTTTGATAAAGACCTGGAAACAGGAAGAATGGCCGAATTGTCGGATTGGAATCATCAGCAGTATATTAATATTTGGGTGGTAGGAAATATTCGGGCAGAAAACCCTGCTACCTTTTTTGATTGTGGCAAATGGAATAGAATTGGCGTAGGCGGATTTGGCGGTCCTGGATTTGGGTTGGTGGTGGCCGGCTTGTCGGTCCCCTTGCTGGCGCACGAAATGGGACATTGCCTTACCCTTTATCATACATTCGAGGGACAAAACTGTGTAAACAACGACTGTACGAAAGATGGCGACTTGGTTTGTGACACACCGCCAGACAGGAGTATTAATTCATCCCCTTGTAATAGTCCAGAAAATTCATGCCGAACAGATACGGTTTCGGGATTTACAAAAGATCAACCGGATAATATTTCCAATTTTATGGATTATGGGAGCCCATGTCCCTCGGTGTTTTCGTATGGACAAGCAGAAAGGATGCGTACTTTTTTAGAGATTTATGGCGGCGGCAGTTTATTAACTTCCAATAAATGTGACCCCCCCTGTGTTGGAGTACCGCAGGCCGAATTTGAGTATAGGAGTACTCCTTATCCTAAAGCGGGTGAACAGGTTAACTTCAATAATCTTACTCCGGGCAACGACCCTTTTGAGTGGCTGATAAATGGAGTATTAGCAGGCACTACCAAAGACTTCAATTACACTTTTCCGGTTGCAGGGGTATATGAGTTGAGTTTACGGGCGTATAATCCTGTAAAGACCTGCTACGCCACTTTTATTGCAAAGGTGAATGTGAATTGTGGAGTAGAAGCGCGCTTCTCTCCGGATAAACGAAAGGTTACCCATTCAGGCTCTATTTACTCGGAGCCGGTAACATTTACCAATTATACATATGGGGGTACTTCTTTTCAGTGGTATTTGACCGACAACACAGGCAATAATTTTCAACCGATTTCAACAGACAGAGACTGGGTGTATTCTTTTCCTTCTCCTGGGATATACCGAATAAAATTAGTTGCCACGGATGGAACCTGTACAGATGAATCGCCAATTTACTCGGTGAACGTGATGGATGCCCGAATGGATGGAGCGTTGTATTTAAATTCTGTAAACTGTTACAAAAATGATAGTATTCGAGTAGTTTTTTCCATCGCCAATAATGGATATGATTCCATACCGGCAGGCACTACTATAAAATTTTACGATAAAATTCCAGGACTTCCTGCTGGTACGCAGTTGGCTCCGGATTTTGTGATACCCAATGATATTTTAGGGAAATGTGGTAATGTTTACACGCATGTGGTGAAAGCCAGCAGAACTAAGCAGGATACTCTGTTGGCCATATTTGATGAGGCAAACCAGTTTAATGAATTAGACGAATCGAACAATGTAGCGTTTCGAATTCTCTTCCAGCCAAAACTATCGATAACCCCTACAGATACGATTGTTAACATCAATTCTACTTTGCCGGTTGTAGTAAAAAATCAGGCGAACGACCCCCTGGCATCGGTTGTATGGACGCCCACACCGCTGGTAAGTTGTGCTAGCTGTTTAAATCCAACAGTAACTGTAACCGATACAATGCGAGTGGGAATAACGATGCAAACAATTTATGGATGTGTGGATACGATCTCTGCCTATATCAAAGTGTTTCCGATTGATATGGACCTAAAAAAATCGGTGGTTAATTGTTATGCCACTGATACGATGATTGTGTCGTCTGATATTTATTTACTGAAGGGATATACTGCCATCAAGCTTCCTGTACAAATACAGTATTTTGATGATGACTCAACTGGAGGGGTAGGTAAGTTGATTGGGGTGGGTTGGATTCCGGTTTCTACTGCCTTCCCTGCGGGGTTTGCTACCATCCGGCATTTGATTCCCCAAACACGAACTGGGAAAGTGTACAGCTACCTGAATGCGGCACAAACAGTCTATGAGCCTATTGTAAGTAACAATGCTATCGTTACTCCCTTTACTCCCTTTGCTATAAATATGACTACAAATCAGATTAATTTATTGCGAAACGAAAAAATGCAGCTCTTTGTTATTAACCAGGGAGATACTTACAAAAACATTCGCTGGTCGCCTTCGGGAGGCTTGTCTTGCGATACCTGCTGGAATCCGGTATTGAATTCGCTATCAAACCGAAACTATACCATCACGGGTACCAATCAGTTTTATTGTGTGGATACGGCAACGCTTTTGGTGAATGTGTATTATCAATCTCGTATCGCGATGCCCAATACTTTCTCTCCGAATGGGGATGGGGTAAACGATTATTTTTATGTGATATCAGGAGAAGCGGTGGCACGGGTAAATCAGTTTCAGATTTTTAGCCGATGGGGGGAAAAAGTTTTTGAAATCAGCAATGTGTTGCCAAACGATTATGTGGGAGGATGGAATGGCATGTATAAGGGAAAGCCGGCACCTGCGGGTACTTATGTATATGTATTGATACTAGGATTAACCGATGGAACTTCCGAAACTCAACGTGGTAATATAACCTTAGTACGATGATGAAAAAAGCAGCGGGGCTGGTTGTGTTTTTTATAGGGTTTGTTCATCTGCTGATGGCACAGGATCCGCATTTCTCGCAGTTCTTTGCTTCCCCACTTAGTTTAAACCCCGCCAATACGGGATATTTTAATGGCGACTTGCGCGTTGCTGCCAATAGCAGAAACCAATGGCCTTCTTTTAACAATGCGTATTCTACTATTACTTTTTCGGTAGATGGCCCTATCATGCAAAATAAACTTCCACAACGTGATCGGCTGAGTTTGGGCGTTTTTGGGATGAGCGATCAGTCGGGCGGAGGCGTACTAAAGGAAAATTATATGGCACTGTCTATGGCCTATAAAAAGGGATTAGATTATAATGGAGATGTAGCTATTACGGCAGGCTTTCAAATGACTTATGGAAGTTTCGCTTTTAATAGAAGTGCAGCAACATTGGAAGATCAGTTAGATGTAGGCGGATTTGTATTGCCAACCAATGATGTGGCAACCCTGGGAAATGAGAACAGAAAAGTGGCAGATATCCAGGCCGGCCTTATGTATACCGGGTTGTTTGCAAATGACGTCTATTTTTATGCTGGCGCATCGGTGTACCACTTGCTCGAGCCTTCTGTAGGGTTTGGAAATAACAGCTATCCGCTTAATAGAAGATATAATCTGCATTCGGGGGGCTATTTGCCATTGGGCCCCAATACCACTTTTCACTTTAGTACACAATATCAGAGGCAATACGATTACAGTGAATGGATGTATGGAGGAGCACTCAGTTATTTCATCGCCTCCGGGGATGATAGTTATGAAATATATGCGGGTATGTGGATGAGGAACGGTGACTCATATGTGCCCTATCTGGGATTGGAGTGGAATGGATGGCGTGCAGGATTTACCTACGACCTGGCTTACGGCAATAATAAAATAAATACACCCTATAGCCGCTCTACTGAATTTTCGCTGATTTATCAATATCGCAAAAGCACTACCAACAAGGGAATTCGTTGTCCAACCTTCTAGGGGATTCGTCTAATTTTATTGAAATCTGTATATTTATCTCACAAAACGGAAACATTCTATGAGAAAAATGCTCCTGATTGCAGGAGTAGCAATTATTATAATAGCTGCCTGCAATAACCCAACAACTGAATTTATCCTACCCACTATTTCAAATGCCGATACAACGGTTCGCAGTGGTTGCTTTTTGCATGCTTTGAATAAAGACAGCACCTTTCTCGAGTTGACTTTGCAAGACGGAAAGGCTACCGGAAAGTTTTACTGGTTGCCCGATCAGAAAGACCGTGCTAATGGTGTTTTGGAGGGTTCTTATGCCGGAGATACTGTACGAGTGAATTATACCTATATGATTGAAGGAATGTTGCAGGAAGAAGAGAAGGTGTTTGTTTGGGGGAAAGACAGCGTAAGCGTTTTGTTTGCCCCCCTGGATGTGAATGGAACTAAAATGACGTTACAAAAAGATAAACCTCTTCAAGTTGCTATTCAGATGGCTAGAGTAGATTGGGGTTCCTTTCAAATTCCCGAATTCCAGCATTAATCTATTTCATATTCCAGCTTCATCGTTATAGTTGCCGTTTTCTTTTTAGAGCTCGTATTAAAAGAGCCTCCCCATGAATAATCTTCATTAGAATTTTGAGCAACAATTTGAAATATTCCTTGACTGGCACTCTTCAGTGACCCTACTTTACCTCCGGCGTTTGCTGCAATTTTCTGTGCACGGGTTGCCGCATCCTTGGTGGCTTCGGCAATCATTTCAATTTTCAACTGGCCTAATTTTGTATAATAGTATTCGGGTTTTTCGGAATAGAACTCAACCCCCGAATTGATCAACTCGCTTACCTGCCGAGAGAGATTTTCTATTTTATCTACTTCATTGGATTCTATCTGTACGGTTTGTTTTAAACTATACCCCTCAAAAACTGATTTTACTTTTCTTCCCGAGCCATCATACACGTCATCAAAAAGCTTATTAATTTCCACCGCCGAGAAAATAATATTTTCGGAACGCAACCCCTTCGACAATAAATACTTTTGAATATGCTCACGGTCTCGGTCTAAATTGGCATAGGCTTCTTTCAAGCTCATATTTTTTTGCGTGAAGGATCCGCTCCAAACAATTAAATCAGCCACAAAATCTTTTTTACCCAAACCAGTTACACTAATATTTTTAGTGGCTTTGTTTCTTTG
This sequence comes from Chitinophaga pinensis, assembly GCA_945870985.1. Taxonomy (GTDB): domain Bacteria; phylum Bacteroidota; class Bacteroidia; order Chitinophagales; family Chitinophagaceae; genus Sediminibacterium; species Sediminibacterium pinensis_C. The sequence goes on from CAMBUH010000015.1 coordinate 14,600, forward strand.
GATAAATGCATTCGAAAGAATAAGCGCAGTAAGCAAAATGGCAGCGGAAACAATAATCGTATTTAGGTGGGCACGCATGCTTTTTATTTATTTTAAAGGTAATTGAATTTACGGATATTATAATCCTATCAAATTCATTGCCAGAATATTGTTTTAACATATATTTTATAATCCGGGTATGGCTGTGGAAGTGTTTCTTAAGTGCCTTTTTGTTATAAATACGCTACTTCAGCTAAAATACTATCTTTAACTAGCCAAAGAAATTACCTATGCGTTATCTGCTTTTCGGGTTTGTATTGTTACTCCTTACGGAAGTTTCATATTCGCAAATTCCTTCAACCCTTATAACCCAGGTTCGTATAATAGACGGAACTGGGATACCGGCATATAAAGGATCTGTTCGAATTAAGGGGAATCTAATTGTGGCAGTCGGAAACTTGCAGGTCTTACCCGGTGAGCAGGTGATAAGCGGACAAAATAAATTTCTTTGTCCTGGATTTATCGATGCACATAGTCACCACTTTTCTTCATTGCGCAAATTTCCACAGGCTGCGGCTACCAATAATCAGGGGATAACTACTATTGTAATTGGGCAAGATGGCGGCAGTTATCCGGCAGACTCGCTGCGCAGTTGGATGAGCCAGCGAAAAGCTGCTGTAAATGTAGCTACCTACACCGGCCATACTACGCTCAGGGAACAGGTAATGGGTGAAGATCAACTACTAAGGGCAGCCACTTCCGCAGAAATTAATAGCATGCAACAAATCTTGGCCGAAGAAATTAAGAAAGGCTCGCTCGGTTTATCTACCGGATTAGAATATGAGCCAGCTTTTTATTCCTCTAAAGAAGAAGTGATGCTGCTTGCTAAAACAGCTGCCGCTCAAAAAGGACGATATATCAGTCATATTAGAAGCGAAGACGTAACACTGCAAGATGCGGTTGATGAAATTATTCGCATCGGAAGAGAAACCGGAATGCCGGTGCAAATCTCTCACTTGAAAATTGCCCTTCGTTCTCAATGGAATACTTCGGCAGCCCTTTTGCAGCAATTGCAGCAGGCCCGTGTGGAAGGCGTGAATATAACAGCAGATGTTTATCCCTATACTTTTTGGAATTCTACGCTGAAAGTGTTGTTCCCCTCCCGTAAATATAATAGTCTGCCTGATGCCGAGTTGGCCGTTTCACAGCTTTGTGATCCCTCCGGTTCGGTAATGGTTCATTTTGCGCCTATTCCGGCATATGAAGGGAAAACCCTTTCGCAAATTGCGCAAATCAGAAAAGAGTCGCCCGCACAAACATTGATACAACTGATTGCAATGGCGGATTCTTTTAGGAAAGCCAATCCAACATTCAGCGGATCGGTGGAAACCATTATGGGCAAGTCGATGACAGAAAATGATGTGCGTAATTTTATCGCCTGGCCTTTATCCGTAATCTGTTCCGATGGCGGCAATGGCGGGCACCCAAGAGGCTATGGAACTTTTACCCGGGTATTGTATGAATATGTTAGCAAACAGCCGCTATTGAAGGTTGAAGCGGCTGTATATAAAATGACAGGCCTCACGGCGCAACATTTAGGGATACAAAAACGCGGGGTAATTGCTCCGGGGTATATCGCCGACCTGGTTTTATTGGATATGGAAAAAGTAAAAGACCATGCCACAATAGAAAATGGAAAAGCATTATCCGAAGGGATCGATCAGGTATGGATTGGCGGACAAGTTACCTGGCAATATCAAAAATCAACCGGAAATTTACCGGGGGTATTTATAGCTAAAGAATAATTGGAACGTATGAAGGAGGCACTGTTGTTAACCAACGGATTACTGGTTCATTCCGATGCAAAAACGGCACATGGGCTTATTCGGGGAACAGAGCGGTTTACCATTAAGGGAGTAATCGATCATGCGGCAACTGCCGGAAAAGATGCCGGGGAATTGGTGGATGGACAACGTCGCGATATCCCAGTATTTGGTACTTTAGAAGAGGCCTTACAAAATATTCCTACTGCAAATTGTTTGGTTATAGGGGTGGCGACTGTAGGGGGTCGGATACCCGGAGATATGTTGTTAGTGATAGAAGCAGCCATTCGGTCAGGACTTTCAGTAGTAAATGGACTGCACGAATTTTTAACAGACAAGCCGGCTATTGTATCGCTTGCGGCAGAAAAGGGAGTGAGTTTAACGGATGTTAGAAAACCGAAAACTCGGGATCAGCTACATTTTTTTACCGGTGAAATTTTTGCAATACCCATTCCGATAGTAGCCGTTATTGGGATGGATTGTGCCATGGGAAAACGAACAACTGCCCGCATGCTTACCCAGGCAATTAAAAAAGCAAATTGGAAGGCAGAGATGATTTATACCGGACAAACCGGCTGGTTGCAGGGTGGCAAGTATGGATTTATTTTTGATTCAACCGTTAACGACTTTGTTTCTGGTGAACTAGAGCATGCAATCGTTAGTTGCTGGAAGGAGCAACAGCCAGACATTATTTTTTTAGAAGGCCAATCTTCTTTGCGAAATCCCAGTGGACCCTGCGGATCGGAATTGCTGATATCGGGTAATGCTAAGAAAGTAGTGCTGCTTTGTTCTCCCAAACGAAAATATTTTGATAATGATGAACATTGGGGCTCGATACCTTCTGTAGAATCTGAAATTGCTATCATTCAATTGTTGGGATCCGAAGTGATAGCGGTTGCACTGCATACGGAAGGATGTAGTATGGAAGAGGCTTTACAGTTTCAGCAAGACTATGAACTACGATTATCTATCCCCGTTCTGTTACCCGTTGAGCAAGGAGTAGATATGCTGGTTCCCGTATTATTATCTCTCATTCAATTGTAATCGCATGAAAATAACTGCTGTTCGCTCTTCACTCCGCAAGGCTCCCTTGAAAAAACCGTATACAATTGCGTACAATACCTTTTCAGATGTAACGCTCGTTTTTTTTGAAGTAGAATTGGCCAATGGGATAATTGGATTTGGCTCTGCCAGTCCCGCAGTAGAAGTGGTAGGAGAAACCCCGGCACAAACCGCCGCTAATTTGCAGCTCGATTTTGTGCAACAGCTGGTGGGCAGAGATATCCGCCACTTTCAGCAACTGATTCAGGAAACCCGCGTGTTTTTTCCATTGTTACCTGGTACGCAGGCAGCTATTGATATTGCTTTGCACGATGCGTTTGGGCAATACCTGGGCATACCGATTGTAGATTTTTATGGTCAAAAAATAAAGGCGTTCCTTACTTCGGTAACTATAGGTATCAAGGGGGTTACAGAAACCTTGGAGGAGGCGGAAGGATACCAGCAATCGGGGTTTCGGGTGTTGAAAGTGAAAACCGGGTTAGCGGTGGAAGAGGATATTGAACGCATTGCCAAATTATACGAACGATTTGGTAGGTCGATGTTGATTCGGGTAGATGCCAATCAAGGATATTCCATGGAGCAATTACAGCAGTTTATACCTGCCATGCAACAATATGGCGTAGAGTTGATAGAACAGCCGCTGCCGGTTGGCAAAGAGGCTGAATTGTATGCACTGGATACTACTATACGAAATCGATTGGCTGGCGACGAATCGGTGAAGGATGCAGCGGCTGCTTTGCGATTCTGTGGTGAGCAGAGGCCTTATGGCATTTTCAATATCAAATTAATGAAGTGCGGCGGCATTGCCGGGTCTTTGCAAATAGCCAATGTGGCTGCAATTGGTGGTATTTCCTTATTCTGGGGCTGCAACGACGAAAGTATTATCAGCATCACAGCTGCCCTGCATACAGCCTATTCCTGCGAAAATACCCGCTACCTCGATTTAGATGGCAGTTTTGATATCGCGCAAGACCTTCTTTCGGGTGGATTTCGGGTGGAAGATGGCTATTTGTATCTAATGCCCGGGTCTGGATTAGGTTTTAACCGGCCGGCATAAAAATGCATAAGTATTTATTTATGCATTCGATTATTAGTATAAATAAACATTATTGATTTTAGCACCTATTTTTGCCGCACTGCGAGCATGGGTATCAAATGATTGCCCGTTTTCGGCAAGGCAACATGAATGCTTCCTCAACCCCTTCTTTTAAAGTGTACCCAAATTATTTCCGGGGGAAAGTATTGCATATCGTTAGTCGTCACCAAAAGCAGCAATTTTTAGAACCCGTTCTTGCCAGCCGCCTGGGATTTGTTTGTAAAACCGTTTCGGAGGTAGATACTGATTTACTGGGTACTTTCAGTGGTGAGGTTGCGCGTACGCTTTCGCCGGTAGCCTGTGCCCGGGAAAAATGTAAAAGGGCAAGGGAGTTTGTTAGTGATGGATATCTACTGGCGTCGGAAGGGTCTTTTGGGCCACATCCTACCCTGGGATGGGTAACGGCTGGGGAAGAATGGCTGTTTTTGTATGATATAGAGGAAGACGCTGAATTGATAGTGCGCGATATTACGTTGGATACCTGCTTTTGGCGGCAAGCCATTTCGAGCGAACAACAGTGTTTAGATTTTCTTCAAAGGGTGGGGTTTCCGAGCCAACGAGTGATTGTAAAATCTTCGCAAGAGCAAGCGGATTTCATATTCAAAAATGGAAGTACTCCCGAAGAGATTGTACAGAATATGCGCTTCTTGCTGAACGCAAAGAGGAACTGTTATATAGAAACTGACATGCGGGCGATGTTTAACCCAACCCGGCAGCAGCATTTGGTAAAGTTGGCCCAAATACTGGCAGATAAATTGAATAGCATATGCCCGGCTTGCGGATGGTATGGATTTTCGGTGACTTCGGTAGAAAGAGGCCTCCCTTGCAGTTGGTGTGGAACGGCTACGAATTCGGTGCTCAATGATATTTATACCTGTAAACGATGTAATTGGCAACATAATAAAAAATTCCCCCAGGGCATTCAACAAGAAGACCCTCAATATTGTAATCAGTGTAACCCATAAATAACAATGGATCTATCAGCATATATTCAATGGCTTCGTAGTGGAGAAGTGGTAGTTATACCTACCGAAACGGTATATGGTTTGGGGGCATCTATAGCATCTGAAGCCGCCATACTTAAAATATTTGAAACCAAACAGCGACCCCTATCCAACCCACTGATTGTGCATGTTGATAGTCCGGATGCTTTTTCTAAATATGCAACAGCTGTTCCGGAAGCAGTATATCAACTGGCAGCCAAATTTTGTCCGGGCCCAATCAGTTTTGTGCTTCCGGCTGCCCCTTCTCTATCGCCCTTGTTGTTGGGCGGTCAAACTACAGTAGCATTGCGGGTTCCCAATCATCCCATTGCTTTACAACTGATACGCGAGCTAGGTACTCCGATAGCAGCCCCCAGTGCGAATCGCTATAAAGGATTGAGTGCAACCACGGCTCATGCAGTAGCGCTGGCTATGCCAGAACTAAAAGACCGGATTATCGATGGTGGCCGTTGTTCGGCAGGTGTAGAATCTACCATTATTGGTTTTGAACAAAATACGCCGGTGATTTATCGAATGGGCGGTATTACCAATGGGCAAATTGAAGAGGTTTTAAACCAACCAGTTGTTTACAAGGGGCATGCCTCCCGCAATCCCAAAGCGCCTGGTATGCAGTTGCGCCATTATGCCCCTGAAACCCCGATGGTAGTGGCCCATCAGTTGGCACAGGTAGTAAATCAGTTGGCACCGGCTAAGTTGGCTGTACTAAGTTTCTGCCAAACAATCTCGCATCCCTCCATCATTGCGCAGGAAATATTGTCTCCTTCGGGCAATGATCAGGAAGCGGCTTTTCAGTTATATCATTTATTGGGTAAATTGGATGCTGCTGAGCCAGATTTTATTGTTGCGGAGTGGTTACCAGAGCAGGGGTTGGGAGCAGCCATTAACGATAAGCTGCGCAGAGGGGCAGAGCGGGTAATACTTTAAGGTAGCGTTTTTATTATAAATATGAATTTTCAATTACTAACTGATAATCTTTCGAATCCAGCGTTGTTATTTTTTTTGTTGGGCATATTCGCTGTTCAAATAAAAAGTGATTTAGAAATTCCTTCGAACACCTCCAAGTTTATCGCATTGTATTTACTTTTTTCCATTGGGTTTAAAGGAGGACAAGAGCTCGCACATGAAACATTTACGGCAGAAGTTTGGGGGAGTATTGGATTAGGGCTTGCCCTTTCTTTTTTAATTCCGATGTATACATTTTTCATTTTGCGCAAATCATTTTCGGTATATGATTCGGCTGCGATTGCGGCCACTTATGGTTCGGTGAGTGCCGTAACCTTTGTAACCGCAGTGAGTTATTTAGAAATGCTTCGGCAACATTCGAGTGGTCATATGGTAGCCATAATGGCCATGATGGAATCTCCGGCAATTATTGGCGCTTTGTTTTTAATGTCTCGATACCGCCCTCTGGAAGATCGAAAAGGAAATACAAAGGGGGCTCTCCGACATGCACTTACTAACGGAAGTGTGGTATTGATTTTAGGCAGTCTACTAATTGGTTGGTTAGCCAATGCAAAACAAGCAGAAGGCATTAAACCATTTACTACGGATATCTTTAAAGGGTTTCTCGCCATCTTTTTATTAGACATGGGCATCTCCAGTGGTCGTAAGCTGCATTCGTTTTTACAAAATGGCTGGGCACCGGTAATTTATGGTATCTGTATTCCGTTGGTTAATGGCATCATTACTTGCTGGCTGAGTGGCATGGTTACCCATGAAGTAGGCGATCGCTTTATGCTGGCTATATTAGCCGCAAGTGCTTCTTATATTGCAGTGCCTGCTGCTATGAAGATTGCTGCACCTAAGGCCAATCCTGGTTTGTATATCCCTATGGCACTTGCGGTTACTTTCCCTTTTAATGTTACTATTGGAATGCCCTTGTATTACTGGTTGGTTACTATCCTCTGATAAAAAAGGTGTTAGGCCTTCTGTAAGTGCGATTGAATAGTGGATTGAAGTGTATGAATCGGCACGACTCCACTTTGTCGCCAGATTGGCATTCCGTTTTTATATAAAATAAGGGTAGGAACACCACTCACCCGCAACTCTGAAGCCAACGCATTGTTTTGGTCTACATCAATTTTTATTATTCGAATCGCCTCTCCCATACTTGCCCGAAGCTGTTCTAAAATAGGGGCCATCGTTTTACAAGGCCCACACCAGCTGGCCGTAAAATCTACCAGCACCGGTTTGGGGCCATTGATTACCGAACGAAACGTTTCTTTTTCTGCCATAATTATAATGGAGTTGTTTGATCGAGGTGATTTTTGCTGGCTTCCGAAACAGGGGGCGTATAAGTGCAATTTCCATAACCACAACCCCACTGAAATCGGTATGCCAATATTGAATAGATGGCTAGTGCACTCCCAAATAGTATATCCGGATTAGCCGCTTTCATATACCCAGAAATTATCAGCAGTGCACTCAAGCTTAACCGAAACACTAGTATCCAGTCTATACGCCTTACAAATCGCATGATTCCCTTTTTCATATTGCAAAGATACATCACCCAGAAAGGGTTTTGTGGTGACTTTTATTACACAATTGAAGTCATGTACTAACTTCACAAAAATTTATGAAGAATGGATACGGGATTAATTAGAGATTTGTTTCCAGATTGGGAGGAGGGGTTATATGAAGAAATTCTTTCCGATGCGCAGGTAAAAACTGCTCAGGCAGGAGAAACTTTATTAAAAACAGGACAGCCCATCCGGTCGGCCATGTTATTGGTTAGTGGCACTATTAAGCTGTACCAGGAAGATGTTGCCGGAGATGAATTTTTCATGTATTATCTACATCCCGGAGAAGCCTGTGCGGTTACATTAGTATGTGATTTTCACCGGGAAACCAGTCAGGTGCTTGCGAAGGCAGTAACCGATGTTACCTATCTTTCTATCCCCCTTAGTAAAGTGGATGATTGGTTACGGAAATACAAAAGCTGGCATTATTTTGTTATCAGAACCTATCGAAGCAGATACGAAGAGCTGCTGCAAACCATTCAAAGCATTGCCTTTAAAAAAATGGACGAGCGATTGGAAAGCTATCTAATGCAACAGGTTAAGCAATTGGGTAATACACTTCCCCTAACCCACCAAGAAATTGCTACTGATTTGAATACATCTCGGGAAGTAATCAGCCGACTACTGAAAAAAATGGAGTTGAGCGGATGGATAGCACTGAATAGAAATTCGATTGATTGGCTGAAAAAGTAAGTAATAGAAATGCGTATATCTATCGCCGAAATTATTCGTTCCAGAGCGGGATGTCTGGTAGATGTAAGAAGCCAAGGAGAGTTTCAATCTGGTCATCTGCCGGGAGCTATTCATATTCCGTTGGATGAAGTGCCAGCAAAGGTGAAAGAGATCGCAGCACTACCTAGGCCTATTATTTTGTATTGCCATAGTGGCCATCGAAGCGGGATGGCTGCAGACTATCTTCAACAACATGGTGTGGAGCAAGTTTTTAACGGGGGCGGTATTTTTCAGTTGATGCAGCTTGTTCACCCCTCAAGCGAATAACGCGCTCGAATGTTGCCCGTTTTTACCCAACTATTTGTTGTAACTAATGCGCACATTTGAAGGGGTATTAATTTTACTCCCGATACCCCAATATTGGTTGTTGGGCAGTCAGAAAACCTGCACTCAATAATAGCGCAACAGGTAAACAGCAAATCCGGAACGATTGTGCTTGCGTATACATAATATCGTACTTGTGTTGCATATAGCTATTCAGTTTTCCGATTTTGGATGCTCAATATATGCGAAAACGATTTCGACTATGGCTATGCGGTAGTAATGCAAGTGATAATTAAGGGGTATTCGAGTAGGGGCATAAAAAAAGTCACTCAAAAGTGACTGCAGCTAGAATCAATAAACGGCAAAGCGACTATTCAAATTCCAGTTCGTTCATGTTGTACTCCCAGCTAAAAATCAGCTCGGAAGTAGCTTGTTTTTTGTTAATTGTCATTGGTATATTTTTTAATTGTTTTTATTTGATTTCACTACAATACCTGCTTACTATTTATGCAAATAAGATGCCAAAACAGTGTAGTTCGTTGCCCAGATGCTACAATTGGGATGAACGGTAAATGACAAAATCAGTCGTTTAATCATAATAAACAAAAGATTCAACAAAATGTTGCAGTAAACGAAAAAATTTATCTAAAAATGGCAAAATATTGCAGAAAAGACCCAAAAATCAGCATAAAGCTGCAAAATATTGCAGAAATCAGCGTTTGATGATAACAAACTCTACCCTTCTGTTTGTTTCCCGGTCTTTATCGGTTATTTCTTCGGAAATAATTTTTTTACTGGCGCCCATGCCTGCATAGGATAGGCGGCTGCTGCTGATTCCGTTATTAATCAAGAACTGGTAAATTTCACGGGCCCGGTTGCGGGAGAGTACTTTTTCGCCTGTGTCGATATCTAGTCCATCTTCAGTTATTTCGGCACAGCAGATATGGCCCCTGATTTCAACCTGTAGATTGGGGTTATTTTTCATCACTTCCAATACTTCATTCAGCGTTGGCAGAGAAGAGGGTAAGAGGATATGTCGTCCGCCTTCGAAGTTGAGGTTATTGAGAATAATATTGGCTTTGCCTTCTTTGATTTGTTCCTGCAATGCTTTCACGGGAGTAGCTTGTACAGCTGCCTGAATTATTCCTGAAATATCAACCACCCGATTCAGTTGGAAACGGGAAGTGGCATTT
>CAMBUH010000016.1 GCA_945870985.1 Chitinophaga pinensis
TTCCTGCTGGGCAGCCTGAATCGTTTCCTGGGCTTTAATAGTGTACTGGTTCAGATTCATAGTAAGTTTGTTTTAATTCGGAACTACGTGGCTTACAATTGAATTAAAAAAAATGCATGTTTTTTAACGCACCCAACGCACCAATAAACCTGTAAATTCCGATATCTTTATAATACATATCAAACCTCTATCCAATTCAATTATTCGGAAACTATGTCGCTTCTACTCAATAAAAACTGCTGGAAAGTCAGTGCTTTGGCCGTTTTCCTGTTATTTTTTCAGTCCGCACAGGCCCAAAGCTTTGCCGACCCTATCTTGCAATTCGAGCGTTCCGGCAAAGATTTCGGCAACCATGCAATCCTGGCCATTATTCAACCCGGTAAGCCGGTATTCGTAAAACCTATGGGTGAGATGACGGCGAAAGACCAAGCCCCGCTAGGCAGTATCAGTCAGTGGCTTACTACTGCCCTGATTTTAAGCTATGTAGATGCCGGCAAGATTAGTTTAGATGATAAAGTTAGTCAATACATCCCCATCTTCACCAAATATGCCAAAGGGTATATAACCATTCGCGATTGTCTTACGCATTTTTCGGGCATTGAAGCAGATCAGATAAAGATGTCTTCTTTTGAAACCAACACAAAATTTTCGTCACTGCAAGAAGAGGTGGAAAGCTATGCAACCAAAAGAGAAATCAAAGCCAACCCCGCTACTGAATTCTGGTATAGTCAGGTGGGATTAAACATGGCGGCCCGGGTATTGGAAGTGATTACCCGCAGGGGATTTGAGCAGTTGATGGCAGAAAAAATCACTCGACCATTGATGATGCGTAGCACCAGCTTCTCCAGTTTTGGTGCCGCAAATCCTTCCGGGGGTGCAGTGGGCTCTGCCAACGACCTGAGCAATTTTATTACCATGATTTTGAATAAGGGTATGTTCAATGGTAAAAGAATATTAAGCGAGGCTTCTGTGCAGGAAATGCAAAAAGTACGTACTTCCCCATCCCTCATCAAATATGCGCCGGTACAAGCTACTGGATTGGCTTATACTATGGGGGCCTGGGTAGCTTCCACCAATACGGAGGGAGTGGCTACCGCATTGGATTGTCCGGGTTTGTGCGGCAGTTGGGCTGGTATAGATTGGTGCAGAAATTACGGATTTCTCGTGCTAACCAGAAAGATGGAAAATACCGAAAAATCGGATGCTTATAAACGCATTCGAAAGGCACTGGATGATCAATTACCTTCAGCCTGCCATTAAATAATAGTATATCAGCACTGCCGAACAACATAGCGCCCTTGTAAAATCACTTGCAACAGCCTTGGGCTTTACGTATTGCGGTATTGCGCGTGCAGAGCAGCTAGACGAAGATGCTCGCCGGTTGGAAAAATGGCTGAATAAAGGCATGCAGGGCACCATGCAATACATGGAAAATCATTTCGACTTACGCATAGATCCCCGAAAGCTGGTACCTGGAACCCAATCAGTAATTACACTATTGCTCAATTATTTTCCCTCGCAAAAGCAATCTCCCGATCAACCGCAGATTGCTAGCTATGCGTATGGGGAGGATTACCATTTTGTGATAAAAGATAAACTCCATTCCCTCTTACAGCAAATGCGAGAAAAAATCGGCAACGTACAGGGAAGAGGACTGGTTGATTCCGCTCCGGTGTTGGAACGCAGCTGGGCCGTGAAAAGTGGATTGGGCTGGGTGGGTAAAAACGGAAATCTGATTAACCGCAAACAAGGTTCGTTTTTCTTTATTGCTACACTCATGGTGGATATACCGCTTGCCTATGATAATCCAATGGCAAAAGACTATTGCGGCACTTGTACCCAATGTATTGATGCCTGCCCTACGGATGCGATTTTGCCCGACAAAGTAATTGATGGCAGCAAATGCATCAGCTATTTTACCATTGAACTAAAAGATCAGCTGATACCTAATGAAATGAAGGGAAAGTGGAACGACTGGATGTTTGGTTGTGATACTTGTCAGGACGTTTGCCCCTGGAACCGATTCAGTCGTCCGCATTCAGAAACTCGTTTTAAACCCATACCCGAAATATTAGAACTGAGTACCGGAGAATGGGAGCAAATGGGAGAAGCCGCTTTTAAACAAATTTTTGGCCGTTCACCGTTACTGCGCAGAAAATACAAAGGGATTCAAGAGAACCTTCGTTTTATTAAAATCCACCTCACTAAGGAGTTGTGAGCAGATGATCGCTCAGGCGTTGCAGATTCGTTTGAAGTTGAGGACCCATAATTTTTTCATTCATCATCGAGCCCAGTCTTTCCCAGGGCCACCAACCTACCGCCTGTTCAAACTGCCATTGAACGGTACATCCCTGTCCACCCGGTATTGAAATCAGTTGCATGGTAGAGATTTGAACTGTTCCATTTTCGGGATGCCATTCAGACAATAGCAAAGTATCGTTGCGGGTAATCCAGTTTACTCGAAGCTTTCCCAATTGAAAGGTACTATCGTTCACCATGGAAACTTCCGAACTATCTAAGCCCTGCATCCACTGCGGCCATTGTTGTATGTTTTGCAACAGGGGAAGTACTTTAGTTTGGGCTACCGGCAAATCAATTGCGCGGGAAACCACCACACGAGAAGGCATCAGCATGCCAATGCCAAACAATAACAACGATAATACCAACACACTGATTAAAATAAAACGAATTTGCCGCATAGTTAATCCCACTTAAAAGTTTTAAACGCAACGGTATATACTAGCACCGTCCATATACCCAATACCCCTAATTCGCTCCAGCAGGCTGATAAACTGGCCCCTTCAAAAGCGATGTTGCGCATGGCTGTATTAAAATGAGTTAGGGGCAATACTTTACAAATAGGTTGTAACCAGGTGGGGAAAGTTTCGATGGGAAAAAAAGTTCCTGCCAATAAAAACTGGGGAAGGGTAATCAAATTGGCAAAGGGTGGAATGGTGCTTTCGGTTTTCGCTACGCTGCTTACGATAAAGCCAAAGCCCATGAATAAAACCAATGCAAGAAAGCTAAGCAGCATGATGTTAAAAAAAGTTAGCCATCCATGCACCAGTGTAAACTGAAAGGCAAAATGCCCAACTAGAATAATAATGATAGCCGTCATCATCTGAAAAATCACCCGACTAAAGGCTTCTCCTAAAATAATATACGGCCTTCGTATGGGGGTAGCATAAAAACGTTTCAATACCAGTTGCTGCCGAAGATTAAAGAACAAGAAGGCTACTCCAAACACACCGGCACTAAGTAGGGAAAAGCCTAATTGTCCGGGTAAAATAAAATCGATGGTACGATAAATACGTCCGGGAATTTTTTGAACCTGACTATTCACCAATGCAATGGTGGGAGCACTGGCATAGGTTTGTTGGTTAATGCCGGCAATAATTGCATTGAGAATTGAGGTAAGTACCTGCAAGTTTTGGGGATTCACCGCGTCGGAACTTTGGAGGTCGATAAAATAAGGTGGAGTAGGCAAGGAAGATTTTCGGATGGTGATTAGGGCAGTAATCCTTCCCTTTTCCAGATCTTCGCGCAAGGTTACCGAATCTTTTTGGAATACTTTTATACCCGACATTTTTCGGATAGCAGAAAAAACGGGATTGGCAGTATCAGATTGTGAAGTAAAAGCAACACTCACCGAAATTTTTCCGCTACTGCCGATAAAACCAAATACCAAAATAAAAATCAGAGGGAAAGCTATACTGAATAACACTGCGGAAGGGCTGCGGAATATTGCCCGCAAACTTGCCTTAGTGATTGCCAACATGGCCCTTATTTGACTGTAATTATTTTCCATGCATCAATATAAATCTTACCAAACTATTTTACTTGAAATGTAAAAGGCATTTTCATTTGTGGGGTGCCTACCATACTTTCGATGCCCTTCCATTGTTCCATCCAGTAAATAGCATCCACGCTAAGTTCTTCCTTAACCACCGAACTGCGAACAGATTTTTTATATCCTTCCGTAAGTTCTTCGAGCAAAGTTTTTTTCTCGGGATATTCTCGAACGCTGTAGCTGGTTACCTTACTCATTTTAGCTGCACATAAAACTGCATCTTGTAGGGTGCCAATTCTGTCTGTTAAACCCACTCTAATGGCACGTTTGCCGGTCCATACCCTACCTTGTGCGATGCTATCCACCGACACCACCGACATTTTTCTTCCCTCCGCCACGCGGCTTTTGAAAGTGTAATAAATAGAATCTACCGAAGCTTGGAAAAATTTCTTTTCGGATTCAGTGAGTGAGCGGTCGATGGCTCCCATATCGGCAAAGGGGGCAGTTTTTACGCGATCGAAACCTACGCCCAGCTTATTTTGAAAAAACTTTTCCAGATTGGGAACAATACTAAATACGCCAATAGAACCGGTGATGGTATTTTCATTGGCGAATACCGAATCGGCATTACAAGCAATGTAATATCCGCCGGAGGCAGCCACATCTCCCATACTTACTACAACGGGCTTAGATTTACGGGTTAGGCTAATCTCGCGCCAGATCACATCACTGGCCAATGCAGAGCCGCCGGGAGAGTTAACGCGTAATACAATGGCTTTGATTGATTTATCCAACCGCAATTTTCTAATCAAACTCCGATAGGCATCGCTACCAATTCCCTCATTAGATTCACTTCCACCTGCGATATCTCCATTAGCATAAATGATGGCAATACGGTCGCCGCCGCTTTGGCGAAAATCAGTTGCTTTGGAATATTGAGAGAAAGTTACAAAGTTGGCCTTATCATCCGCACCCAATCCAACCTGTTGATTCATTTTTGTTTTAAACTGATCATCATACATCAGATCATCCACCAACTTGTGTTTACGGGCATCGGAAGCCGATTGAATAGCACCCGAAAGCGCCAGCCGATGCAACTCCGCTGTATCAATTTTTCGAGATGCTGAAACAGCTGCAAGCAAATGATTGTATAAATCGCCCAACCATATACTGGTTTGTAAACGATTGGCATCGGTCATTTTATATTCGCGGAAAGGTTCTGTTGCACTTTTAAATTTACCAGCATAAAAAATCTGAGGCTGGATATCAAGTTTCTCCAGCATACCTTTTAAAAAGAAAAGACTACTAACCATTCCAGAAAATTCGAGTCCGCCCTGTGGATGAGTAGCAATAAAATCACTTACGCTGGCAACATAATACGCTTTTTGAGAAATGGTTTCCCCATAAGCATACACAAACTTTTTGCTGCTTTTAAAATCGAGAAGGGCTTTTCGGAGTTCTTCGCTGGCAGCATATCCATTGGCATTTCCGGCACACTGGATATAAATTCCTTTCACCAGCGTATCATTTTTTGCGGCCTTAATCATGCGTACCATATCATACAACGAAGGAATGTCGTTTTCCGTTTTATTCATAAAAGCAGAAAAAGGATCATCCTTACTTTGCTCTGGAAAATTAGTTGAAAGGTCTAGCACCAAAACTGCCTTAGCATCGATGGTAGATTTATCGTCTGATGAGACCAAGGCAACGATCCCAATCAGCAGAAAAAACCCCATTACAGTAAAAATGATGAGCGCCAGCAAGGAGGCAAAGAAAATCTTAAAGAAACTTTTCATGTTGTTGAAATAATTAAAAAACAGAATTTACCGATATACTAAATAAGTAAAGGTACCATAACCCATCCAACCTACCCTATAAATTACTTACTTTCGAACGAATTTCGGGGAAAAAATGGTTTGCCGGCTTCTGGACTATGAAACTACAAAACTAAGCTACCCAAATAAATATAAATTATATGAATCGTGCCTATTTACTGATAGGTGGTAATACCAAAGATCCGCTGCAACAGCTATATCGGGCCGAACGGCTGATTGCAGAGCGCTGTGGCGACCTCCTGCTAATGAGCCGTATTTACCGAACTGCTGCCTGGGGCCCTATTCCACAGGCCGACTTTTTCAACAGGGCGCTGTTGGTGGCTACTTCACTAACTGCAACCCAATTATTGCACACCTTGTTGCAAATTGAAACTGAAATGGGAAGAATTCGTAAAGAAAAAATGGGTCCACGCCTGATAGATATCGACATTTTGTTATTAGATGATATGCAAGTTGAAACTCAGGAACTTATCATCCCCCATCCCCTGCTGGCAGCCCGCAGATTTGCACTGCAACCCCTTACCGAAATTGCCCCTCACTTGCCGCATCCGGTATTGGGTAAAACCATCGAAACTCTCCTGAATGAATGTGCCGACAAGGGAGATGTGCAAAAAAAATAAGGCACCCAATGGGATTGGTAATTAATTTTACCAGATTGCATGAAACATCATTTTATTACAGTTGAAGGAAATATCGGTGCAGGAAAAACTACCCTGAGTCATTTATTGGCCAAGCATTACAATGCCCGCTTGGTATTGGAAGAATTTGCCGACAACCCTTTTCTCGCGAAATTTTATGAGCAGCCGAAACAATATGCTTTTCCAGTTGAGTTATTTTTTATGGCAGAGCGATATAAGCAGTTGAAAGATATGGTACATAGCAAAGACCTGTTTCAAAGCATCACTGTGTCGGATTATCTTTTTACCAAGTGTCTCTTGTTTGCTAAAGTAAATCTTCCCGAAGAGGAATTTCGGTTGTACCAGAAATTGTTCGATATTATCCATCAGCAACTGGTATTTCCCGATATCATTATTTACTTGCATGCCCCAGTTCAAAAATTGCAACAGAATATACGAAAAAGAAATCGTTCCTACGAATTGAATATCCCCGACGAATACCTGTTTAGTTTGCAGGAAACCTATACCAGCTATATCAAACAACACAATATCACCACCATTTTTATTGATGCCAGCAATGCCGATTTTTTGGGTGATCCCCGGCATTTGCAAGTAGTGATTGATGCACTAGAAAAAGATATAGAAAGGGGACAACATTATTTTAGTTTGCCGGAATAGGAGATTTGTGCTGAATGAATAATTTTAAAAAATACCCATGACCAAACAGGGAAACGACCCCATTGCAGCCCTTCGCATCAAAGAGTTTAAACACCTGATGATTGGCAGGTTTTTATTCATCATGGGTTTGCGGATGATGGGCACCCTAGTTGGATGGTGGATTTACGAATTAACCAACGACCCATTCGCCATCGGATTGATTGGATTGGCAGAAGTTATTCCCGCCGTTTCACTATCGCTCTATGCGGGCCATATTATCGACATCAGTGAAAAGCGCAAGCTGTTATTACGCGGGGTAGTTGCCTATTTATTGTGTGCCATTGTGCTTACCGCCTTATCAACCCGATACTCCTATCAACAGCTGAGTGAAAACAGCATTGCCTTTTGTATTTATGTGGTGATTTTTTTCACCGGCATCTTCCGCTCCTTTACTGGTCCTTCTTTCGGCACAATGATTGGTAGCATCATTCCCAAAGAATTGCTGGCAAATGCAACCACCTGGAATCAGGGTATTTGGTTGTCGGCCTCGGTAATCGGTCATGCACTGGTAGGTTTTTTAATTGTGGGATTAGGTAATACCGGTGCCTTACTGATTATCTGCACATTGGTAATCACGGGACTCGCCTATCTCTTCCAACTAAAATCTAAGCCCCCTCTCAACGAAAAAGGAAACAAGAAAACCCTAGAAAGTGTGAAAGAAGGATTGCGTTTTGTTTTTTCTACTAAGGAAGTACTTGGTGCCCTATCCCTTGATTTATTCGCAGTATTATTTGGCGGTGCGGTTGCTATGATTCCTGTTTTTGCTAAGGACATTTTAAAGACTGGTCCGATAGGCTTTGGCTGGCTAAATGCCGCAGCAGATATAGGTTCTATTCTGGTAGTAATCGGCTTAACCTTATTCCCCTTAAAAAAACAACAGGGTAAAAAATTACTATTTGCTGTTGCCGGATTTGGCATTTGCATTATTCTGTTCGGTATCTCCCAATGGTACTGGCTTTCGTTTACCGTATTGTTATTAAGTGGGTTGCTGGATGGCATAAGCATGGTAATTCGTGGAACAATTTTACAACTCAAAACACCCGATCACATGCGGGGTAGGGTAATGAGCGTGAACTCTATGTTCATCAACAGCAGCAACGAACTCGGACAATTTGAAAGTGGTGTAGCTTCTAAGTTGATGGGGGTAGTGCCTTCGGTGGTGTTTGGGGGCAGCATGACTTTACTTGTAGTGGTAATCACTTGGATTAAAGCACCCAGTTTGCGAAAGATGGAATATTAGCGGGGCTTAGGGGAGCTGTTGTTGTAATTTTTCCAATACAAAAAAAACTGCCGGACAAAACTCACTATTTTTGAGTGTAATGGCGGGTCGCTTGAATAGTACGTCTTCATCCGTGTAGGGAAATCGGCGACAATCTGAGGGGCGTTCTTCGTAAATATTACAGGCATTATTTTCCCCTAAAAACGGACAAGGCGTAGATCGCAACACGTAATCGCCCTCGGTATCCAACATCAGATATTCATCAATAAAAGCACCTTCCTTTATGCGCAGGTGTTTGCTGATGCGTTTGATATCGGGTGTTTTAAAGCGGGGAGAATAATTTTTACAACAGCCGGCACAGGATAAACAGGATACTTTTTCAAATGCCGCATCATGTAAATCGGGCAATAGGCGGAGGATATCGTTGCGGTTCCCTTTTTGCAAGAGGCGCTGGTACGATTTGCGGTGATCTGCACTCTTTTTTTGCCAGTTATCGAAAGAAATTTCCTCCATAAAAATTGTAATACCCTAAAAGTAAGGGAAAGCTTGTAACCCGGTGGCCGAATGAACCTATAGATTAAGTGGATGCATTAAGTTCACATGCTTTCCCCATCTTCAACAAAACAACAAAATCTACCCATAAGGATAGTAACTTTGCGCTTCCGGACAATCCGGATGATACAAACACCTTCATATTATATTTTTTTACATGAGTAATTTCCCTTCCGCCAACGCCCCCGAATTTGAAAGTCGCCATATTGGTCCACGTGAGCAAGATGCCCGAGAGATGTTACAAACCATTGGGGTTTCGGGTATAGAAGAGCTGATACAACAAACCATACCTGCGTCTATTCGTATACAAAAAGAACTGGTGATTCCTGCACCGCTTACCGAATTTGCCTATTTGCAATTGATGAAGGAGATAGCTGCTAAGAATCAGGTGTTCAAAAACTTTATTGGACAGGGATATTTTGGAACCATCACCCCGAGCGTTATTCTGCGGAATGTTTTTGAAAATCCAGGATGGTATACCCAATATACACCTTACCAGGCTGAGATTTCGCAGGGACGATTAGAAAGCTTACTCAATTTTCAAACCCTGGTTACGGATCTTACTGGTTTGCCGATTGCCAATGCATCTTTGTTAGATGAAGCCACTGCCGCTGCGGAAGCGATGGCAATGATATTCCACCACATCAATAAGGGAGATGTTGCCGAAAAGCCCAAGTTATTTGTAGATGAGCAGGTATTTCCACAAACTTTACAGGTATTAATTACCCGTGCCGAGCCCTTGGGTATTGAAATTGTTACGGGAGATTATACAAGTGCCACCATTGATGCCGGCTACTTTGGTGCCCTGATGCAATATCCCAATAACCGCGGTGCGATTCTAAACCCTGCGGACTTTATACAAAAAGTACATGCACAAGGTGCGTTAGTGATAGTTGCCACCGATTTATTATCCCTCACTTTATTAACCCCTCCTGGAGAATTGGGGGCTGATGTAGCTATTGGAAGTGCCCAACGATTTGGTGTTCCAATGGGGTATGGTGGACCGCATGCTGCCTTTTTTGCCACCCAGGATACTTTTAAAAGAGGTATGCCCGGAAGATTAATTGGGGTAAGTATTGATTCCAAGGGCAAGCGGGCGCTTCGTATGGCCCTGCAAACCCGCGAGCAACATATCAAACGCGAAAAAGCCACTTCTAATATTTGTACGGCCCAGGCCCTGCTGGCTAATATGGCAGCTATGTATGCCGTTTACCATGGACCGGAAGGTTTAAAAGCAATAGCTGGAAGAATTCATAGCTACGCACATTCGCTTTCCAATGCGCTTACTGCTTTAGGATATGAGCAACTCAACAACCATTATTTTGATACCCTCTGCATCCGGGGTGCTGCTCATCAATCACTTCGTGCCCAAGCTGAATCAAAAGGGGTGAACCTGCGCTACTTCAATCAGGAATTAGTTGGTATCAGTATCGATGAAACCACTTCCGCTGCTGATATCGAATTGTTAGTACAAATATTTGCTGCCGCCGCCGGAAAATCAGCTGTGGCAATAACTCCCACTAATGAAACTCAGTTGCCCAATGAACTGGTAAGACAATCCGTGTATCTTACCCATGCTGTGTTTCATGTGCACCGTAGTGAAAGTCAGATGATGCGCTACATCAAACAATTAGAAAATAAAGATCTCTCCTTAAATACGAGCATGATTAGCTTGGGCAGCTGCACTATGAAGTTGAATGCGGCCACCGAAATGATGCCCGTTAGCTGGCCCGAATTTGGTGGAATCCATCCTTTTGCTCCAGCCGATCAATGCAAGGGCTATGCACAAATTATTCAGGAGCTCAACCAATATCTCTGTGAGGTTACCGGCTTTACTGCCTGCAGCTTGCAACCCAACAGCGGTGCCCAGGGCGAATATACGGGTCTGCTCACCATTCGTGCCTATCATCAGCACCATGGCAATCAACACCGCGATGTAGTATTGATACCCATCAGTGCCCATGGTACCAACCCTGCCAGCGCGGTAATGGTAGGATTTAAAGTGGTGGTAGTAAAATGCGATGATGCTGGTAATATCGACATGACCGACCTTACCCAAAAAGCACTTCAATATAAAGATACCCTGGCCGGATTGATGGTTACCTATCCTTCTACCCATGGCGTTTTTGAAGAAACTATTCGCGAAGTTTGTCAATTGATACACGATCTGGGTGGATTGGTTTATATGGATGGCGCTAACATGAATGCCCAGGTAGGCCTTACTAGTCCGGGCATGATTGGTGCCGATGTTTGTCACCTCAACCTCCACAAAACATTTGCCATCCCGCATGGTGGTGGTGGCCCCGGCATGGGACCTATTTGTGTGAATGATAAACTGGCGCCCTTCCTTCCTGGCCATCCGGCCTTGCCTGCAGTGGCCAACCAGTCGGGTGCAGTAAGTGCGGCTCCTTATGGTTCTGCCAGTATTTTGTTGATCAGTTATGGATACATCCGCATGTTAGGGGCAGCCGGCATTCGTCGCTCCACTGAATATGCCATTCTGAATGCTAACTATATGAAGGCACGCCTAGAGCCCTATTACAAAATTTTGTACACCGGCAAACACGGCACTTGTGCACATGAGTTTATTGTTGATTTACGTCCGTTTAAAATTTCCGCAGGCATAGAAGGTGAAGATGTAGCCAAAAGATTAATCGACTACGGATTCCATGCTCCCACCATGAGTTTCCCTGTTGCCGGAACGATCATGATTGAGCCAACAGAAAGTGAAGATAAAGCCGAGCTAGACAGATTCTGTGATGCACTCATTTCTATTCATGCCGAAATCAAGGCGATTGAAACGGGTACTGCCGATATTACCGACAACCCACTGAAAAATGCGCCGCATACCCAAGCAGAAATATGTGCGGATGAATGGTTGCACCCTTACACGCGTCAGGAAGCTGCTTTCCCACTCTGGTATGTAACGCAACATAAATTCTGGCCTTCCGTGGCTCGGGTTAACAATACCCATGGCGACCGCAACCTGGTTTGCACCTGCGAGCCTACTGCTGCGTATGCCTGATAAAAGAATGGGCTAATTACGTTGGTGCCTTTCTAGTAGCGCCTAGTAGCAGCATTTCTTTCGAGCAAGCGGATGATTTTGTCTTTGTGTTCAATCACCGATTGATACTGTAATATCTGTTGATGTAACAATTGTATTACATCATCTTTAGCCGTATAAAACAAGGCTTGTTCTTCGGCCAGTTCTACCGCTACCAATTCTTTACCCGTAGGGAGGGGTGGCAGTAGCATGGTACCCTTACCGGTTACCAGCCAAACGATACTCAATTGAGGGTAGTTATACTTAATCTTCTCTACAATATCCGACCCCACCGAACCCCGCCCCCGTAGTTGCTTGGCCAAGTATCCATTCGATAACCCACAACTCTGCTCAAATGCATATGCCGTAACGCCCTCCTCACGTAAGAAATACTGTAATCTTTCAATCAATCTCATAGGTATAAATTCATTAGAAAATAGGTGATTTCCGGAGCCCTTTTTGTTAGCCTACAGTCTAAATTTGATCCGGAATAACAACCACTAAATAAGTGATCGGTTAACAACCCACCAACCGAATTAGTACCTGTTTTCCACCGTATTAACCCCTAAATTATATCTCATGGAAACTACACCCACACCCAACACTCTCACCCCCCAGCTCATGGAAAAATGGCTCCACCTAATCCACCAAGCCACCGAATCCAACCTTATCACCTACCGCGAACGCATGATGTACCTATATCTCTATCTCCAAATCGAAAAACTCCTCCCCCCCAATCCATAAATCCTTGCATCCGTGGCTCCATCCGTGGCCCCATCCGTGCATCCGTGGCTAATCCGTGAAAATCCGTGCATCCGTGGCTCCTCACTTCTCCCTATCTTCACCAAAAAATACCACCATGGGAATCTCCGACATCCTCGCCCAACAAAAAGCAGAAAAATCCGCCGCCAACCTACAAGCCGGACAAGCATTTCTAACAACCAATGCCCTCCGCGAAACGGTAGTCAGTTTACCCAGCGGATTACAATACGAAATACTTACCCAGGGCACCGGTGAAAAACCCCTAGCTTCCCATCATGTAACCTGTCACTACCACGGAACATTAATTGATGGAACCATATTCGACAGCTCCGTACAAAGAGGACAACCCGCCACCTTCCCCCTATCAGCAGTAATCAAAGGCTGGACGGAAGGATTACAATTGATGCCCACCGGCAGTAAATGGAGATTCTTTATACCCCCGCACTTAGGGTATGGAGATCGTCAGGTAAGTGCCCAGATAGGCCCCAACAGCACATTAGTATTTGATGTAGAATTGATCAGTTTCCGGTAAAGTCTAGCCCGGATTCAGTTCACTCATCTCGAGCCAGCGTAGCTCGTGGTTATCCGTTGTTTCTTGAATAGAAAGTAATTGAGCACTCAGCTGTTGCAGTTCATCAAAGCTGTGATTGCCTGTGCTCATTTCGAGGGTAATGCGTTCCTTTTCTGCAGCCAACCGAGCCAGTTCTTTTTCCAACTGCTCCCATTCCCGCTTTTCCTTAAACGACATTTTTCTTTTTACCACCGCCACCGCAGGAGTTTCCTCTTTTGCTTGCACTATGGTATCCACCGACAATCCGGCCGACTTTTTCTCAGTAAGTTCTTCCCATTTCTTATCCTTCTTCTCGTTTTCTTTTAACCAGATTCTATATTGCGTATAGTTCCCCGGAAAATCACGAATCTCCCCTTCCCCTTCAAATACCAACAAATGATCTACCAGTCGATCCATAAAATACCGGTCGTGCGAAACTATCAGCACACATCCCGGGAAATCGTACAAGAAGCTTTCCAACACTGCCAGCGTAGGGAGGTCCAGATCATTGGTAGGTTCATCTAAAATGAGAAAATTCGGATTAGCAAATAATACGGTTAACAATTGCAATCGCTTTTTCTCACCCCCACTTAATGATTCCACATAGGTGTATTGCTTATCTGGCGTAAATAAAAACAGTTCCAAAAATTGCGCTGCACTTAAACTACCGCCAGAAGCAAGGGGAAAATTTTCGGCAATGGATTTTACATATTCTATTACCCGCACATTTTCTTTAAACACCAATCCCTGCTGCGAAAAATTACCAAAAACAACGGTTTCACCCACATTAATCTTACCACTATCCGGCGGCTCCGCCATTTGCAGCATGTTAAGAAAGGTAGATTTACCCACTCCATTTTTCCCAATTACACCCACCCTTTCGCCTTTGCTAAATGTATAGTCGAAACCTTTCACCAACTGTTTAGGGCCATAGCTTTTGTATACTTTTTTCATCTCCACCACTTTACCTCCAAGGCGACTCATTTTTATCTGGAGCTGAACGCGTTGGTCTTCTAATTTTTGACCTGCTTTCGCTTCTACCTCATAAAATCTGTCTTGCCGGCTTTTACTTTTGGTGGTTCGTGCCTTGGGTTGCTTGCGCATCCACTCGAGTTCTTTTCGATAGAGGTTTCGGGCTTTGTCGATGCTGGATTGTTCACTTTCCAGTCGGGCCGCTTTTTTCTCCATATAATTTTCATAGTCGCCTCGATATACATATAGGTTTTCTCTTTCCAGCTCCCATATTTCTTCCGAAACAGCATCCAAAAAATAGCGGTCGTGGGTAACCAGTAATAGGGTAACTCTTTCTTGATTGAGGTAATTCTCTAGCCACTCAATCATTTCTACATCGAGGTGGTTAGTAGGTTCATCCATCATCAGTAGGGTATGCTGGTGTTCGAAGCCAATATCGATCAGGGTGCGGGCCAGGGCTACCCGTTTGCGTTGACCTCCACTTAGGTCTTTCACGGATTGGTGAAGCTGGTGGATGTTAAGGCGGGTTAAAATCTGTTTCACTTTCACCTCAAATTCCCAGGCGTTGTAGGTATCCATTTGTTCGAAAAGATCCGCCATGGCTTCGCCGTCATTCATTTCCACGGCTTCCTCATATTTGCGAATGAGGTTCATAACGGGGTGGTTGGTGTGGAAAATATTATCGATCACCGTTTTCTCCTCTTCAAAATGTGGATCTTGCTCAAATAGGGCTACGGTAACATCCTTATGAATAAACACTTTTCCGGAATCGGGCTGTTCACTGCCACTTAGGATACGCAACAGGGTAGACTTTCCAATGCCATTGCGGGCGATGATGGCAATTTTATCACCTTCGTTGATGTGAAATGTGATATTACGAAAAAGGGGATGAATCCCGTAACTTTTGGTTAAACCCTCTACAGACACATAATGCATTCGGCAAAATTACACCAAAGCGGCTTGCCAAACATGTAATTATTGAAATCAGTAACCAAAAGCAGGAAATAATGCGGTGCACTTTTATGGTAAATCATTTTGAATTACTTTTGTAACAGCCATGAGAAAGATAGAATTTGAAATAGTCGCCCTCTCCCACAGCGTTACCCAAACGATGTCGTATGCCGTTGTGCTGGCTGAAGTAAATGGCACCCAACGCTTACCCATTGTTATTGGCGCTTTCGAAGCCCAGGCTATTGCAGTGGTGCTCGAAAACATGCAAATAGTTCGTCCGCTCACCCACGACCTGATGAAAAATTTTATGCGTGCTTGTCATGTTGATCTACAGGAAGTAATTATCAGCGATTTGCAGGAAGGCATTTTTTATTCGAAACTGATTTGCAATTCTGAGAATGATATTATTGAGATCGACAGCCGCACCAGCGATGCCCTGGCTTTGGCGGTACGGTTTGGTTGCCCCATTTATATTTACGAAGATGTGCTGCGCAAGGCCGAGAAAAAAATCGAAGATCCTCCCACTCGTTCGGGGCGACCAGAACCAGAAGAGCCTGTGAAGCAAACGGTGGGAAGCAGTAACACATCGCTTTCTGCTATGACGCTGGATGAACTGCATCAGCTATTGAATGAAGTGCTGGAGCAGGAAGATTATATCCGGGCGATAACCATCCGCGACGAAATCAACAAGCGAAAATAATCGCGGCTTATTAAGCGCACCACCAATCCATTTTCCAATGGTAGCATTCCCGCCCGGAAAAATTAATCTGGGATTATACATCACCGAAAAAAGAACCGATGGCTACCATAACCTGGAAACCATTTTTCTGCGGGTAGATTTACGAGATGCCATTGAATGTGTGCCGGCAGCCCCCGACCAAACCGAACTCGTTCGCATCACCTTGAGCGGAATACCCATTGCAGGTAATGCAACGGATAATTTATGTGTAAAAGCCTGGCACTTGCTACAGCAACATTTTCCTTCCCTTCCGAAAGTGCAGATGCATGTGCACAAGCATATCCCCATGGGTGCCGGAATGGGCGGTGGCAGTTCGGATGGTAGCTATATGTTACAATTACTGGCGCAACAATTTAATTTACCAGCAACACCTGAATTACTGGATAAGTTGGCGCTGGAACTCGGAAGTGATTGTCCCTTCTTTTTAACAAATACCCCCTGCTTTGCAAAAGGAAGAGGAGAACAACTTATTCCAGTTGAAGTGCCCCTAAAAGATTATTGGGTGTTGTTACTTCATCCGGGTATAGCTATCTCTACGGCACAGGCTTTTGCACACATCCAACCCCGGCCAGTAACCGAATCACTTCCCAAACTGATAGAATACCCGATTGCCGAATGGAAAAATCGGATACACAATCAGTTTGAAGATACCGTTTTCAAGGCTCACCCCTCACTGTTAGATTATAAGCAGCAATTGTACCATCTCGGAGCCCTATATGTTTCATTAACAGGCAGTGGCAGCACACTATATGGCATTTTTCCTCCCGAATCGGCTATGCCCGAAACTTCAGCGTTAATGGTAGACACCCACTGGGTAAAAATATTACCATAAGCTTAGTATGCTAAATGAAATGAATAAAATATGTTATTTCATTAAATATTTTTCAATTAAATGAACAAATTGTTAATAATTATTCAGTCATATAGGCCGCTTTTTTCGTAACTTACCATTTCGATTGCCCGTCCATCTATTTTTCAGCCTATTAAACTGAGTTGGCATGCTATTTTCTACCTCGGGCGAAGGCCTGTATCATCCTTCATTTGAACACGATTCCTGTGGCATTGGTTTTGTTGCCAGCATCAAAGGGGCCAAGTCGCATCAGCACATCAGTGATGCGCTTACTGTATTAGAAAATATGGAACACCGGGGTGCCTGTGGTTGCGAGAATAATTCGGGTGACGGAGCTGGCATTATGATTCAGATTCCCCACGAATTCTTTTTTGACGAATGTGCTCAGGCCGGCATACACTTACCTGAATATGGAAGATACGGCGTGGGATTTATATTTTTTCCACAAGAGATTCGCCTGCGCGAAGAATGCCGAGATATTTTTAACCGCACCGCCGAAAAGCTGGGCTTACCGATTCTCAACTATCGGAAAGTGCCCGTAAACAAAACAGATATCGGACCCACTGCCCTTTCCGTTGTTCCCTGCATGGAACAAGTGTTTGTAGCCTGTCCCGACCATATACAGCATGCCGACGAATTTGAACGCAAACTCTTTGTGCTTCGCAACCATGCTACCCACCTCATTCAAAATACTGTTAAGCAGGATGCAATCGGATTTTATATTGCTTCCCTTTCTTACAAAACCATTGTGTACAAAGGGCAGCTTACCAGTATGCAAGTAAGAAGCTATTTTCCCGACTTAAGTGATAAGCGGATGGTGTCGGCATTTGGACTGGTACATTCCCGTTTTGCAACCAACACTTTTCCATCCTGGAAACTAGCGCAACCCTTTCGCTATATTGCCCATAATGGTGAAATCAATACCCTGCAAGGAAACCTGAACTGGTTGCGTACCAGTGAGAAAGGATTTACTACGCCCTATTTTACCAAAGAAGAGATGGACATGCTGTTGCCCATCGTTACACCCAATCAATCTGACTCGGCCTGTTTAGATAATATGATTGAATTGCTTACCCTAACGGGCCGGCCACTGGAGCAGGTGATGATGATGCTGATTCCCGAAGCATGGGATGGCAATGAGCAAATGGATGCGGTAAAAAAAGCTTTCTACGAATACCATGCGGTTTTGATGGAACCCTGGGATGGTCCTGCTTCCATCTCTTTTACCGATGGAAAAATTATTGGAGCCACCCTCGATAGAAATGGATTACGCCCATCGCGTTACACCGTTACCCATGATGATCGCGTAATTATGGCTTCCGAAACCGGCGCTTTGCCAATAGATCCTGCATTGGTAAAAGAAAAAGGCCGCCTACAACCCGGTAAAATGTTTGTGGTAGATATGGAGCAGGGCCGCATCATCAGCGATGAAGAATTAAAACACCGCATCTGCAGCAAGAAGCCCTACGCAGAATGGCTGAATAAATACAAAATCCGGCTAGAAGAATTACCCGAGCCCCGCGTGATGTTTACCCACCTAGAAGCGGATCAAATTTTCAAATACCAAAAAGCCTTTGGATATTCTACCGAAGACTTAGATACCATCATCGCACCGATGGCAATCGACGGCAAAGAACCAATTGGCTCGATGGGTACCGATACCCCACTTGCGATATTGAGTGATCAACCACAGCACCTGAGCAGTTATTTTAAACAATTGTTTGCGCAGGTTACCAACCCTCCTATTGATCCTATTCGGGAAAAAATGGTGATGTCGCTAGCAGTGTTTGCTGGTAGCAATGGCAACCTATTGTTAGAAGATCCCCTCTCCTGCCACTGTGTTGCGCTAAAGCATCCGGTATTGAATAACCACGAACTTGAAAAAATACGCAGTATAGATACCGGTATTTTTCAGGCAAAAACTTTACAGACGTATTTCCGTGCCGATGGCAAATCCGGTTCGCTGAAAGCTGGGCTAGACAGGCTCTGTCGCTATGCGGTGGATGCCGTAGAAGATGGTTTTGAAGTAATCATCCTCACCGATCGCGCCATCGATTCGGAGCATGCACCTATTCCTTCGCTGCTTGCCACCAGTGCGGTTCATCATCACCTGATACGAAAAGGGTATCGTGGTAAAGTAGGTATAATTGTTGAAGCAGGAGATGTATGGGAAGTACATCATTTCGCTTGCCTGCTGGCTTTTGGGGCAACGGCTATCAATCCCTATCTCGCACTATCTACTATTCGCGATATGAAGTTGTCGGACAAAATTAATAGTGAACTGGATGCCGACAAGCTGAAGAAAAATTATGTAAAAGCGGTTAATGAAGGATTGCTGAAAGTATTTTCTAAGATGGGTATATCTACCCTGCAATCTTATCAGGGAGCACAGATATTCGAGATCATCGGATTAAACCAACAGGTGGTTGACAATTATTTTACGGGCGCCACTTCGCGCATACAGGGAATGGGACTGGATGAACTGGCAAAAGAAACCCTGGCCAAACATTTCTTTGCTTTTAATAAGAAAGATATTCCCAACAACCGCTTACCCGTGGGCGGAGTTTATCAATGGAAACGCAAGGGAGAATTTCACCTCTTTAATCCGCAAACGATTCATCTGCTGCAGTTGAGCACGCGACAGAACGATTACGAACTATTTAAAAAATATTCGCGGCTGGTGAACGACCAAGGTGAAAAAGCCTGCACCCTCCGCAGCTTATTTCAACTGAAAAAAACTCGTCCCTCCATTTCGCTTGATGAAGTGGAACCGGCAGAAAATATTTACAAACGCTTTGCCACTGGGGCCATGTCGTTCGGATCTATTTCCTGGGAAGCCCATACCACGCTGGCCATTGCCATGAATCGGTTGGGTGGAAAAAGTAATACCGGTGAAGGTGGGGAAGATGAGATTCGATATACACCCCTGGCCAATGGTGATTCGATGCGCTCGGCCATCAAACAGGTAGCTTCGGCAAGATTTGGTGTTACCAGCTATTACCTCACGCAAGCCGATGAGTTGCAAATTAAAATGGCACAGGGCGCCAAGCCGGGTGAGGGCGGACAATTACCCGGGCATAAAGTAGATGATTGGATTGGTAAAACCCGCCATGCAACACCCGGAGTGGGATTGATATCACCTCCGCCCCACCATGATATTTATTCAATTGAAGACCTGGCTCAATTAATATTCGATTTAAAGAATGCCAATCGTGCGGCACGCATCAATGTAAAGCTTGTATCCAAAGCAGGTGTGGGCACTATTGCTGCCGGGGTTGCCAAAGCCAAGGCCGATGTGATATTAATTTCGGGCAATGATGGAGGTACGGGAGCCTCGCCCATTAGTTCTATCAAGCATGCCGGATTACCCTGGGAACTAGGCTTAGCAGAAACTCATCAAACCCTGGTAAAAAATAAACTCCGCAGCCGTGTGGTGGTGCAGGCCGACGGACAAATGAAAACTGCCCGCGACATTATTATCGCCACTTTATTGGGAGCCGAAGAATGGGGCGTTGCCACCGCAGCCTTGGTGGTAGAAGGTTGCATACTGATGCGTAAATGTCATTTGAATACTTGTCCGGTTGGGGTAGCCACCCAAGACCCCGAACTGCGCAAACGCTTTACAGGAAATGCCGACCATGTGGTGAACTTCTTTCAAATGCTTACCCGCGAATTACGAGAGATCATGGCAGAACTCGGATACCGATCCATTGAAGAAATGGTGGGGCAGGTAGATGGACTAGAGATGCGAGAGTCTATTACTCATTGGAAATACAGTCGACTTGATTTATCTGCCATCTTATACAAAGAGCCGGCAGACGCAAGTACCGGATTATATCACCAGGAAGCACAAGATCATGGATTATCGGAAGTGCTCGACTGGCAATTATTGAAAGCTGCAGCTCCTGCTATTGATCAGGGAAAACGTGTAACTGCCTCCTTCCCCATAAAAAATACCGATCGCACAGTGGGTACGATTGTGAGCAATGAGATCAGTAAAAAATATGCGGCAGCCGGATTACCTGATGAAACCATCCATTTTAGTTTTACGGGTACTGCGGGGCAGAGCTTTGGAGCGTTTACTGCGCGCGGACTCACCTTGGAGTTAGAAGGGGATGCCAATGATTATTTTGGTAAGGGATTGAGTGGGGCAAGACTAATAGTTTATCCATCGCGGCAGGCCAGTTTTGTTCCGGAAGAAAATATATTAATTGGCAATGTGGCTTTTTATGGCGCTACATCGGGGGAGGCATTTATCCGCGGAAAAGCCGGCGAACGCTTTGCTGTGCGTAATTCTGGTGCTCGGGTGGTGGTGGAAGGTGTGGGCGACCATGGTTGTGAGTATATGACCGGTGGGGTTGTACTAATACTAGGTGCAACGGGCCGCAATTTTGCAGCGGGCATGAGTGGGGGTATTGCGTATGTATATGATGTGAAAGATCAGTTTGCGCAATATTGCAATACCGAAATGGTTGACCTCGATCCGGTGGGTGATGAAGATATTGCCGTGTTGCAAGAAATGTTAGAGAAACATCATCGCTATACTGGCAGCACCCTTGCAGGCTTTGTTTTAGAAGACCTCGCCAACCAACTGAAGAATTTTGTAAAAATATTTCCACGCGAATATAAAAAAGTATTACAGGGTGTTGGCTGCAAGCAAACAGCCAATCATCCCTAATTAATTGAGCAATAAATGCTGCAGCATGCAGTAAAAAAATTTAGCAGTGTATGGGCAAACCAACCGGATTTATAGAATTTACACGCGAAGCACCGGCAAAAATTTCACCCGAAGAGCGCCGGCAGCATTACCGCGAATTTGTGCAACCTTATAGTGAGCCTGCTTTAAACCAACAAGCAGCCCGCTGCATGAATTGTGGCGTACCGTTTTGTCATTCTGGTTGTCCGCTCGGCAACATCATTCCCGAATTCAATGATGCCGTGTACAGGAAAAACTGGGCAGAAGCCTATGAGATATTAAGTGTAACCAATAATTTTCCTGAGTTTACGGGCAGAATTTGCCCGGCCCCTTGCGAAAGTGCATGTGTGCTCGGTATCAATCAGCCGCCGGTAGCAATAGAAGAAATTGAGAAGCACATTATTGAAATCGCTTTTGAAAAAGGGTTGGTACAACCGCGTAAGCCGGCTTTGAGAACGGGCAAGAAAGTGGCGATTGTGGGTTCGGGCCCTGCGGGATTAGCCGCTGCTGCTCAACTGAATTATGCGGGGCATCAGGTAACGGTGTTTGAGCGGGCTGCTTATCCCGGAGGCTTATTGCGCTATGGCATACCCGATTTTAAATTAGAGAAATGGGTAGTAGAACGCCGCATCCGGCTGATGGAAGAAGAGGGTGTGCAATTCAAATGTAATGCGCATGTGGGGGTAAATACCAGTATCAACGATTTGCTGCGCGAATACCAGGCGGTGGTATTAGCAGGCGGTTCTACTGTTCCGCGTAATTTGGCGGTGCCTGGAAGAGAATTGTCGGGTGTACATTTTGCAATGGAATTTTTGAAGCAACAAAATCAGCGGGTAGGTGATGAACCAGTAACCGTTGCTGAAATTCATGCCCGTGGCAAGCATGTGGTGGTGATTGGAGGCGGTGATACCGGCAGTGATTGTGTGGGCACTTCTAACCGCCATGAAGCCGCCAGTGTAACCCAGTTTGAATTGTTACCCCAACCCCCTGCAGAGCGAACGCAACATATGCCCTGGCCTACTTATCCGATGTTATTAAAAACTACTTCCTCACATGAAGAGGGTGCCAATCGGCAATGGGCGGTGGCAACTAAAGCGTTTATTGGTAATGAAAAAGGGGAACTAATTGCGCTGCGGATTGTAGACCTGCAATGGAAAACCCGCGCAGATGGCGGCTATGCGGGCTTTGATGAGGTTGCCGGTAGCGAGCGGGAGATTCCTTGTCAACTGGCTTTATTGGCTATGGGCTTTATGCATCCGATGCGGGAGGGATTGATACAACAGTTGGATGTGGATTTAGATGAGCGGGGAAATGTAAAAGCAGCGGAAGGACGTTACCAAACTAATATTCCCAAGATATTTACGGCAGGTGATATGCGCCGGGGGCAATCGTTGGTGGTATGGGCTATTAGTGAGGGAAGAGAATGTGCGAGAAAAGTAGATGAATACCTGGTGGGGCATTCGGTGTTGGAATCGAAAGACCGCAGCTATTTAGTGGGCTAGGTTTGCATTTTTAGGGTGCTGGAGGAATGGGTTAGTTCTGCCCCTGATCTAAAAAGTACACCATATTAAAGAGTTCACTGCCGTCTCCGTAAATACTACCCAGATTGGTGTTAAGCCGATAATTGCGGAAAGTTGTTTTCGCTAGGTACTCGAAATCAATACCCATGCGCTCATATTTTTTAATCACGTTATACCCTTTTTTATAGATGCAGGGATAGTGGTTAAATACGAATTTATGCAGCAGGATGCTGGTATCCCCTCCTACTTGGGTGAACTCTACCATGGCAATTTTCAGGCAGCCGTTTTCATCCTCCGCTCTGCGCCACTTTATTTGCACAGGCAGTTCTAACCCTTTATACCCGATGGTAACTTCTTTTACAATGGTATCGTTCAGCAATCGCCATTGGGGATGGTCCTGCATAAAATTTTTAACTACCAATACCCGGGATATCTTGCCCTGCGGTTTTTGGTTGCAAGCAACGGCAGTAGCAGCTAGTAAAATGAAGAATAGGGACTTTTTCATAGTGAAAAGTTACAGAAAAGTTGAGAAATTATGCAAGGAAAATACAGATAGGACAGAAATGGGGATAATAGACATTGACAAACCAGCTTGAGTGTGTGTGCGCTTCTGGAGTATGGAGTTTGGGTGTGGAATGTGCGTGTGGAGTGTGTGCCGACGAGTATAAGAGTGGAGAAGGGCTATAGCGCCATCGGCTCGATTTTATATATACCTACGGATTTTAATCCTTAGTAGCTTCTAGCACCTGACTCTTGGAGTGCCGTAGGCACGATGCATATTTTATACACGCTGTCTTTAACCATTTCGGCCGAACCTACGGCTCTCTTTGCTTCTTACTTGCCATCTAACAACGGATTAAAATCCGTTGTTGTAGTATGTGTCGAGGCTACGCCTCTTTGCTACCAGTCATCATTTTTTAAACCCGCTTTGTGCAGGAATTAAAGGGGGCGATAGAACCAGTGTGAGTGTGTGCGCTGCTGGAGTATGGAGTTTGAGTGTGGATGGGAGCCAAGGGGTATGAGAGTGGAGTTTGAGTGAGGAGTTTGAGTGAGGATGGGCGCCGATGGGTATGAGAGTGGAGAAGGGCTATAGAGCCATCGGCTCGATTTTATATATACCTACGGATTTCAATCCTTAGTAGCTTCTAGCACCTGACTCTTGGAGTGCCGTAGGCACGATGCATATTTTATACACGGTGTCTTTAACCATATCGGCCGAACCTACGGCTCTCTTTGCTTCTTACTTGCCATCTAACAACGGATTAAAA
>CAMBUH010000017.1 GCA_945870985.1 Chitinophaga pinensis
CCAACTGCTGAGTATAATACTACTTGTCCTTTTGTAGAAAAGGTATGGAACCGCGGCGAGCAAATTGCGGCAAAAGGATATACCATAATAGTGCACGGTAAGCCCATCCATGAAGAAACCCGTGCTACCTTTTCCAGAGCTGCTGCCCTCACCCCAACGGTGGTGGTAAATGATATTCGGGAAGCACAAATATTGGGCGAGTTTATTTCAGGAAAGCGCCCTGCAACAGATTTTGAAAAAGAGTTTGCCGGCCATTTTTCACCAGGGTTTGATGCAAAAAAAGACTTGGCTAAAATTGGGGTCATTAATCAAACCACACAACTTTCGAGTGATACCCAGGCAATCGCCGATTTCCTGAAGCAAATCATCGTTCAGCATTATCAACTGGCCCCCCATCAGGTGGCAGATCATTTTGCCGATACCCGGGATACCCTTTGTTATGCAACAAACGACAATCAAACTGCCGTTCAACATATGCTGCTTACCCCAGCCGATTTGGCCATTGTAATTGGAGGGTATAATAGCAGCAACAGCTCTCACTTGGTAGAACTATGTGAACACAAATTACCTACCTGGTTTATTGATTCAGCAGACCGATTGCTATCCAACCAAGAAATTGAACATCGCCGGTGGGATACCAAAGAGCTGATGATACGGGAGGGATATCTACCCGCTAAAAATCCATCCACCATTTTAATTACCAGTGGTGCCAGCTGCCCCGATGCCGTGGTAGAAAGTGTTATTAGAAAATTGGCATTTTTTTATCAAGTAGAACCAGCTCTTGAGGAAGTTATTCAAGCATGGTGTGCATAGTTATAGGGTGTTTTTTCACATTTGGTAGGAATTTCCTATATTGAAAGAAAAAGAACATGCGCCTATTATTGTTTCTGCTTGCTTTCTGTTTAGGCAATGGCCCAGTGTTTAGTCAAACCCAAATGACTTCCGGAGGGGTATTAGACCCGCTGCAAAAAGACATGGATATTCGGCATTATTCCATCAATCTGAAAGTAAATACTGCTGCCCAATCATTAGAAGGGTTTACAGAAGTGGAGATTGCCCTGAAATCTGCGGCAGATACCTTGCTATTGCAATTGATTAACAACTATAGCATCAGTCAGGTTAGCATCAATCAGCAAACCGTGAATTTTTCGCATAGTAACAATCGGATTGTACTATGGGGAACCGGAAAGTTTACACCTGGCAAACATACCATTCGGGTTACTTATGCCGGAAAACCACCCATTGCCATTCGGCCACCTTGGCAAGGCGGATTTACGTTTACAAAGGATGGTCAGGGAAATAACTGGATGTCGATCAATTGTCAGTTCGAGGGAGGAAAAGTGTATTTCCCTTGTAAAGACCATCCTTCCGATGAACCCAATGAAGGGGTTGACTTTTTCATCACCGTTGCAACAGGGGAAGTAGTGGCTGCCGCCGGCATTTTGCAGGAGGTAAAGAAATTGAAAAACGGATTTTCCACTTTTCATTGGAAAACCCAATATCCTATTAGTAATTACTGTATCCTGTTTAATATTGGTAATTATGCTGTTTTCAAAAGAAATTATACCACGATTAAAGGCAATACTGTGCCAATTGAAATCTATTTACTAAAATCAG
Source organism: Chitinophaga pinensis (assembly GCA_945870985.1). GTDB lineage: Bacteria > Bacteroidota > Bacteroidia > Chitinophagales > Chitinophagaceae > Sediminibacterium > Sediminibacterium pinensis_C. The sequence continues at coordinate 1,618 of CAMBUH010000017.1, forward strand.
ATTCTTCCCATGCTGCTGAAATACTGGATATCAAAGAAAGAGATACACGCATCTTAGAAAAATATTTTGGCGAATACCCCTGGGTAAAAGAAAAAATCGGATTGGCGTATGTTCCTAATTCAGGTATGGAACATCAAACGATGATAACCTATGGGGATAAGTTCAATTACAAAAAAGTAGGGGGACAAAACTATTCCGACAACCTGTATCATGAGTATGCACACGAATGGTGGGCCAATAAAGTTACCAATCGCGATTGGGCACATATGTGGATTCAGGAGGGCATCGCTACCTATGCGGAAGCACTTGCCTACAGGGAACTTGCCGGTGAAGAAGCCTACCATGAGGTTATGAGCGAACATAAGAGTCGGGTAAAAAATCTAAAGCCCCTGGTGCAGGGTGAATCGGTAAATTCGGTAGACACTTATACCGGAGATTTATATTTTAAGGGATCCTGCTTTATGCATGCTCTTCGGTATGTGCTGGGAGATACTATTTTTTTTCCAACCCTTTACAAATTGGCTACCGACAGTGCTTATACTTATTACAATACGGTTACCTCTGCAGAAGTTGAACAACTGTTCAGCAAAGCTGCTGATAAAAATCTGCAGCCTTTATTTGATTTTTATCTGCGTAAAACAGATGTGTTACAGTTCGGTATAAAAAACACCAAATATCAAACATATCGTTTACAACTTCTGAATCTGGATATGCCGCTACCGGTTGATGTAACTACAGATAAAGGAACCCAAAAAGTAATGCTTACCCGTGAGGGGATTACTATTCAATCAAGCATCCCTCCTACCCTTGATGGAAAAGGCTATTACCTAAAGAAAATTAAGTTTGAATAATATTGTATGCAGTCTGGCAAAAGAGTCTGACGGAATATCAAAAAGTAATCCAGCTATGTTTACATGGTTCATAAAATGGTTTAGTTATGTATGGCCTGTTACCATAAAAAATTATTCATCTAGCTATAGTGGTGAATTGTATATCCGATATTTTTTGGGCAAAAAGGTGCTGGATAGTAAGCATACCAATTACTCATTTGGAGGTTTACAAAAGGTGTTAAAAAGAGCATTGGAATTACTTCCGTTTAATCTCGATACCAAAAAAATTTTAATCCTTGGCCTTGGGGCAGGATCGGTTTTGGAAACCATACGCAAACAGCATAGTAAAACGGCACATATAACCGGAGTAGAAATAGATGCAACCATTCTCCAGATTGCCCGAGAAGAATTTGGAATCGATGATAATCAGCTAACTAAACTGGTACAAGAGGATGCCATTGAATTTATGGCTAATAATGCTGATACCTATAACCTGATTATAATTGATTTATTTATTATAGATACTATTCCTCAAGCAGCGCTGGATGCCCCTTTTTTGAAACAGGTGGTTACGGCAATGGAACCGGGTGGATGTATGGTTTTTAATACCATTCCCGAAACCCTTAGCAGCGAAACACTTGAATATCTGATATCTTTCTTCGAAAATAGTCAGCTTACGGTTCGGCTTATGAAAAAGTGGGGCTACTCTAATAACATCCTACTGGCTGAGAAGCAAACATTTACCTAGCGGGTGCCTTTTTGTAATGAAATCTTTACTTAATAAGGGAAAACCCTATATCAAAAAGGGGATTTCCCCTCTTATCCTTGTATTACAGGCAACCTAGTTTTACAAAGTAATAGGGATAGATACAAACTAACAGTTGCATTTAACCGAATCCTTTAACCATTCAAGTTTCAAATTTCATTTCACATGAAGGCACCGAAATTTTTTCTTATCGCAGCGCTTATTTTTTTTGTGAATAGATCCTCGGCTCAAGGGGCTACTGTTTCAGAAAATCAGTCACTGATATGGATAGAACAGAGCGAAAAAAGCAATAAAAAATATATCCGGGAATTCGATACAAATAAAAAAGCCACCCAAACCAATTGGCTTATGCAGCCTTCTCAGGTTGAAATAAAAAAAGGGTTATATCGAATCCGTTTTACGCACGAAGGCTTACTGCTAGCCGATCAAATAACCATCAGAAAAGTACATACCGATCAGGATTCGAAGAAAGAAGTAAGAACTTTGTTGCCTGCAGGATATTATCGAATTGAATATCCACAACCCAATACCATGGAAGTTTATTTTTCCGAAGGGGCTAATCATTTTTTTAGTGCCGATTCGGGCTATATTCTCATTAGTGGGATGATGCAAAAAAATAATTTGCCAATTCCTGATATGATAATTGGCGCAACACCCTATTATGCGGAGCTGGAAAAAAAGAAAACAAAATCCTTAACATTTTTGGCCACCAAATAAATATCACTACTACATCCAATATCCTTCAAAATGCCGGTTTATTCCGGCATTTCTTGTTTTGGGGATACAAGTAAGCCTTTTTCAATTTGGGTAATCTAGTTAATATTAGTCAAAAAAACTATCTTTCCATAAATGAAAAACACATGAAAACGATTGTATCTATATTTTCATCTATTCGACCCCTGATCTTGTTGATTTTATTAATTATGATGAGTGGAACGGAAATAGCAAAGGCGCAGCAAAAGCAAGCTTACATTTTATATACTAGCAAAGGTAAAAAAATCAGCTATAGCCGAATGATGCAAACATTATCGGAAAAGGATATCCTTTTATTTGGAGAATATCATAACAATGCAATCGCTCACTGGCTGCAATTTGAAGTTACCAATGATTTACAAAAATTGAGAGCGCTGGTATTGGGTGCTGAAATGTTTGAGCAAGATAATCAGGAGGCGCTTACCCAATTTGTACAAGGAAAAATATCAGTCAAGCTGTTAGATTCTTCAGCTAGGCTATGGAAAAACTATCCTACCGACTATGCGCCTTTGGTTCAGATTGCCAAAGCCAATCAACTTGCATTTGCAGCCACCAATATTCCCCGAAAATTCGCATCCCTGGTGGCAAGAGGAGGATTTGAAGCGCTGGACACATTAAGTTCCTTACAAAAAAAATGGATAGCTCCCCTTCCGGTTGCTTATGATTCAACACTTCCGGGTTATAAGAATATGATAGCCATGATGGGTGGCCATGGCGGATCAAATTTACCCAAGGCACAGGCTATCAAGGATGCTACTATGGCTCACTTTATTTTACAATACTATCGCCCCGGATCATTATTTATCCATTATAACGGATCCTATCATTCCGATTTTTTTGAAGGCATTGGATGGTATCTTCAACAGCAACGACCCGATTTGAAAAGGGCCATCATCACCACTGTTTCACAGAAAGATATTCATAAACTAGAAAAGGAGCATTTGGGGAGGGCAGACTTTATTATCTGTGTGGATGAAGACATGACGAATACCTACTAAGGGAATCGCAACCTTATTCAGGCATACTCAATCGTTCTTTCGCCCAACTGATGGCAATTTGGAGTTGCTCTTCGCGGGTTAGATTTGAGTTATCCAATTCAATGGCATCTGCTGCTTTACGAAGCGGACTGAATTCCCGGTTACTATCGATATAGTCGCGCATTTCGAGGTTGGTTTTCACTTCCTCAATGGTTAAATTGGGATTTCTGCCAATAAGTTCTTTAAATCTTCTTTCCACCCTCACTGCAGGATCGGCGGTAACAAAAATTTTCAATTCAGCAATCGGAAATACGGTAGTACCAATATCTCGCCCATCCATCACCAACCCCTTTTTCTCTCCCATTTTCTGCTGCTGATGTACGGCAAATTCCCTTACTTCCTTAATAGCTGCTACTTCACTCACATGTTCACTTACTAACATATCTCTGATAAGTGCTTCCACATTTTCATCATTCAAATACATATCGCTTTGTGCCGATGCCGAGTTATACTCAAAATGTAAATTGATTTCAGCCAATGCCTTATTTACTTTTGAGGTTTGGTTCCAATCTACATGATTCCGCAAAAAATAAAGCGTAATTGCTCGATACATGGCACCGCTATCTATAAATACATAGTTCAATTCCTGCGCCAACTGACGCGCCAAGGTACTTTTGCCGCAAGATGAAAATCCGTCTATTGTTATTATGATGGCCATACGATTGCAATGTTACACAATTTCTCCCTTCTTTTTTTTCTGCCCATTGTAATGCATCATTTCAATTGTGCAAACAAATTTGGATAATCGCTGATGATTCCATTTACCCCCATATTTTTCAGTTGCTGTAGCGTTGGCAAATCATTAACCGTCCAGGGAATTAACAACATGCCCATTTCCTTGCATTGTTTAACCAGTAAAGGAGTTACCCAATTAGAAGCAGGACTATAAATAGAAGGTATAAAACCCAACTGCTGAAGTTGAACAGCGAGGGATCGGGAATCATTGTCTTCAATTAATAAGGCAGTTCGAATATCCGGATGTTTTTCGTGCAGGTACTGCAGCGTTCTCGGATCAAAGGACTGAATAATTACCTGTTTACTTATCTGCTTTTCTTGGATAACCAGCACCAAGCGATCTACAAATTCGGCGGGCAATGGATGATAGATTGCATCGCCGGCAGGGTCGCTTTTGGTTTCAATATTAAAATAGGGTAATGTTCGGTTGTTGCTTGTACAATAAGCTTTCACACTGTCTATCACGTCTGCCAGCAACGGTTTGCTTACCGGCATACGTTTCTGCTGAGGAAATCGGGGATGGGCTGCCAAACCCACATCAAACTGCGCGATTTCAGCATAATTCATTTGATACATATTCAAGTTTTTCTCCTCCTCCAGGGTTACCCTTTTTCCGTTAGGAGTTGTGCTGATTTCATGATTAAAAAAAGGTTCATGACTTAAAAGTACCTGGCCATCTTTAGAGATAACCGCATCCATTTCTAAAGTTTGCACGCCTAAATCGAGTGCATATAACATGGCGGGTATGGTATTCTCTGGCATCAATCCCCGGCAACCCCGATGCCCCTGTGTATCAAAACTGCTCATAGTTTTTGCTGATTGATTGCGGGAGACCAGGCAACCCGAAAAGATGCCTGCCACCAAAAGCCATCCAATTTTTTTCATAGCAGCGAGTTGAGGGTTGATGTTCCGATAAAAATTATGGATTCATTTCAATGGGCTGGGTAGCCGGTATACTGGCATTTCTTCTAGCAATATTTCTTACTGCTTGTGCCGTAACCGCTCTAAAAGCCTGCTTACTCAATTCATCGGTACTTTTCATAGCCGGAACCCCAGCATCTCCACCTTCCCGAATACTTTGTACCAAGGGTATTTGTCCCAAAAAGGGTAATTCATATTCTGAAGCCAGGTTTTTGCCCCCTTCTTTACCAAACAGATAATATTTATTGGTGGGTAACTCGGCTGGAGTAAAATAGGCCATATTCTCGATCAGTCCAATTATCGGAACATTTATCTGTGCCTGTGCAAACATGGCAATGGCTTTTTTAGCATCTGCCAGCGCCACATTTTGTGGGGTGGTAACAATAATTACTCCGGTTACTGGAACTGTTTGCATTAATGTAAGATGAATATCGCCGGTTCCGGGTGGCATATCAATCACCAGATAATCCAATTCACCCCAATCCACCTCCGTAACAAACTGACGGATGGCACTGCTGGCCATCGGACCCCGCCATACCACCGCATTCTTCTCATCCACCAACAACCCGATACTCATCAAACGGATTCCCATTTTTTCTAAGGGCACTATCATCCCCTTACCATCTACTTCTTTCATTAAAGGCCGCTCACCCCGAACCCCAAACATAATCGGTACGCTCGGTCCGTATATATCTGCATCCATCAAACCCACTGTGGCGCCTCCTTCAGCCAAGGCTAGTGCCAGATTGGCAGAAAGGGTGCTTTTACCTACTCCTCCCTTTCCACTCACTACGGCAATAATATTTTTTACCCCGCTCAATACCTGCTGACCCGATTTACGTCCGGAGCTGGTATTGGCAGTAAAATTCACTTGAACCTGAGCGGCTTTGTTTACTAACAGCTTCACGGCATTTTCGCAGGCGGTTCGCATCATATCCTTCATAGGACAAGCAGGCGTTGTAAGCACAACGGTAAAACTTACTGCATCCCCCTCAATTTTAATATCTTTAACCATATTAAGGGAAACTAGGTCTTTTCCTAGGTCTGGTTCCTGCACCTGACTGAGTGCTTGAAGTACTGATTCTACTGTCATCACGAAAGTTTTTGTTAAAATAGGGGGATAAAATGCAAAGTTAAACCCTACCTGCCGTACTTTGTTAGGGCAGAAAGATTCTTTTCAATAATATATGATTTTCTAACCATCGCAATCAGCGGCTTTGTAACTTTGCAACAAATATGAAAAAAACGCTATTTATATTTTTTCTGTTCTGCCTAGGCGGTATGCAGCAAGTATTGGCGCAGCAAAGAACTACCCCCGATTCGGTGATTCAACTGTATGGGGTGGTAATGACGGCCGATAGCCTGCAAGGTATACCCTCTTGTAGTGTGATAGTACTTGGCAAAGGGCGTGGAACCATCACCAGCTATGATGGAGTTTTTTCTATTGTGGTGATGAAGGGAGACATGATTACATTTTCTAGTGTAGGATTTAAGGATAGAACCATTGAAATTCCGAAAAACCTTGCCGATAATCAATACAGTGTAATTCAATTATTAGTAAGTGATACCGCTTACTTGCCAGCAACCATTTTAAAGCCGAGGCCAACCCGGGAACAATTTGAAAGAGATTTTGTAAATTCAACTGTTCCGGATGATTTATACGAAACGGCCCGAAAGAATACGGATGAGTCTCAAAGAAGAATGATTCTGGCCAATTTGCCAGCAGATGCAAAAGAAGCAGTAAGTTTTCAAATGCGTGCGCAGGCAAATAGAGCCTATTACTCAGGTCAGCTACCACCTATGAATATATTTAATCCGGCAGCTTGGGCCGATTTTGTGAGTGCCTGGAAGCGGGGTGATTTTAAGCGTAAAAAATAGTATTTGTTTACCAGTAGAAACTGGCTTTGCAGTTTTAGTTAATTCTCAACGCTATGTATATTAAACAGATTGCCGTAATTGGAGCAGGAACTATGGGTAATGGTATTGCCCATGTTTGTATACAATATGGATTTCAGGTTACATTGGTGGACATTTCTAGGGGTGCCTTAGAAAAAGCCGAGAGCCAGATTGAAAAAAATATGGAGCGGCAGGTAAAAAAGGGGGTGTTAAGTGCAGAGCAGCGGGTGGCAGCGCTTCAACGCCTTAGCCTTTCTACTCATCTCGAAGGGGCTGTTGCAGACTGTCAGTTGGTAATTGAAGCGGCTACTGAAAATCCAGCCATCAAACGGCAACTATTTGAAAGTATCGACAAAGCAGCGCCTGTCGATTGTATTTTAGCTACCAATACCTCTTCTATTTCCATCACTTCCCTAGCAGCTGCTACCAGCAGACCCGGCAGGGTTATTGGTATGCACTTTATGAATCCCGTACCAGTTATGAAACTGGTTGAAGTAATCAATGCCTATCAAACCGAAGCAGCTGTTACGCAATCCATTGTGGAGTTGAGTAAGCAATTAGAGAAAATTCCCTGCGTGGCCAACGATTATCCGGGTTTTATTGCCAACCGAATTCTGATGCCCATGCTTAATGAAGCCATCTATTGTTTACAAGAGGGCGTAGGAACGGTGGATGCTATCGATAATATTATGAAACTCGGAATGGGTCATCCAATGGGTCCACTGCAATTAGCAGATTTTATTGGATTAGATGTTTGTAAAAGCATTCTCGACGTGATGTATCAGGGTTTTGGACAAGCTAAATATGCGCCCTGTCCCCTGTTGGTGAATATGGTTATGGCCGGTAAATTGGGCATTAAAACGGGTGAAGGCTTTTACGATTACACAGCGGGTACAGATCAAAAGCAGGTGAGCAGTAGATTTCGTTAACTTTATGCATGTTCTTCACGCTATCTAAATTATTATTCTTTTTTATCACGCCCTTTTTCTGGTGTGCGGCGTTATTACTTATTGGCTTTATTCAAAGAAAAAAAAGCAATCGTTGGTTTTGGATTGCAGGTATGGTATTTCTGATTTTTTCAAACCCTTTTATATACCGAAAAGCAATGCTTGCCTATCAGGAAAAGCCAGTTCCCCAATCACTTGCCAATCCCCCAATCAACACTGGAATATTGTTAACGGGTTTTGTGAAATTTGATACTGCAGGTAATGGTTATTTTGGAAAATCCAGCGACCGTTTTATTCAGGCAGCAAATCTATATCATACCGGTAAAATAAAGCAATTAATCATCAGTGGCGGTAGCGGAAATTTTTGGAAGGTTGAGCCACCGGAAGCCATTTTTATTAAACAGCAACTTATCAATAATGGCATTCCAGACTCCTGCATCCTGATAGAAAAAAGGTCTAGAAATACCTATGAAAATGGCTTGTATACTAAACAACTCATAGATAGTGCCCGAATAGCAGGACCCTTCTTATTGATTACCTCTGCCTTACATATGCCCAGGTCAATTAAAATTTTCAAAAAACTAAACATATCTTGTATTCCCTATCCTTGTGACTTTAAAGTATATCCTGAAACCAACCATTTTATGAATACGGTTTATCCTGATGTTTCATTGATGAAAGATTGGGAGTATCTTATCAAAGAAATCTTGGGAACCCTGGTATACCGAATCACTGGAAAAGCGTAAATCAAAGCATTCAAATATATTTACATGCTAACACTTCAGGATCAATTTAAACAGGATGGCTATTTAGTATTAGCAGACTTTAACTCGGAAGCATCTTGCGACCTACTAATGAAACGGGCGCAGGAATTGGCAGCAGGTTATAACTATGAGGGACATGCCTCCATCTTTCAAACAAACGAGCAAACCCGCACCAGTGATGATTATTTTCTTGCTTCCGGCGATAAAATCTCTTACTTCTTTGAGAAAGATGCATTTACGGAAAGTGGTGAATTAAAAGGAGATTTATTTCATTCTTTGAATAAGATAGGGCATGCCTTGCATGATCTGGATCCGATTTTCAACCAGTTTTCCCGCTCGCCTCAGCTGATTAAATTAGCGGGAGATTTGGGACTAAATGGGTATGTGCTGATTCAAAGCATGATGATTTTTAAACATGCCCGTATTGGCGGCAAGGTAGATATCCATCAGGATGCCAGTTTTTTGTATACCGAACCAACTTCGTGCATAGGATTTTGGTTTGCACTGGAAGATGCCACTATTGAAAATGGATGCTTATGGGCAAAACCGGGCGGGCATAAAACCCCGCTGCGAGATTGGTTCAAACGAAAAAATGGCGGAGGCACAGAAATGATTTCGTTACATAATGCTCCCTTTGAACCAGCAGAAATGATTCCGCTGGAAGTTAAAAAAGGTACTTGCATTGTATTGGATGGATTGTTGCCACATTTTAGTATGCCCAATACCAGTGGGCGCTCTCGACAAGCTTATTCAATTCACACGATTGATAAAAACTGCCGATATCCGGAAGAAAATTGGCTTCACTGTGATCGTGCTGCTTTGAAGGGCTTCGTTTAATCCGTGGGAAACCTATTCCGATTTTTCCTTAATTACTTGCACCTGATGAAAATCGCGCAGCTGATTTAAAAAAACAGCTTCCTGCTTGGCAGGCACCGAAATTTTCCAAACACAAAAAAGTTGCATCTCTTGTTGAATAATGGTACATCCCATTTGACGGATTATTTGCATAATCGGATTCATATAGCGATAGTCAAAATGCAATTGATAGGGAATTTCAATAAACTTTTGAATGATAGGAACCATTTGCAAAACCAAAGAAGTTGCTGTTTTATAGGCATTGATTAATCCCGGTACCCCTAGGAGTGAACCACCAAAATAGCGCACAACTATAACCCCAGCATTGGTTAATTCCCTCGATAATAATTGTCCAAAAATTGGTTTACCAGCCGTTCCGGAGGGCTCACCATCATCACTCACTCTAAATCGCTCTCCCGAGGAACCCATCCGATAAGCAAAACAATAATGTACCGCTTTCGGGTGCGCTTTTTTACTGGCTATCAGCTGATGCTTGAAATCTGGTTCGTGAATAACCGGAAAAATACAAGCGATAAATTCACTACCCCTGTCTTTAAACACAGCTTCTGCCGTTTGTTCCACTGTATAGAAAAATAATGGGGTACTCATCTGGGGATAAATGTAATCATTCCAATAGCTATCAACGCCATAACTATTCCCAACATATTGATTTTGCTGAGCGTTTGTTTAAAAAGAAGCCAGGCAAGCAGGGTACTAAGTAATACGATTCCCATATTATTCAGTGCAATTCCCACACTACTTTGCTCGCCGGTTAATGAAAGAAATTTTACCAAACACCAGATTGAAAAATAGTTAGGAACGCCAATAGCAATACCTGCCCAAAGATTAATGAGATGCCACTTTCTGGTTCCCACACTATAACCATAAAAAGCTACCATTAATCCAACCACTCCAGCCACCCCAAAGCCAGTTACTAAATAATTGTGCCGATTCGAATCGTTTACAAAATTATGCTGAATAAAATTCATCAGTGTATCGAGTAATCCACTTCCTATAAAAAGTAGTAATGGCAATAGTATTCCGAGGCTATTTTTAGAATAATTATGAAGAGTATTGGTTGGATAACAAGTAAAAAAAACTGCAATCAATGCAACGCCGATACCTATCCATTGAACCCAAAGTAAACTTTCGTGAAATAAAAGTACAGAAATCACAACTGGAATGATAAATGATAATTTATTGGCAACAGACGACACAGCTACTGAAATTTGTTGGGTAGTAATTGCCATCAGGTTAAATACCAAAATAAAACCAATACCCATTGCTACAGCCCCATACCATCCTTCCTGTTTGAATACGATAGTAGGATGCGGCATACTGCCATTTACTAATGATCCTGTTACTACACAAACAAAATAATTGAGTACGATTACCTGAAAAATATCGGCTTTTGTTTTGCCCAAATAACTGAAAGCCAGCGACAAATAACTGGATAACAAGATAGAGGCGATTAAAAAAAACAAGGCAGATATCAACATGAAAAAAATATAATTTTACTGGGTTTCGTAACTATTACTCTTTTGCGTAGGATTTAGAAACCACTCAATTTGATCATCTAACATACTTTCCTTTCGAAATGCCTGCAAAGGAGGTAAACTTGGGGCAGGAATACCTGCTGAAGGATGCAGTGCGGAATTGGTTATTCTCCTGATTTCATCCCAACAACCCGAATGGATAAATGCTTGTAAAGTAGCCGCGCCCCCCTCTACCAGCACACTCTGTAGGTTTGCCTCCCGGCAATAATCAATAACTCCTTTAATCCAATCGGTACCCGAGTATGTAAAGGCAATTGCCTCCCCAATTGGCAATGCAGATTGCTCATTCAGTAAAACTGTAGGCGCTGCTCCCTGAAAAATTTGTAACTCGCTAGATAAAGCTCTTTGTGGATCTACCACCAAACGAACTGGATTTTTTCCAGGAACGAGTCGGGTAGTTAGTGCAGGATTGTCGGCCATTGCAGTTCGATACCCTACTAAAATGGCAGCTTCTTCTGCCCGCCAGGCGTGCACCCTGCGTTGGGTTATTTCATTGGATATCAGCATTCGATTCCCCTTTAATGAGCCGATGATGCCATTTTGGGTTTGGGCCCATTTTAAAATAATATAGGGACGTAGCTGCTCATGAAAAGTAAAAAAGCGTCGGTTGAGCCATCTCCCCTCATTGGCTAAAATACCCGTAATCACTTCAATGCCGGCTGCTTGTAAGATGCGGATACCGCCTCCACTCACTTTTGGAAAAGGATCTGTATTAGCAACTACTACCTTTCTTATGCCTGATTGGATAATCAAATCTGTACAAGGGGGTGTTTTTCCAAAATGGCAGCAGGGTTCTAGATTTACATACAATGTTGCCAGTGGAATATATTGCTGAAGATGATCCGGCACATTTTGCAGGCATTCAACCTCTGCATGTGGAGCACCATATTGGGTATGGAATCCTTCTCCGATAATTCGATTTTCGTATACCAGCACTGCTCCCACCAATGGATTGGGGGCTACTGAACCGGCACCAGCTTGGGCCAGTTCACAACATCGAAACATATATTTTTCGGAATCTAACATGCAGGTGCAGCAAAAATAGACAAATGATAGTAACATTGCAGCATGACTTACCGCGAGGCCGAACAGCGATTAGCCAGTGATTTACAACTTATCTATTCCAACCGGGAAAGTGGGCAATTGGCATCCTGGGTAATGGAGCATATTACCGGCTTACAACGGGTAGATCGACTATTGCAAAAAAATCAGCCACTTACAATAGATCAGGATGAGCATTGGGTACTTATTAGAGAACGTATGTTGCAGCACGAACCCATTCAATATGTGTTGAATGAAGCACCTTTTATGGGGTTAGTGCTGGAAGTTAACCGGCATACATTAATTCCCCGCCCCGAAACAGAAGAATTGGTGAGTTGGGTATTGGATGATCATACGGAGAAAAATTTACGGGTACTGGATGCGGGAACGGGTAGTGGCTGTATTGCGTTGGCGCTAAAACAGCAGCAACCCAGCTGGGAAATAACAGCAGGTGATAGCAGCCTTGAAGCTTTGCAAGTTGCTGCAAAGAATGCCGCCAGATACCAATTACACATGCATTTTGCCGAGATGGATATGCTAAACCCCCAAGATCTGGGCTGGGGTGGAAAGTATCAGGTAATAGTAAGTAATCCTCCTTATATTCCCTCGAAGGATGAAGCATCAATCGCAACCCATGTAAAGGCTTTTGAACCTACGGCAGCCCTTTTTGTTCCCAACGAAAATCCCCTCCAATTTTATAAAGCACTGGTTGCCGCAGCGCCGCTACATTTGGAAAAAGGAGGATGGCTGTATGTTGAAATAAACGACGGACTGGGAGAAGCTACCCTACAACTTTTTCAAAACGCCGAATGGCAGGCTGAATTACGCAAAGATCTTCAGGGAAACTACCGGATGATTCGGGCAAACTATTATTAACAGTAATGATTTTTCGCCCTCAAAAGAAAATGCTAACTTACTGATAAGCCAAAGCTTTATGATAGTAGTGATTACTCAGTTATTGGGAGGCGTGGGTATGTTTTTGTTTGCCATGCATTTTTTAGAAAATGCCCTGCAGGAATTGTCGGGCAGAAAATTTAAAATTTTTCTGCAGAAAATGGCTGCACGACCCCTATCGGCCATTGCCGGAAGTGCGCTGATAACCGCCATACTGCAGAGTAGTTCGATGGTGTCGTTAATGATTCTGGCATTTTTGGGTGCCGGTGTATTTACTATCCAACAATCCATGGCATTTGTACTAGGCGCCAACCTGGGAACCACCATAGACAGCTGGCTAATTGCAACCCTGGGTTTTAATGTAAATATCGAACGAGCCGCTTATCCAGCTTTGTTTTTGGGAGCGCTATTCTTAATCATTAGAGGTAAAGAAAAAATTTGGAAAAATAGCGGATACCTGTTACTCGGGTTTGCCATGATTTTTATCTCGCTTAGCCTGATGCGAACTGCCATGGAATCTACCCTGCAGACGTTTAAACTTGAGAATTATTTACACCTAAGCCATGGAGGATTTTTATTTATTGGTTTTTTAATTACCCTATTGATGCAATCCAGTTCAGTTACTGTTGCCATTGTATTAACTGCCATCCACAGCAAACTGATTCCTTTAGAAACCGGAGCATATATAGTTGTAGGAGGAGAAACAGCTACTACCCTAAAACTATGGCTGGGAACGATTGGAGGGAACAATATCAAAAAGCAACTGGCTGCCGGCAATTCGATATTTAATATAGTGATTACCCTATTGGCCATCCTAACCATGCCACAAATACTGTATTTTATTACCCAAACCCTCGGCGTTAAAAATCCTTTACTAGCCTTGGTAAGTTTTTCCAGTTTATTGAATCTGGCGGGTATTCTGTTGTTTATTCCAATCCTTACCCCCTATTCTAATTGGCTGGTTCGGTTATTTCCAAGGGGCAATGATTGCAAATCTGCTTACTTACAACATCCCGAAAACTGCGATGCAGAATCTGCGGAAGCACTATTAAAAAAAGAAGCCGGCTATTTTATTTATAATGCAATCCATCTGAATACCACACTTTTAAACATAGCAACCGAAGCAGCCCTTCGCATACCTGCTTATGAAGATCTTCATGAAAAAACTAACTACTCATCACTCTCTGCGGATGAAAAATATAATTGGGTAAAGGAACACCACGGAGAAATTCAATCAGCCTATCTTATTTTTACAAATAATCACTATCAAGGAGAAGCCCCTTTTTTACCCCTTTATATTTCTGCTGTAAGAAATGCCATGCATGCTGCAAAAAGCATGCAAGATATCTCTCATAACATTAATCAATTGAGTCGCTCATCCAAATCTCTTAAATTCGACTTTTTTCTGCACTATCAATTACAAACACTCGAACTTTTTCGAAAACTCATAAGCTGGATCTCACTAATAGAAAAGCCGAGTTATGAGGAGCTTTTATCCATGTACTCTTTACTGGAAAAAAATTATCAGGATGCATTAAATCGATTTTACAAAGAAGCAAGCGATACGATACTGGATGATATGGAAATTACTACCCTGCTGAATTTTAACCGGGAAGGATTCAGTGCCAACCGATCTTTGCTGATGGCACTTAAAGACTTACTATTGAATGTATCATCCGCGCATGACTTTGATGAAAAAGTAAACTTCATCAGTTGATGATACAAGTAAAACAAATAAAAGGGTAATCAGGAAAATAAGCAGGATACTTATCTGATTTTTGGAATGGCAACCTGTAAACGACCGTTTTGAACAGTAGCGTTTATTCCTTCTGTTGCAGCCTCTTCAGGCATAGAAAAGGAGCGTCGAAATAAAAGCGTATCTTCCTTAGGGTCGTTTAGATTTTTTTCAGCTGAAATAAAAAGAATTCCGTCCTGGCAATCAAAACTAAAATCACTGGCATCAAAACCTTTCACTGGCATATCAATGTAGAAATGATTATCATCTGCAGAAATAGAAACAGAAGGGATACGAGTCTGCCAATCGAAGGTAAATAACTCAGCTTCCAGATCTAATAACCTGGCCCCAAAAAAATCATCATCACGCAGCGCATCTAAAGTAAATGCTGGTAACTTTTGTTCAGAAATGGCAGCTGTTGTCATAATTAAATATTTATTAATCCTACATTTAAAATAATACTAACAAATGTCAGTAAAGCAGTTTAAAACTAATCATTCCTTTGAGCAAAGATATCCACATATTTAGCAGGTTGGATTCCACAATTTTAGTAGTAACTTGTTAGTGAATTTGTTATGGATTAGCTATGGGATTAGAATCCGGAAAATCAAATAAAGATAAGTCGTTGATTTACAGATGGAAAAAGTTTAGCAACCTACTGGGGCCAGGATTGGTTACCGGTGCGAGTGACGACGACCCCTCTGGAATTGCAACTTATTCACAAGCTGGAGCGGCTTTTGGATTGAGTACCCTATGGACCTCCATCATAGCATTTCCCCTAATGGCTTCTATTCAGCAAATGTGTGCCCGCATTGGTATTGTTACCGAACAAGGATTAACCGGCACCTTGAAAAAGCATTATCATCGTTCCATTTTATACCTGATGCTGCTATTTAGTTTTCCAGCAATTGTGATGAATATTGGGGCAGATATTGCAGGAATGGGTGCTGTAGGAAACCTTTTATTTCCAAAAATTGATGCTAGTTTTTTTAGTGTATTTTTTACGGGACTGCTGCTCGTTCTTATTATTTACCTACCCTATCAAAAAATGGCTGCGATTTTAAAATATATGTGCATAGTAATGTTGGTTTATTTTATGGTGCCTTTCCTATACAAACAGGATTTTACCCATATTCTCAAAAACACTTTTATACCTCAAATTCATTTCACCAAGCAGTTTATGGCAATATTGGTAGGTATTTTAGGCACTACCATTTCACCCTATTTGTTTTTCTGGCAGGCATCTGTGGAAGTAGAAGAGCAGAAAAGCCGAAAGAAAAGAATAGTGGTTGATAAACACTTTATTCATGAAGTAGATAAAGATGTGAATATTGGGATGGCATTTTCGGGAATGGTGATGTATTTTATTATTTTAACAACCGGTACCGTTTTGTACCAGGGAGGCGTTCGGGAAATCAATACCGTAGAAGAAGCTGCTCGTGCCCTGCAACCCTTGGCAGGTAATGCAGCCTACCTGTTATTTGCCATTGGCATTATTGGTACAGGATTAATTGCCATACCGGTATTAAGCGGATCACTCTCTTATATTTTTGCTGAAACTTTTGGGTGGGAACAAGGCCTGAGCAAGAAATTTCACGAAGCTCGGGGCTTTTATACCATCATTGCCATTTCGCTGCTTCTAGGGCTTTCCATGAATTATTTAGGCATATCACCCATTGACGCCCTGATATATACCGCCATATTGTATGGAATTACCGCCCCGGTTTTAATTGCCATCATCCTGCAAATTGCTAACAACAAAAAAATTATGGGAACTTTTGTAAACTCCCGAAATACCAATATCCTGGGAATAATGGCGCTGCTGATAATGACGATTGCAGCTTTTAGCCTGTTATATTTGCAATTTACTACCTAAAGAAGCGGGAGAATCCATTAAGGTACTACAAAACTTACTGCAGGCTGAGTGGTAAGATTTATATTCGGAAAGATCTTATATCCCAAATTAGGTTGATAATACTCGTTGGTAACAAAAGACTCTCCAAACATTTTTACATACACTGTTTGCCCCGAGGTAAAGCCCATTCCCACCAATTGGCTGGTAGAAAACCCTGTTATTCCGCTTCCATTACTGAAGTTAACCACAGCGCTGGCGGCAAGGTATTTTGTTGGAGAAACATCAGCAGCCGTACTGAGAAAATATCGAACAAATGCACGGCTTGCAGGGGTAGGGGTAGGATTAACCGTGTAAGAGAAACTAACCCCCGGCTCCCCTAACACATTATTTCCATTCACGGCCAAAGCAGTTACCGTAGTGGTTGACTTCTTTCCAAAACTGATATTGGGTATTTGTGTAGTGCCCAAAGAAGAAGCAGGATCGTAGGAATGAGTAACTCCAAAAACCTTGTGGGTACCATACCCTGTTTTGGAAATTTCCAGATCATACTGATCGTAAGGTAGATTGGTAAAAGTATATCTGCCCTGGGCATCTGTGGTGGTGGACTTATTTGCCAAATTGGTAATGGTAACCGTAACCCCGGCCATATCATTGGTGGAAGTGGTTTTGTCATCCCAAGTTTGAATAGTTCCAAACAAATTACCGGAAGTAGGAACTGAAGGAGTACTGTCTTTTTTAGAACAGGAAATCAGGCTAACTCCGAACAATACAACAACCAAGTAGAGAACTACAAAGTTTTTCATGATGGTACTTATATTCTTTGAATTAAACTAGACTACTCTGGTTTTTTATTGTTTTTCATTTGCAACATCCCCATAATCTGTCCCATGGTATTTTCCATGCCATTAGGACTACCATCTAAAAATATCACATTTCCTTTTCCTAATTCAGCAAAGTTTTTCACAGCTTCTGTCCACATACTAAACAAGATTACATTGGTATCCAGATTTGCTTGTTTCATTTGCTCAGCAGCTTGCGACATACCCTTGGCCACTTCCTCCCGGAACAAAGCCACCCCTTGGCCTCTTAAGCGGGCAGCTTCCTTTTCGGCACTGGCAGAAATTTTAATAGCATTACCCTCTGCTTCAGCAGCTTTGGTTTTGGTAATGAGCAGGGCCTGGCCTTCATTTTCAGCGGCTGCTTTTAAATTATTACTGGCAACCACCTTACTCATGCTATCCATAATAGCCTGATCGAAGGTGATATCATTAATCTGAAGATCTTGCAAGTGATATCCCCAACTTTCGAGTGATTGGTCAATTTGTTCTTTTACAAATTCTACAATCTCCCTGCGAAGCACCAGAATTTCAGCCTGCCGCTTAGTAGCCACAAAGCCACGAATGCTTCCTTCTACCGTACGAATCAATGCCTGCATCAAATCTTTATCACTAAAAAACTTAAACGCCACATTTTTAATGGTCTGCTCGTCTTGGTTTATTACAGAATATAGCAGCATACTTTTAAAGTATACGTTGGCCTGATCGAGGGTTACTGCCTGGAATTCGAGTTCTACCGATCGATTTTGAATACTAACGGTTTTATATACTTTCTCCAATACCGGAATTTTGAAATTTAATCCGGGAAGTAGGATACGACGGTATTTTCCAAAAAGGGTAATCACCGCAATGGTTCCCTGATTAACCGTAACCAATCCGCTGAATGCAATCAAAATACCCAGCCAGATAAACCAATAGTCAACTAAAATGCTCATAGGTATATTTTTTATAAAGATACAACTAAAATTGAGGGGCACAGCAGGATAGGATGAGCGGGAAAACAAGCCATTTAGAATAGTTTCAGAAAGTGGTGAATGGAAAGTATACTAATAGTTATCTACCAAATGTTGAGTTATTATTGAAAGTCTATTCCTTCAACAATCAATTATTAATCAACTATAGCATGTGCCTAATTTTTAAAAAACTATTTTCCAGCCCAAACCTGCACCAATTCTATTAGCACATCCACTGCCCGCTCCATATCAGATACCCCAATCCATTCATGTTTGCTATGGATGGCCTGCATTCCCGTAAATATATTGGTACATGGCAAGCCCATATAACTTAACCGACTGCCATCCGTTCCACCCCGAACCGGATGAATGTTCATTTTCACGCCGGCTCGCTGATACGCTGCTTTTGTGTTTTGTAAAATCTCGGGATGCTGATCGATTATCAGCTTCATATTCCGATATTGTTCTTTCACCGTACAAGTTATCCTGGCTGCCGGATAAGTCAAAGCAGATTCTTTTGCGATTGACTGTATTTTCTGTTCAAACTGATGTAATCCCTCCAAAGCAAAATCTCGAATGAGATACCGAATCGTAACTTTTTCGGCATTCCCCTCTAGGGTATGCGGATGTACAAACCCCTCCCGGTGTTCGGTTTGCTCCGGTTTAGGTAATTCCTTTGCAATTGTATACACCAATTGAGCCGCAATGGTAATTGCATTCACCATTTTGCCTTTCGCATAGCCGGGATGTGCCATTACCCCTTCTACAGCTATCAAAACTTCATCTGCATGAAAAGTCTCTTCCTCATAACTGCCCAATTCGCCACCATCTAATGTATACGCAACATTCGCCCCCAGCTCTGCCACCGATAATCGTTCGGTGCCGCGGCCAGTTTCTTCATCCGGGGTAAACAAAACCACTATTTTTCCATGAGGAATTGCAGGATGCTGCATTAAATAGGCAATGGTATCCATTATAATGGCAATGCCCGATTTGTCATCCGCACCCAATAATGTTTTTCCTGAAGCGGTGATGATGGACTTTCCAATATGCTGATGCAAGTAAGGATAGTCTGCCAACCGAATTACCTGCTCCGCATCATCCGGTAAATGAATATCCGCACCGGTATAGTGAGTATGCAAAATGGGCTTTACATCGGTGCCCGAACAATCAGGGGCCGTATCTACATGACTGCAAAAACAAATTACCGGCACCTTCCCCTCCACCGTTGCGGGAATATGGGCAATTACGTATCCTTCTGGGTTCAAGCTCACATCCTCCACCCCCATCCCTTTCAATTCGGCTTCCAACAATCTGCTTACGTTGAGTTGTTTTTCTGTACTGGGAAACTGAACACTATCAGGATCACTGGTAGAATCGATTTGAACGTATCGCATCAAACGCTCGGCTACTGAATAGTTGGGTTGATTGATCATACAATTGTTCTGTTAGAAATTTAATACTACGAAGATGGGTTGTTTTAATAAATAAGATTAACTTACTAAAAAAAATATTATGAAAAACTATCTGATTCCTTCTTTAGTGGGTGGACTGATAATTTTCTTCGCCCAAACGCTTTCCTGGACGGTACTGAACCTGCACATGCCGGCACAGAGCTATACATCTAAACAGGATACTATTACCCGCTTTTTGCAGCAACAGTTGGAGAAACCGGGGGGTTACCTGATTCCATCCGCCCCGCTTGGCACTTCCATGGACGAAGAAATGAAGCTAGCGAAAGACTGGGAAGGACGTCCGCAAATTATGATTCAATATCATGAGGGCTTTTCGATGAGCGGAAGTAAAATGGGCTTGAATATGTTCAGAAGTTTTGCTTCCAGTGTGTTGATGGTATGCCTATTCTGCTGGCTGTTATTGCAATGGAAAGATAGGACTTTTCTAAAATGTTGGCTAGCTGCTATTGCAGTTGGTCTTATTGTGTATATCCAAATCCCCTACAGCACTTTTATTTGGTACAATATTTTCGACAACCGTGCTTACCTGGTTGATTGTTTGGCCGGATGGGCCTTATGTGGCGCCTGGCTGGGTTGGTGGTATACTAAAAAAATTACCGTACCAGCCTGAAAACAATAAGTAGCTATTTAAACAAAAAAGGTCTCAACTGCATCCTGCAGCGAGACCTTTTTTGTTATTCTTTGTAAGATTAGGGCATAATAATCATCGACTTGCTATTGGTAATAGCTACCAACTCCAAATCGAAGTTAAGGGTTTCACCAGCCAGGGGATGGTTGGCATC
>CAMBUH010000018.1 GCA_945870985.1 Chitinophaga pinensis
TTTCGTTTAAAAATGAGGCAAAACCTGCAAATCCATCCCCCAAAAACCCCCTCGAAATCACCCTCCCAAGCAACGGCTCTTTTTAGTACCTTTGCCCACTTTATAAAGGGAAGGGCGCCCAATTTGCCCCGCCCTGCAAGTGTTGTAAGGTTATGAACATAAAATATGCTGAATTTACAGGCCTCCACCTCCCCGCCATCGAGCAGGAAATGTTGGCTGCCTGGAAACAAGAGAAAACTTTTGAAGAAAGTATAACCCTCCGCGAAGGGCAACCCCATTTTGTGTTTTATGAGGGTCCACCCAGCGCCAACGGCATGCCCGGTATTCACCACGTTATCTCCCGAACCCTGAAAGACCTTGTTTGTCGCTATAAAACCATGCAAGGGTTTCAGGTAAAGCGAAAGGGTGGCTGGGATACCCACGGGTTACCCGTTGAACTAGGAGTAGAAAAAGAACTGGGCATCACCAAAGAAGATATCGGCAAAACCATCTCGGTTGAAGAATATAACCTGCAATGCCGCAAAGCAGTGCTGCGTTTTAAAGATCAGTGGGACCAACTGACCCAAGAAATGGGCTATTGGGTAGATCTTGATAATCCCTATATCACTTTCGAGAACAATTACATCGAAACACTTTGGTGGATATTGAAGCAACTGTATCAAAAAGGCTTTCTCTATCAGAGCGTAAGCATTCAACCCTACTCTCCTGCTGCAGGTACCGGACTCAGCTCGCACGAACTCAATCAGCCCGGCACCTATAAAAATGTGAAGGATACCAGTGTGGTAGCCATGTTTCAACTTAGCCAAACGGAGGCTTCGCAGTTCTTATTTCAATCCCTCAGCGATAGCAGTACCCATTTGTCTTCTCCGGATATTTACCTGATGGCATGGACCACCACCCCGTGGACGCTGCCCTCTAACCTGGGTTTAACGGTGGGGCCTTCGATAGAATATGTGCTGGTGCGAACTTTCAATCCCTATACCCATATCCCGGTAAATATTATTGTTGCCAAAAACCTGCTGCTTAAATATTGTAAGCCCGAGGGTGAAAAGGCCGATTTTACTGCTTATAACGAAACCTCCTCTATTATCCCTTGGGAAATACTGGCTACCTGCAAGGGCAGCGAGTTAGAAGGGTTGCGCTACGAGCAATTGATACCACTGGAAGCTAATAGCCTCGAAAAGATTAAAGCCATTACCCCAGACGCAGATCCTTTCCGCGTGTTAACGGCCGACTTTGTAACCACGGAAGACGGAACGGGTATTGTGCATACAGCCCCTGCATTTGGTGCGGATGACTATAAAGTGGGCTCCCGCTATGGCATTGGTATACTTACGCTGGTAGACCGACAAGGAAAATTTGTGGAGGGCATGGGAACCTATTCGGGGCGGTTTGTGAAAAATTATAAAGACGATGCCCAGTGGGTGGATGTGAATATTGATATCAGCGTGCAGCTGAAGAAAGAAAACCGGGCATTTAAAGTAGAGAAATACGAGCATAGTTATCCGCACTGTTGGAGAACCGATAAGCCGATTTTGTATTATCCCCTGGATGCCTGGTTTATTAAAACTACCGCGGTAAAAGACCGTATGGTAGAACTGAATAAAACCATTCAATGGAAACCAGCTTCTACTGGCGAGGGCCGATTTGGCAATTGGCTGGAGAATATGGTGGACTGGAATTTAAGCCGCAGTAGATACTGGGGAACCCCACTCCCTATTTGGCGAACAGCCGATGGGTTGGAGGAAATTTGCATAGGTTCACTGGAAGAATTGATTGCCGGCATTCAAAAAGCCAATGAGGTGTTGGGTGCTGATGTAAATAAGTGGGTTGCTTCTGTAGAAAAATTAGACCTGCATAAGCCTTATGTGGATGAGATCGTATTGGTAAGCAGTAAAGGTGAGCCCATGCGTCGCCTGCCCGATTTGATTGATGTGTGGTTTGATAGCGGTGCCATGCCCTATGCCCAGTGGCACTATCCTTTCGAAAATAAGGCACTGATAGATTCGGGGGAAGCCTTTCCAGCAGATTTTATTGCAGAAGGTGTAGATCAAACCCGTGGTTGGTTTTATACCTTACACGCTTTGGGAGTGATGTTGTTCGATAAAGTAGCCTATAAAACTGTAGTAAGTAATGGATTGGTGTTGGATAAGAATGGCAATAAAATGAGCAAGCGGCTGGGTAATGTGGTAAATCCATTCGAAACCATTCATCAATACGGAGCGGATGCTACGCGCTGGTATTTAATTACCAATGCCTCCCCTTGGGATAACCTGAAATTTGATTTAGCAGGTATTCAAGAAGTGCAGCGCAAGTTTTTTGGTACGCTCTACAATACCTATCAGTTTTTTATTCTCTATGCCAATGTGGATGGGTTTACCTTCCGCGAAGCCTATATTCCGGTTGCTGAGCGCCCCGAGATTGATCGTTGGATTATCTCCTCGCTGCATACCCTAATCCAACAGGTTACACAGGCAATGGATGAGTACGAACCTACCGTAGCCGGCAGGTATATGGAAACCTTTTTAGATGAGCAATTGAGTAACTGGTATGTGCGCCTCTGCAGAAGAAGATTCTGGAAAGGGGAATATGAGCATGATAAAATTTGCGCCTATCAAACTTTATATGAGTGTTTAGAAACCTTGGTAAAATTGATGGCACCGATATCCCCCTTCTTCAGTGATGCGGTTTTCCGCCGGCTGAATGCGATTACGGGTCGCCTGCCTCATAGTTCGGTGCACCATGCGCTTTATCCTGTTTCCGATGCGCAGGTGATAGATCGCCAATTAGAGGATCGCATGCAACTGGCACAGGAGGTTAGTTCTTTGGGATTGTCGCTGCGAAAAAAAGTGAGTATCAAAGTGCGTCAGCCGCTGCAGAAAATGATGATTCCAGTGCTGAATCCGGAAATGAAACAACAATTAGAGAAAATTGAACATCTGATTCTGGCAGAAGTTAACATTAAAAAAATAGAATATATAACAGATTCGGAGGGAATAATTAGTAAAAAGCTAAAACCTAACTTCAAATTGTTGGGTGCGAGGCTCGGACAGCGCATGAAAGCGGCCGGAAACCTCATTTCGGCGATGAGCGCCCAGGAGATTGCTCAATTAGAAAAAGAGGGAACTTTTTCTTTTGTGGTTGATAATGAGCCGATTACCATACAATTGGCAGAGGTGGATGTGCTGGCGGAAGATATTCCGGGATGGACGGTTGCCGTAAAAAACGGACTAACGGTAGCCCTAGATATTCAGATAACCCCCGAATTACAGCAGGAAGGGGATGCGCGGGAGCTGGTGAACCGGGTGCAAAACATCCGGAAAGACATGGGATTGGCACTTACGGACCGAATTTTATTAAAAGTTCAGCTGCGTGAGGGGCTGAGGCAAGCTATTATTAACTATAACGACTATATTTGCCGCGAAATTTTAGCAGATTCTATTGAATGGGTGCCCGAGTTAGAAGGAGGCACGGAAGTTGATATTAATGAGGAATTGCTGAAAGTGGACGTAATTAAAAAAGGATAGTAAGCCATGCCAACTAAAAAACCTGCACCCAAGAAGTCAGCCCCTGTAAAAAAAGCAGCTCCTGCCAAAAAAGCAGCACCCGCTAAAAAAGTAGCACCCGCTAAAAAAGCAGCCCCTGCTAAAAAAGCGGCGCCTGTTAAAAAAGCGGCTCCTGCAAAAAAAGTAGCTCCTGCAAAAAAAGCGGCGCCTGTTAAAAAAGCGGCTCCTGTGAAAAAAGCGGCTCCTCCTGCTAAAAAGCCCGTAGCTGCCCCGCCAAAGGCTGCCCCTGCAAAGCAAGTAGCTCCGGTAAAAAAGCCGATTGCTCCAGCTAAACCTGTTGCCCAACCGATTTCAAAAGCTGCCGTGGCCAAACCCGCCACTAAGGTAGCAGTGATTGCACCTAAACCGGTAGCTAAACCAGCACCCGCCCCGGCGGCACCTGCTACAAAACCAAAACCTGAGGTGAAATTACCCCCTGCTCCACCCGTTAAACCAGTAAAAAAACAACCCGAACCCATTAAAGATGTGAAGGTTCCCAAAATAACTACCAAAACCAGTGTTCCCTATCAACCGGGCTATACCCAGATGGAAAAGCGAACAGATGTGTCTAAAACCAGCGGAGTATCATTGGTAAGATACAGTGATAGCGATTTGAACGAATTCAGAGAGTTGATTGCCCGTAAACTAGAAACTGCCCGCAAAGAGCTGAGCTACCTGCAAGGATTGATTACCCGCAAAGATGAGATGGGAGGGGATAATGATGACGCCCGTTACATGACGATGGAAGATGGAAGCGTAAGCATGGAAAGAGAGCAGTTAGGCCAGATGGCAAGTCGCCAGATTACCTATATCGACCACTTAGAAAAAGCGTCTATGCGTATTGAAAATAAAACCTATGGCGTTTGCAGGGTAACCGGTAAACTGATAGATAAAGCCAGACTGCGCGCGGTTCCACATGCTACCCTATCCCTAGAGGCTAAATTGGGATTGGTAAAACCCTCTGCTGAATAAATAGATACGCAATCATTATGTCTATATTCTCCTATTTGAAAGACTCTTTTGCCCGAAAAAAAGCTAGAAGAGTTTTTCAAAATTTCGGTTATCGTATAGACAGTTTCCAATTGAAAGACGAAGGCAATGTTGATTATGCCAACTGGCTAAATCCTTTGTTACAACCTAAGCATATCACCCAGGAAGAAGTTGATTTTTTTAAAAGTATTATTCGGAAAGATAGTCTGGTAATTGATATTGGTGCAAATACGGGTGATCTTACTGTACCCATCGCATTGGCTACGGGTAGTAAAGGGTTGGTGGTTGCTTTAGACCCCAATACACAAGTATTCGCCATTTTAGCTGCCAATGCCAAGTTGAATAGAGATAAAACGAACATTGTTCCGCTCCAGTTTGCTGCAACTGAAACAGATGGAACATTTTATTTTGCATCTTCAGAGGCCACTTTTAGTAACGGCGGTTTGGTAAACGATGCCAACGACCTAGCGCATGGGAAATTTAAACTGAAGGAGAAAGTGACGGGTGTGAACTTAGCTGCATATCTGCAAGCCCATTATGCTGAATGGGCGCCTAAGATTTCATTTATTAAGGTTGATACAGAGGGGAATGATTTGTCTGTATTAAAAACCGTAGAAAGGATTATCGCTGCTTATAAACCCTCCGTAGTTGCGGAAGTTTTTCCCACACTTACTAAACAAGAAAGAGACGATATGTTTTATTTCTTTTCCGAAAAGGGATATACCATCTACGATCTTTCTCACCTAGATTTTATTGGTGGCATAAATCGCGTGTTAGTGAAGCATGCAGATGAAATGGCAGCCCCTGGAATCGCTTCTAATATTCTAGCTATAGTTGAATAAGCGACTAACTATTTAAATTCCTGCAGATCTATCAGTTTTCGGTATATACCGTTTTGAGCAAGCAACGATTCATGCGTACCTTTTTCCGCAATTTCTCCTTTTTGTAAAACGATAATTTCATCGGCATTGCGGATGGTAGATAGCCGATGGGCGATCACAATCGAGGTGCGGTTTTGCATCATGTTATCGATGGCATCCTGCACCAGTCTTTCACTTTCTGTATCAAGAGACGAAGTGGCTTCATCTAATATTAGTATGGGCGGATTTTTTAAAATTGCCCGGGCAATCGTTATTCTTTGTTTTTCTCCCCCACTTAATTTATTGCCTCTGTCTCCCACATTGGTTGCTAGCCCCTGTTCTTTCTTTTGAATAAATGAATAGGCGTTGGCAACTTTTGCAGCGTGAAAGATAGCATCCTGATCTGCCGGCTCAGACCCCAGGGTAATATTATTGGCGATGGTGTCATTAAAAAGTATGGGTTCTTGGGTAACGATGCCCATTAATTTCCGAACAGAATGGGTAGTGTACGCTTTAATATTCACGCCATCAATTAAAATCTCTCCTGCCGTAACTTCATGAAACCGGGGGATAAGATCTGCCAATGTACTTTTTCCTGCTCCGGAAGACCCTACCAGCGCAATTGTTTTGCCTTTAGGAATGGTAAAACTGATATTTTTTAAAATGGGGGTTTCATTATAAGAAAATGAAACATTTCGAAATTCAATTTCATTTCGGAATTCTTTTAATTCAATCGCATTGGCATTGTCTTTCACCAATACGGGGGCTTGTAAAATTTCTTCAATACGCGCAATAGCAGCGCTGCCTCTTTGTGCGTTATAAAATGAAGTAGAAAGCGATTTGGCAGGTGAAATGATTTGTGTAAAGAAAAGAATATAGGTAATAAATCCCTCGGCTTTCAGATTATATTGATTACCCAATACCATCGTTCCCCCAATCCATAAAATGATAGATAAAACTAACACCCCCATAAATTCCGACATGGGAGAGGCAAGATCTTTTCTAAATGCCATTTTATTTCGGAGTACATTGAGGGCTGTATTTGTTGTAGTAAACTTATTCTCTAATATTGTTTCGGCATTGAAAGCTTTAATAATTCTAAGTCCCGAAAGCGTTTCCTCCAATATCGACATCATGGTACCCAACTCTTCTTGCGATTCGGTAGATTGTTTTCTTAGCGAACGGCTTAGTCTGCCTATCAAAAAACCGGTAACTGGCAATAATACAAGCAGCACTAACGAAAGGAGTGGACTGATTACAATCAAAAAGGCTAAAATAATCAGAATGGTTAGTGGATCTCGAATAACCCCTTCCAGTGTTCCTATGATGCTCCATTCGATATCATTCACGTCGTTGCTCATGCGGCTGATAATATCTCCTTTTTTCTGATCGGTAAAATAGCCAATAGGCAGTCGTAATATTTTCACATACAAATCACTCCGTAATTTGGTCATAACATGATTGCGTATAGGTGCTAATACCATGTAGGATAGATAGGTAAATAGATTTTTAAAAAGGATGGCAACGATAATTATTAAAGAAATAAAGCCAAGGGCATAATTGGGTCCGTGGTCTCGAATAAGTTCACTAATTATGTATTTCAGATAGTCTAACACTACATCGGCATCGGCACTAAAGGAGAGCTGCGGTTTTACATCCACTAATTTTTCTTTTCCAAATAGTAACTGGAGAAATGGGGCTAGCATTGCCAGAGAAACAAGTGAAAAAACAACCGCAAATAAATTGAAAATAACGTATTGGGCTATTTTGGTTTTTTGACTACGTAAGTAAAAGAATATCCGCTCAAAACGCTTCATAGAAGAAATAAATGTTGAGAACACTGCAAAGTAACTAATTTTGTAACCAATAAATACGAGAATATGACTGAAGGTAAAAGGCAGCGACAGGTGGCTGGGGTGTTACAGGAAGCCCTCAATGATATTTTCAGGCGATTGGGGCTTTCAATGATGGATGGGGGAATGGTATCTATTTCTTCAGTGAAAGTAACGCCCGACTTGCTCGAGGCTCGAATTTATCTGAGTCTGTTTCAGGTGAACAACCCTGCCCAGGCTATGAAAACTATCGAAACCAGGGCCTGGGAAATTAAAAAAGAATTGTCGCTGCGCGTTAAGCACCAATTGCGCCGGATTCCTGTGTTGCATTTATATCGCGACGATACCCTGGATTATGTATTTAAAATGGAAGAAATTTTTAAAAGCATCGCTGCTGATAATTCTGCTAAAGAAACTACTTCCGAATCCTAATTCCGTGTTTGTTCAAAATACAGTTTTGTGAATCTCTTATTTGCCTGGCGATATTTCAGAACCGGTCAATCGGTAAGTGTAATCAACCTGATTTCGCGCATCAGTATGCTGGCTATTGGGGTAGGCGCCCTTTCCTTAATCATTGTGTTGAGTGTTTTTAATGGATTTGAAGATTTAGTAAAAGGGCTTTACAACGACTTTTATGCTGATATACGCGTGCTACCCGCCCGAGGAAAAATCATGCGCTTGTCGAATAAGCAATTACAGTCAATTCGTGGTATTAGAGGTGTAGAAGCGATTAGTAGGGTAGTTGAAGAAAAAGCCGTGTTGAATGGCGCATTTCAAACGATTGTTACGGTAAAGGGGGTAGATAGTGCATATACCGCTGTAACCAATATAGATACGCCAAGTCATATTATGCGGGGTAAGTTTTTGTTGGGTTCGGTTGAGAATCCTTCTATTGTAGTGGGTGTGGGAATAGAGAATGCTGCCGGCCTGGAAGTGGAACAATATCAATATCCCGCGGTACTGTATCTGCCTAATAAACAGGCTGCACGCCTTACTGCGGAAGAAGGGTTGCATTCTTTTATTGTAAAACCAACCGGAACTTTTGCCGTGCAGCAGGAATTTGATAACAAGTATGTATTCACCAATCTGCCCTTTGTGCAGTTTATGTTAGGCATGCAGCCAGATGAATATTCAGGTGTTGAAATGCGCATTACCGGAAACCCTGCTACGGTTCAGCAACAGCTACAAGAAACCCTAGGGAAAGATTTTCTGGTAGAAACCCGCTATCAGCAGAATATGGGATTATACCGGGTGATGAAAACCGAGAAATGGTTCATCTATGTGATTCTTACGCTGATTCTAGTAGTGGCAGCATTTAATATTATTGGTTCCTTAACCATGCTGGTGCTGGAAAAACAAAAAGACATCGCCATACTTCATGCTATGGGCGCCACAAAAGCCCGTATTCGAAATATTTTTTTATTGGAAGGATTATTATTGGGTGTATTGGGCGGAGGTGCCGGTATGCTGCTGGCTACCCTAATTTGTCAGGCACAAATACACTTTAAACTGCTGAAGTTGGGGGGAAGTACTTTTATTATTGATTACTATCCAGTAGCCATGCGGTTTCCCGATTTTCTGTTGGTAGGCATTACCATTTTATGCATTACTTTGGCTGCTGCCTGGATTCCAGCATATAGAGCCGGTAGGCGGAGTTTTTCGTTGAAAAGTACCTGACAAAAGTTAAATGGGTGCTGCTATTTCAATTATGCAAGCTTAACAAAATTACCTTCCAATTTTACGTTGAAATTGATTTCCGCTTTCAATGCGCTGAAAACTCTTATAATCGTATCAATGGTTGCGCTATTCGCACTGCTTTCTAGCTTAGATATTTGGGCTCTTTGAACACCAACCAGCAGGCCCAATTCTTCTTGTGTTAATTTCCTTTCTTGCCTAGCCGCCTTTATCATTTTCCCTAACACGTCCATCCGAAGTTCATATTCATATTCATCCCTCTCATTCGTACCTATCTTTCCGATGTACTTGTCTTTCATTTGAGAGAGAGAATACGTTTTTACTGCTTTAGTTGCCATGGTTTTACTCTTTATTAATTGTTGAAATACCTGCTTCTTAGCCTTACAGCCCTTTCGATTTCTTTTGACGGAATTTTATTAACCTTTTTTATAAAACCATGGGTAGCAATTACCAAGGTTTTCCGGTTATCAGTCTTATCCCAAAAAGCAAGCAGCCTTATTTGTAATCCAGCGAATTGGGTTCTGAATTCCCAAATGTCATTTTGTAGTTCTTAAAAAGTTTTGGGTCGTTGGTTTGTTCGGCCAGATCGATATTGTATAAAATTTTTTTAATGGTGGGCTGGCCAAGTGTACCAATAAATTCGTCCGCCTCCTCTAAGAATTTTGTTTCAAAAAATCTCATCTTACCCGCATTGATTATACTATGCAAAGATAAAATTTGTTTCTATATTTAGAAACAAAAAATTAAAAAACTAGTTGGTTGTTTTTTAAAAACAAGAAAGGCAACCCATTCCCATTCCTTGGTTGAATTAATAATCACCCAGCGTTTCCGGCAACTGTTCGAGTGCGGTGGCCAACTGGGCATCATTGGGGGCAATGCCATGCCATTCGTGACTGCCCTCCATAAATGAAACGCCTTTACCCATTTCGGTTTTCATCAGAATTACAATGGGTTGGCCCTGAAATGCAGCTGATTTGGCGGCAGCAAGTGTGGTAAGCACATCTGCCATATTATTGCCGTCCATATGTAATACTTTCCATCCGAAGGAAGTGAATTTGGCGGGTAAATCTCCCAGATTCATCACCTGCTTGGTAGATCCATCAATCTGCTGACCATTCCAGTCAACCGTGGCAATCAGGTTATCTACCTTATGATGGGCAGCCCCTAAAATGGCTTCCCAGTTTTGCCCTTCATTCAGTTCTCCATCGCCGGTTAGGCAGTAAACGATGGAATGGTCGTTATTTAATTTTTTTGCCAATGCAGCTCCCATGGCCACGCTGAGGCCCTGGCCCAACGATCCACTTGCAATTCTTACCCCGGGTAAATGTTCGTGGGTAGTAGGGTGCCCCTGTAGGCGGGTATTGATTTTTCGGAAGGTTGCCAATTCTTTCACTTCAAAATAGCCAGATCGGGCTAGTACGGAATAAAACAAAGGAGAAATATGTCCGTTGGAAAGAAAGAAAAGGTCTTCTCCAATGCCATCCATCGAAAATCCGGGATTTCTTTTCATTACCTCAAAATACAGAGCGGTAACAAAATCGGCACATCCCAGTGATCCACCGGGGTGTCCGCTTTGCACGCCATGTACCATTCTAACGATATCCCTTCTAACCTGGGAAGCAATTTTTTCGAGTTCCTGAGCTGTCATTTGAGTAGGCTTTGGATGCAAATATAAGTGAGAGAATTCAGTTCCTTGTCCACAACCCCTATCCGTTCTCGGATACTTGCAACATTTTTGTACCTTTACCATTAGAAAATACCGGATATGTCTGAAGAATTATTACTTATTACCGCAGATGCAGAAGATAGTATGCAAAAGGGCATTGCCCACCTCGAAACGGAATTAACCAAAATTAGGGCGGGAAAAGCCAACCCCTCCATGTTGGATGGAATTTCGGTTGAATACTATGGATCGCCTACCCCTATTGCACAGGTAGCCAATATTTCGGTGCTGGATGTGCGTACCATCAGCATTCAGCCTTGGGAAAAAAATATGTTGTCGCCTATTGAACGTGCCATTATGCAGGCCAATATTGGCATTACCCCCCAGAGTGATGGCAACCAGATTCGCCTTTTCTTGCCCCCATTAACAGAGGAGAGAAGAAAGGAATTGTTTAAAAAAGCCAGTGGTGAGGGAGAGCATTCTAAAGTAGCTATTCGCAATATTCGCAGGGATGCCATAGAGCAGGTGAAGAAATTACAGAAAGATGGGTTGAGTGAAGATGCGGCAAAAGATGCCGAAAAAGAGATTCAAGATTTAACCGATCGCTATATTGTGCTGGTGGATAAACACCTGGCTGCCAAAGAAAAGGAAATGATGGCCGTATAAAACCCAATCAAGAATTATTTTCAGCCGCCTCAACTATTGGGTTGGCTTTTTTTTGGGGTTTATTAACCAGATACACACCCACCAGAATAATGAGTAAGCAAAAGAATTGTTGCAAATTGATCTGCTCATTCCTCAATAATCCCCAGGCAACCGCCACAAAGGGGATTCCATAGGTTACCATGGAGGCAAAAACCGGTCCGGCCCTTTTTACCAGCATATAAAAGATAATGGAGGCTATTGCGGTACCTACAATGCCCAATATACCGGCTGTTGCAATTGATTGTAAAACCGACTTGTTTAGCAACGGCATCTGAAAAAATCCGGAATAGGCTAGTATTAATGCCGAAGGGGGAATGAGCATTACAAATGCCAGCGAGGCTATATCCAAGGCGCCGATCCCCCTCATATGTCTCCCAACCATGTTCACGTTTAGTCCATAAAACAGGGTTGCCAAAATTACCAGCATCGAATACCCAATATTGCCCCATTGAAATCCAGTTCCCGATACCATCAGCAGGGTTAGCCCCAAAAACCCAATCAGGGTGCCGAGGATCTGCAATACCCGAACTTTCAGTTGAAAAAATAGAATCCCCACCAATAAGGTAAATAGCGGAGTTAGGGCATTTAAAATTCCGGCCAGGGCACTGTCTATTTTTGTTTCGGCCATGCAAAATAAGTAGGCGGGGAAAAAGCTGCCAATCAGCCCAGATAGCATTACCCTGCCCACCTGTGAGCGGGGAATGGATTGCCAGGCTTTTTTTACAAAGGGAAGCAGTACCAGTCCGGCACTTACAATTCGGATGGATGCTACTTGAAAGGCAGAGAGCTCGCGCATACCCACTTTCATTAAAAAGAAAGAACTACCCCAGATAATACAAAGTGCCGTAAATAATATCCAATGAATCCAGGGGCGCTGCATGAATTGTTTTTGCAAAGTTGCTATTTTATTGGAACAATTGAATATTTTTAGAAAAACTAATCGGATATGGCTGCTATAAACTTAGCAAAAATCAGTACCCGTGCACCCAAGGGACTAAATAAGGAAAAAATAAAAGCCAAAACTGCCCAGCTTCTAGAAGAGTTAGACGAGTTGCAAAACCTATTATTTGCCGAAAGTAAGCATTCGGTGCTGGTGGTGATTCAGGGGATGGATGCCAGTGGTAAGGATGGGGTAATTCGGAATGTGTTTGGCAAATTAAATCCGCAGGGGGTTCGTGCTTATTCTTTTAAAGTGCCTACTTCGCTGGAATTATCGTACGATTTTTTATGGCGTGTTCACCAGCAGGTGCCTCCAAAAGGGATGATTCAGCTGTTCAACCGTTCGCATTACGAAGATATTTTGGTTACCCGCGTACACAAATGGTGCGACGACCAGCAGGCAAAGGCCCGGATGAAGGCCATCAACGATTTTGAACACCTGCTTGCCCATCATTGCAATACCCATATCCTGAAACTATATTTACATGTTTCTCCACAGGAACAACAACAACGCCTCGAAGAACGCATAAAAAATCCCGATAAACAATGGAAATACAACGAGCGGGATTTTGAGGAAGCAAAACTTTGGAAAGTATACATGAAAATGTATGAAGAATGCTTTACGTATTGCAATGTGGTACCCTGGAACATCATTCCAGCCGACCAGAATTGGTACAAGGAATATTTGATAGCCTCTCAGCTGCATAAATTGCTGATTTCATTAAAAATGCAATATCCAGGATTGAAAAAGTAATTTATCATCTATTATTTATATATTGCCGCATAAAATTTTTATATGGGATTATTAAAAGAATTCAAAGAATTTGCCCTTAAAGGCAACTTGGTAGACATTGCCGTGGGTTTTGTAATGGGTGCCACTTTTACTAAAATTGTAACCACTTTTGTAGATGGTATGGTAATGCCTTTGATAGGCATGTTAACCGGCGGGGTCGATTTTGGCGATAAAGTTATGGTTTTAAAAGAAGCCACTGCGGAGGTGAAAGATGCCGCCGGCAAAGTAGTAACTGCTGCTAGTCCGGCCGTTGATTTAAAATACGGTGCATTTATCACGAGCCTTATTGATTTTGTATTAGTGGCTTTTGTAATTTTTATGCTGATTAAGGCCATCAACAGATTTAGACAGGAAGCTGCTCCAGCTGCTGAACCGGCTCCTTCTTCTACCGATCTTTTGCTGACGGAGATTCGGGACGCCCTCAAAAAATAGACTTTTGTCTTACAAAAGGGAACTAGGTGGATAACTTGCTTATCCACCTAGTTCCTTATTGCCGCTTTTCAATTTTCTTTGTGCCTAAATTGTAGTGTTGTGAATCAATCGAGTTATCAGATCAAATTAGAACAGTTTGAGGGGCCTTTCGACCTGCTTTTATTCTTCATTGAGCGGGATGAGCTGGATATTTATAATATTCCCATTACCAAAATCATCAACGATTTTTTGACTTTTATCCACCAGGGCGAAAAGTTGAATATAGAGCTGAGCAGTGAGTTTATCTTGTTTGTTTCTACGCTGATGCGCATCAAAGCCCGGCTGCTGCTACCGCGTAAGGAACTGGATGCTTCAGGCAATGAAATCGACCCAAGGCAAGAGCTGATTAATAAGATTCTTGAGTATAAAAAATTCAAGGAAGCCGCCATCAAAATGGCTGAAATGGAAGCGGAACGGATGCTGATGATTAAGCGGGGCAATCTGCAGCGGGAAATTGCCCTATTGGGTGAGGAAGCTTCGGAAGGCACAGAAATTCAGAATATTACCCTGTTCAAGCTGATGAAATCCTTTGAAAAAGTGATGCTTCGGCTGCAGGAACGTCAGAATAAACCCGTGCATACCGTTGTGCCCTACAATTATACCATGGAGGGCAGCCGTGATTACATGCTGCATATGCTGGAGCAGGAGAAAACGGTTTCTTTTGAGAAGGTGTTTGAAATTTGTGACAATAAAATTCACGCCATTTTCCTATTCCTTTCCATTTTAGAATTGGCTCAGCAAAAGTATATGAAGCTGAGTGTAGGCGGGGGCATGAACAACTTTATAGTTGAGTGGAATGAAAACCGGCTAGCCGATATTGAAGCGGAAGGTATTGATATCAATCCTGCTGAATCAGTATCAGCGACTTCAGAAACCGCTCAATAAGCTGAGTTTCCGGTTATCCCGCAATTACAGTTACTGTATCTTTTATCATTGCCAACACAGCTTCCTCAATTGCCTGCGCATCATAATCACATTCGCGGTGCAATTCTTTCGGGGTACCGTGTTCTACCAGTCTATCGGGGATTCCTAAAATGGTGATTTCTGCCTTATAGCGGTGGGCATTCATAAATTCAAGCACAGCCGAGCCAAATCCACCTACTACGGTGCCGTCTTCTACGGTAACAACTTTGCTATAATTCGAAAACACTTCATGCAGCATCTCTTCGTCGAGGGGCTTTACAAAGCGCATATCATAATGGGCTGGATCGATACCCCGCGTGCGCAATTGGCGGATAGCTGCCTGCGCAAAATTACCCGGGTGGCCTAAAGAAAGGATGGCAACATCGGCTCCGTTTTTCAGTTTTCTACCCGTACCTATTTCAATAGTTTCAAAAGGAGTTTTCCACTCCGGCATAACGCCTTCTCCGCGTGGGTAGCGGATAACAAAAGGTAGCTGGTTGCTTTCCAATTGGGCTGTGTACATCAGGTTACGCAACTCCTGCTCATTCATAGGTGCACTGATAACCATATGCGGAATACAACGCAGAAACGCAATATCATAACAACCGTGGTGGGTAGGTCCATCTTCCCCTACCAATCCGGCCCTGTCTAAACAAAACACTACCGGTAATTTCTGTATAGCTACATCATGCACCACCTGATCGTATCCTCTTTGAATAAAGGATGAGTAGATATTGCAAAATACCCGCAAACCCTGTGTGGCTAAACCGGCACTTACGGTAACAGCGTGCTGTTCGCAGATGCCCACATCAAAGGCCCGATTGGGCATTTTTTCCATCATAATTTTCAATGAAGAACCGCTGGGCATAGCAGGGGTAATGCCCATCACTGCCGGATTTTGCTCTGCCAACTCAACCAAGGTATGTCCAAACACATCCTGGTACTTAGGGGGCTGAGGAGCTGTAATGGTTTTGCGGAATATTTCTCCGGTTACTTTATCAAACAAGCCTGGTGCATGCCATTTGGTTTGGTCTTTTTCTGCCAGGGCATATCCTTTTCCTTTGGTTGTTACGATGTGCAACAACTTAGGACCCGGAATCTCGCGAAGGTCTTTGAGGGTATCAACTAATTTGGTAATGTTGTGACCGTCAATCGGACCAAAATATCGCAGCTTCAGCGCTTCGAACAGGTTACTGCTGTTGCTTACGAGGCCTTTTAAGCCGGCTTCTAACTTGCTGGCCATGGCTTTACTAAAATGTTCGCCTACTGGCAGCTTACCCATCAGGTTCCAAACTTCGTCGCGCACTTTATTGTAAGTGGGAGAAGTACTGATATCAGTTAAATATTCTTTCAAAGCACCTACATTGGGGTCGATGCTCATGCAATTATCATTCAGAATAATCAGCAAATCGCTGTCGGCAACCCCGGCATGATTCATAGCTTCGAATGCCATACCGGCCGTCATAGAACCATCTCCGATAACTGCTACCGACTTTCTGTTTTCCCCTTTGTATTTTGCCGCTATCGACATACCGAGGGCAGCTGAAATGGAAGTGGAGGAATGGCCTACTCCAAAAGTATCGTATTCACTTTCACTCCGCTTAGGAAAACCACTGAGCCCCTTGTATTTTCGGTTGGTAACAAACTGATCTCTGCGACCGGTTAAAATTTTATGTCCATACGCTTGGTGACCTACATCCCAAACCAACTGGTCGTAGGGAGTTTGGTAAACATAGTGGAGGGCTACCGATAATTCTACCACCCCCAAACTGGCCGCAAAATGGCCCCCATGCACACTTACTACATCAATAATAAATTGCCGAAGTTCTTGGCAAACTTGATACAACTGCTCCCTGGAAATTTTTTTTAGATCGTTGGGGTGGTTGATTTGTGCTAGAAGTGGGCCGGGAGTGATGGTCATGTAACCGGGTTTAAGCTGTAAAAATAAGCAATATCCTTGAGTGTATTATCAGACACATGCAAAAATTAACTTATACTATGTGTCTGATTTATATAGTAAACAACCTTTGCTTGCAGAATGTTCAATACAAACGTAGGCGGTTTTCTGCCCTACACCCGCTTATTTGACCACTAATCCTTAATCCCATGCTTTTACCCTCTTCAAACAATTAAATTTGTAAGTATGCGCAGGAGAAATACTTTGTATTGGATTTGTCAGTTAGGGGGGTGGCTGTTTTACGGACTAGCTTTGATGTTTTTTGCTTTTATTTTCAATAATAAAACGAACAATGTTCTATATCCCCGGATTGCGATAACCATAATTTTTGGGGTTTTGTGTACTCATTTGCTGCGAGAAATGATTGTGCGACTCAACTTACGCCCCCCCATCACAGCCCGTAACTGGTGGTTGCATGTGTTAACCATTCTTGGGGCGATTTTGTTATTTAATTTGGCTAATAGTACAGCGGTAGAATGGTTAAAATTATATGAACCTGCCGCCAAGGTTTCGGTAAATACCCGTTTTATTTTTAATTTGCTTTTTGATTCGCCGCTGATTATTGTTTGGGCATCTATCTACTACATCTGGCATTATATCGATTTGGGATCTGTGAATGAGATACAGCAGGTTAAGTTGCAGAGTTTGGTGAAGGAGCTGGAACTGAAAACCATCAAGTCGCATATCAATCCGCACTTTATTTTTAATGCACTCAATAGTATTCGGGCTTTGGTGGATGAAAATCCGGCAAGGGCGAGAACGGCGATTACTGAACTGAGTAATATCCTGCGCAGCAGCATGCAGATGGAGAAGGCAGAGACCATTACTTTAGAAAAAGAGTTAGACATAGTAAAAGATTATCTCGCTTTAGAGCAAATTCGTTTCGAAGACAGGCTGCAGGTGGCCTATGAAATTGATGAAGATACCCTAGATCAGCCCGTACCTCCCATGATGTTGCAAACCCTGGTAGAAAATGCCATCAAGCATGGAATCAGCAAAGAAAAAAATGGGGGATTGGTTCGGATTATTTCTGATAATCGCAACAATCGACATGTGTTGATTGTAGAAAATACTGGAATTATTGAACACAGCGTACTACCTGTAAAAAATACGGTAAATGCAGCTTCCTCCGGTGGTTTTGGTATAGACAGCACCCAGCACCGATTACAATTGATGTATGGAGAAAAAGCTTCTTTTCAAATAAAAAATGCAGATACCAATTTAGTTCGGGCAGAGATTTCGCTTCCGGTGGTAGCAACGCTTGTGCCTCAGTAATTAGCTAAACACAAAGATCATGGCAATTAAAGCAATTATCATAGATGATGAGCGACTGGCTCGCAATGAATTAAAAAAGTTGTTGCAATCTCATTCAGAAATTGAAGTGATTGAGGAAGCGGCAAATGTAGATGAGGGCATAGAGAAAATCGAGTTGTTACATCCCGATTTAATTTTTCTGGATATTCAAATGCCCGGAAAGAATGGGTTTGAACTATTGGCGGAAGTTGAAAAAGCTCCCCGCGTAATTTTTACCACTGCCTATGATGAATATGCCATCAAAGCATTTGAGGTAAATGCATTGGATTATCTACTCAAGCCCATTGAGCCCAAGCGCTTAGGAGAAGCCCTTAATAAGTTGCAGGCAGAAATGATGAAGGATAATCCTGCCATGGCAGCCAACAATCGGGGGCCACTTACCGAATTAGATCAGGTGTTTGTGAAAGATGGTGAAAGATGTTGGTTTGTGAAGCTTGGAGAGATTCGTTTATTCGAAAGTGTAGGGAATTACGCCAAGGTTTACTTCGGAACCCATAAGCCACTGATATTAAAATCGCTAAATGCATTGGAAGAGCGGTTAGACGATCGGATGTTTTTTCGTGCCAACCGCAAGCACATTATCAACCTGCGTTGGATAGAAAAAATAGAGCCCTATTTTAATGGCGGGTTACTGGTAGATTTGAAGGGCGGGGAAAAAGTAGAAGTGAGTAGGCGACAAACCGTTAAGTTTAAAGAAATGATGAGCTTATAATTACAAGCTCATTTGCTAATAATTTACTTTTCAATAGATTCAAACCCTTTTATATGCGAAAGTTGCTTGTATTGTTATTACTGAATGTGGTTGTATTTAGTGTATATGCACAAAAGATAGACCAAATAATTAATGCGAAAGAAGTGCTGCGAATTGAGTCGGTACTAGCTTCCGACGAGATGCAGGGAAGAAAAACTTTTACCCCCGGAATAGATAAAGCAGCTGCTTTTATTGCCGAAGAGTTTGCAAAAATGAAAATAACGCCCTATCCGGGAACCAACCAGTATTTGCAGACTTTTGCAATGCTGCGTCCTAAATTTTTGGGATTACAGGCCAGCGTTAATGGGGTTCCGGTAGATAGCAAAAATGTGGTAGTTATTACCTGTAAAGACACTTTACAAATCAATCAGCAGTCGGGGTATGAAATGGCACAAATTGCAGCCGGCGAAAATTTTGTTACCGAAGCGAGAAAATACCTAAATACAAAAAAGAATTATTGCGTAATAGTCGATTCTTCTCACGCTGCTAATTTTGGCATGCTTACCCGATTTAAATCGCAACTTTATCAATCGGATTATAGTACGGTATTTATGCTCACATCTGCAAAGCCAGTTGATTTTTCAGTAGCAGCCTATCATAGTTTCACACGTCAGTCGTTGCAAAATGTGGCAGCAATTATACCCGGCAAAAGCAGGCCCAATGAATATGTGATTTTTTCGGGGCACTACGATCATCTTGGTGTTATGAGTAAAGATCGCCAGGGTAATGTACTAACCGATTCTATTTTTAATGGTGCCAATGATGATGCGGCAGGCACCACTGCTATGATGTTGCTGGCTCAATATTTTGCGAAGCAAAAAAACAATGAGCGCACGTTGATTTTTGTTGCATTTACGGCCGAGGAAGTGGGTGGCTTTGGTGCAACCTATTTTTCACGGCAAATGAATCCAGATGAAGTGGTGGCCATGTTTAATATCGAAATGATAGGCACCGAAAGTAAGTGGGGCAAGAATTCGGCCTATATCACTGGATTTGAAAAAACCAATATGGGCGAGATTCTTCAGCAAAATTTAGCGGGTACCGGCTTTACTTTTTATCCCGATCCTTATACCACCCAGAATTTGTTTTATCGGTCCGACAATGCCACGCTGGCACGATTAGGTGTTCCTGCGCATACCATCAGCACCTCGAAAATGAATAGTGAGCCTAATTATCATAAAGCAAGTGACGAAGTGGGTACCCTTGATATGGACAATATGGCTATGATTATTAAATCCATTGCCCTGAGTGCCCGCAGTATCATCAGTGGCAAAGACACACCCTCTCGTGTAGATACCAAGCAGCTTAAGTAAGAAAATTTCGGCAAAAAAGTTTTAAACAGCCAGTGGCAGGCTATGCACGGCTGCGCTGATTTCTGCCATAATGGAAGGGTCTTTTTCTATGGCATTACCCACCACAATTACATCGGCACCTGCTTTGCAATTTCGGTATGCTTTTTCGGGGTCGGTGATTCCGCCACCAACAATTAAAGGGATAGAAATATTGTTAGCCACCCGCTCGATCATGGTTTCGGTGATGGGCTTTCGGGCACCGCTGCCGGCATCCATATAAATCAGTTTCAAACCCAGCATTTCTCCGGCCATAGCGGTGCACATGGCAATATCGTTTTTGTCGGCAGGTATGGGGCTTGCATTTGAGATATACGAAACGGTAGTGGGTGCACCGCCATCTATTACCATATATCCGGTAGGAATAATTTCTAGTCCGCTCTTTTTTACAAAGGGGGCGCTGATTACATGCTGGCCAATTAGTAATTCCGGATTTCTGCCCGAAATGAGCGATAGATATAAAAGTGCATCGGCATGCGAGCTGATTTGCGAAGGGGAACCGGGGAACAGGGTAACCGGAATATTGCAGGATGATTTAATTTGTTTGATACAACTATCCAGCTGACTGGAAATTACCAAACTACCCCCCACAAAAAAATGGTCCACTTTACAGGTAAGAGCCCGCTCTACGAGTTCGTTAATGATGGCCGTATTCACCTTGTCGGGATCAATTAAAACGGCGAAAGATTTCCTTCCGGCTGTTTGTTGGTTGGTAAGTAACTGATAAATTGCCCCTTTCATGCAAATTGAAGATAGGTGTAATTGCAAAAATGGACAAAATTTCGGTATCCTGTTCAACCTTAGGGGTGTTTTTAATGCCCGAATACCCCTCAAATGAAAAAATAAGGCTAAAAACAAACAATTTTATAGTGAATTACTCAAATGAAGGAACCGGGGCATCGGATTTTACGAAGGGTATTGTAGTGAGTTGGGTTTCAATCCATTTGAATAAATTTTTATCTTGGAGTCAGTAAATTAATTACATTCATATCTTAAAAACCGGTAACGATAAAATTGCTATATGGGAGATCTTCAAATTAAAAAAGATGCGAAAAAATACGATGCGGTAATTGTGGGTTCTGGAGCTGGTGGGGGTATGGCTGCATACGTATTGGCCAATGCGGGTTTAAAAGTTTGTTTAATTGAGGCGGGACCCAGTTACGACCCCGCCATTCATTCATCGCAGCTAAAAAATCCTTGGGAGTCTCCTCGCAGGGGGGCGAGTACTAAGTATCGTCCTTTTGGTGATTTTGATGGTTGTTTTTGGGGATGGGAAATTGATGGCGAGCCCTATACGATGAAGGAAGGCAGTGCTAAATGGGATTGGTGGCGTGCCCGTATGATTGGGGGAAGAACCAATCACTGGGGAAGAATATCGCTCCGGTTTGGCCCAAAAGATTTCAAGCGCAGAAGTATCGATGGTTTAGGGGATGATTGGCCCATTGGTTATGAGGATGTGAAACCTTATTACGATAAGATTGATAAACTGATAGGAGTATTTGGATCGAATGAGGGGTTGCCCAATGATCCGGATGGTATTTTTCTGCCTGCTCCCAAGCCTCGTTTGCACGAGCTGATGATTAAGAAAACAGCCACTGGGATGGGGATTCCTGTAATTCCATCGCGCTTGTCTATTCTTACAAAGCCCATCAATAATACAAGAGGCGCTTGTTTTTATTGTGCCCAATGTGGCAGAAGTTGTAAGGTATATGGCGA
>CAMBUH010000019.1 GCA_945870985.1 Chitinophaga pinensis
GGGCTGCTAACTTACTCCGTCCGAAGTATTTTACAAAATTTTAATTATAAGGTATTGAAACTACGCATCGGAGTTACAAACGACCTCCCCGATGCATCGGGGCGCTATAGCCAACTGAGCTAACCCCCCAAGGAGTGCGAAATAAATTATAAACAGGATAATGCATAATTTAAATTAAGCACAATTAATCCCAAATCTCATCCTTACCCGCAATCCAGTTCTTAACCGATTCCGTAGTTACCGACTTCGGACGCTCAAGCGGGAAGCCAAGGGCCCTATCCCAGCAAAGGCTAGACAATACCCCCAAGGCACGGCTAACAGCAAAGAGAACCGTATAAAATTCATATTCTACCAGTCCATAATGCACCAATAAAGCACCACTGTGGGCATCTACATTGGGCCAGGGGTTTTTGATTTTTCCAAGGGATTGTAAAATGGGGGGAACCGTTTCGTAAATATTCCAAACCGTATTCACCAGTTTATCATCCGGCATATGTTTCTTACCAAACTCCATTTGGGCAGTAAAACGAGGATCTGTTTTTCTAAGAACCGCATGGCCATATCCAGGAACTACTTTTCCGGCAGTCAAGGTATCCTGCACATATTGAGCAATTTGCTCTTTGGTGGGCGCATCTGTTCCCAAACTCTCCTGCATCTCATAAATCCACTTAATTACTTCCTGATTCGCTAATCCATGCAGCGGACCGGCTAGTCCATTCATCCCTGCTGCGTAACTTAAAAAAGGATCACTTAAGGCAGAACCTACCAGGTGGGTAGTATGGGCCGACACGTTGCCACCTTCATGATCGGCATGAATAGTCATATACAACCGCATCAACTCCATAAAACTCTCATCGGAATACCCCATCATGTGCGACAGATTGCCTGCCCAGTCGAGCAGTCCATCCGGATGAATATGCTCATTATTTTTATACTTTCTGCGGTAGATATATGCAGCAATTCTGGGTAAACGGGCAATCAAATCCATCGAATCATCATATACATAAGACCAATATTCTTTTTTATTGATCCCTTTAGCATAGGCTCGTGCAAAGTTACTCTCCGTTTGCAGTGCCATAACACCAGTAACAAACATCGTCATTGGATGTGCATTCAGCGGCAAGGCATCGATGGTTGCAAAAACATGGTTGGGCACATGACTTCTTCGCTGCCAAACATTGGTAATATGATGGGCATCCTCTTCCGTTGGCAACTCCCCTACCAGCATCAGATAGAATAAACCTTCCGGCATGGGCTCGCCGCCTGGCTTAGCAGTAGGTAATTTGGCTTGTAATTCGGGAATACTATATCCTCTAAAACGAATACCCTCTTGGGCATCCAGTAAACTGGTTTCAGTTACCAGGCCAGTTATACCTCGCATGCCCTGATAGATCTGGGATAGCGTAACTTCTCCCGCTTTTCTATTGCCATGCTCTTTCAGTAAATCTTTTATTTCTATATTGGCTGCATCAGCCTTTGCTTTAAAACGTTCTTTAACGATTCCCATAATAGATTTTTTTCGGAATTTGTCTGTAATCAGTATAAAAAAGAGAGAGGTCAGATTACATCCTCAAAGGTAGGGCAAGTTCATTTGCAGAGCAAAGAAACCACCCTAATCGAACGTTAAAATCATTTTAACAATTACTTGGGTGCCTTTCGATATAGCAATATCACCACCCCAATAAAAATGGCATTCGGAATCCAGGCGGCAAGTAAGGGAGGCAAACTGCCCTTGGTTGAAAAAATAGTTGAAAACCGGTCTGTAATAATAAATAAGGCAGCCAACATAAAACCAATAGCCAGGTGCAAACCACTTCCACCCCTCACTTTTCTGCCTGCAACAATAGCGCCAATCAAAGTAAGCAGAATAACCGTTACACTGGTAGCATCCCTCCGGTACCTTTCTACTTTCAAATCATTCAATCCCTCCGACCCACGAAGGGTTTCTAATTCAATGTAGCGATTCAATTCAGGTGTAGTTAATCGCTCTTTGGTGTATTTATCCCTTCCCAAATCCTGTGGGGTAAAATTATAGGTCCGGTTATCATAATCCTGCAGAGTAACTTTCTCCCCCAATTGATTAAACTGGCGACTTAACAAAGATTCTAAGCGCCATTTACGGATGGCAGTATCCCATACAATCCCTTCTGCCCGCATATTATAGGTAATACGATTGCTATCTAGCCGATACATAAATACCGGACCACCCCGTTTGGCCATCGTATCGTAGCGGATAATTCCGGCATATGTAAAAGAATCTACCCGAAAATAAATATTGGTATTGCCTCCCACCAATGCATTATAGCTTGAGTTGGCATCAATGTATTTCGATTCGAAGCTACTGCGGATCTTATTGGCTCTAGGCACTACATACTGATTCGCAAACCACAAAACAACCCCCAATATAATTCCGCCTATCCAGTAAGGTCGCAGCCACCGCCAGTAACTGGTTCCGCCGGCAAT
Source organism: Chitinophaga pinensis (assembly GCA_945870985.1). GTDB lineage: Bacteria > Bacteroidota > Bacteroidia > Chitinophagales > Chitinophagaceae > Sediminibacterium > Sediminibacterium pinensis_C. The sequence goes on from CAMBUH010000019.1 coordinate 2,464, forward strand.
CATGGCAATGATTTCACTTTGCACAGCCATTTTAGAAGTAAAAAAGATTACCGCAATAAAAACAAACAAGGGAAATAGCAGGGCGATAATGTGGGGAATGAAGCCGATGTAATATTCTAAAATAATGCGCTTTACCCCTAGCCTGGAACGGACCATTTCGTCGGTTTTCTCACTCACATCTATCACTACCGCAATAATGGTGAATAAGAAAATAGCAAAAAAGAAGGTGGTCAAAAATTTCTTTAATATGTACCAGTCTATCTTTTTCATGGCTATCCGCAAAGATAATGGGCTAGCGGCTGCACAGCTAAAAAACCTTGTTAAACCCTGTTCCTTATTGTTGGGCTACATCCGGTGCTTCAGCAGAGGTATCATCTGCTGCTTCCAGGAACCAAAAACCCCCTCCAGAATTTTTTTTCTTGCCTCCCCTACTAACCACTGGTAAAAACTAAGGTTTTGCAAACTGGCTAGCTGCAAAGCCAATAATTCGTCGGCCACAAAAAGATGTCGCAAATAGGCTTTGGTATAAGGAAGCTGGCTATCCTCGGGCAAACCCGGATCTATCAGGGTAAAGTCATCGGCAAATTTCTTATTCCGAATATTCATTACGCCCTGCGTTGTAAACAACATACCATTTCTGCCATTGCGGGTGGGCATCACACAATCAAACATATCTACCCCCAACGAAATACATTCTAAAATATTCCATGGGGTACCTACACCCATTAAATACCGCGGCTTATCTGCCGGCAAAGATTCGCAGCAGGCAGCCGTATGCTCATACATCATTTCTTCCGGCTCTCCCACACTCAGTCCGCCTATCGCATTACCCGCAGCCCCTACCGAACTGATAAATTCACAGGAGGCCTTCCGCAAATCTGGATAAGTACTTCCCTGAACAATCGGAAATAAAGCCTGATTATACCCATATAATGGTGGATGCCCTGCCAGGTAATCTACACATCGGGTAAGCCATCGATGGGTTAAATCCATACTGGTGCGCGCATATGCATATTCGCTGGGATAGGGCGGACATTCATCAAATGCCATAATAATATCCGCTCCAATACTACGCTGAATACCCATTACAGATTCAGGGCTAAACAAATGCCGGCTTCCGTCGATATGGGATTGGAAAACCACCCCAGCTTCCGTAATTTTTCGGTTGGCTGCCAAGGAAAATACCTGATATCCGCCACTATCTGTTAATATGGGCCGATGCCAGTTCATAAACCGGTGCAAACCTCCCGCAGCTTCCAAAATGGCAGTGCCGGGGCGCAGATATAAATGATACGTATTTCCCAATATAATTTGGGCTTTCACCTGATTCGTGAGTTGCTGCTGATTAAGCGACTTTACTGTGCCCACGGTACCAACCGGCATAAAAATAGGGGTGTTAATAGCACCATGATCGGTAACCAACGTACCGGCACGGGCAGCCGATTGCGTATCGGTACCTGCAAGCGTAAAAGCAATTTCGGCCATCCGCAAAAATAAGCAGAATAATGCAGGCAGAAATAATCGCTAAAATATCCTCCGAATCGCATATTCCAGAGATTCTTTGCACCACAAACATTATTTTTGCTGCATGTTACCAGAAATCGTCGGTATAATCCTTTATTACGCTTTTTGTGCGGTTTCCGCCATTCAGATTTTTTATTATTTGTTTTTCTTCAGCCGGCTGGCTTTTTATAAAGAAGCCCTTAAAACCGAAACTCAGGAAAACCCCGTTTCTGTTATCGTTTGTGCACGAGATGAAGCGGAAAACTTAGCCAGAAATCTTCCAGGAATTTTAGTTCAAGAATACCCAACCACCCACGAATTGGTAGTGGTGAATGATAATTCACTAGACGATGGTAGGTATGTGATTGATGAATTTAAAAAATCTTTCAAACACATCAACCACATTCACCTCACCCAAGAAGCCAAATTAATTACCGGCAAAAAATTTCCCCTCAGTATGGGCATTCGGGCTGCAAAGTATGAAACCCTTTTGCTTACCGATGCCGATTGCATTCCCGCCTCTGAACATTGGATTCATAAAATGCAAGGGGCTTATGGCGAAAACACCGAAATAGTATTGGGGTATGGTCCTTATAATAAAAGACCGGGCATTCTTAACAAATTAATTCGATTCGAAACCTTTCATACCGCCCTTCAGTACTTTTCTTATTCACTGGCCGGTGTGCCCTACATGGGGGTTGGTAGAAACCTTAGCTATAAAAAAGAAATATTTTTTAAAAACAAAGGATTTTCCTCCATCAACCAAATACCGAGTGGAGACGATGATCTTTTTATCAATCAGGTGGCTAATGCGAAAAATACAGCCATTATGATTGATCCAGACACATTTACTTATAGCGAAGCCAGAAAAAAATGGAGTGAGTGGATGGTACAAAAATACCGCCATTACACCACCAGCCGCTTTTACCGACCCTTACATCAGTTTTTACTCGGATTATATTCAATCACCCTATTTTTTTATTACCCGCTTTTAATTTTGTCGGCTGTTATTTTTAACTGGCAAATCGCATTGTCCATTTTTGCTGTTCGTTTTCTAATTCAAGCGGTGGTATATTACCGAGCTATGCATAAACTAAAGGAAGCTGACCTCTGGCCCTGGTTTTTATTGCTCGATTGCTGGACGCTTTTCTATTACCTTTTTACCATACCCGCTATATGGAAAGCACCCCGGAAAAACTGGAACTAATTGAACGCTATTTTGGTGATTTTAATGCTCATCAGCTGGATCAGTTTCGGAAATTGGAAGCATTGTATAAAGAGTGGAATGCACAAATCAATGTAATCTCCCGGAAAGATATTGATTCTATCTATTTACATCATGTGTTGCACTCCCTAAGTATTGCCGCCATTGCAGATTTTCAACCCGGAACCCGAATTATAGATATTGGCTGTGGCGGAGGCTTCCCCGGTGTGCCTCTAGCTATCTTTTTTCCGGAAGTTAAATTTTTACTGGTGGATAGTATTGGAAAAAAGTTAAAAGTGGTGGAAGCCGTATGTGAGGGAGCAGGCATACATAATATTACCACGGCTCATTCCAGAGTTGAGGACCTGAAAAAAACGAGTTTCCATTTTGCAGTATCCAGAGCAGTAGCCCCGCTAAAAGATTTGTGGAAATGGAGTAGCCCCCTGATAAAAAAGCGACAATCCACAGATCCTGAAAATCCAATGGCACATGGACTCATCTGCCTGAAGGGAGGTGATTTAGCGCAGGAGATTTTTGAAAGCGGAGTACGACCCCGTATGATGCCTATTTTTAAAATATTTGCCGAACCTTATTTCGAAGAGAAATTCGTTTTGCATGTTCCAAAATAAAACAGGGGAAACCTTGAGGTTTTCCCCTGCCCTATTTTTCTTGTATCGAAAATTTAATCTGGAATAATCAGCCGATTATTCGACCGATTGATATCAGCCAGCCGACTACTGGGGTCGATTTCGATAGACTTAATTTCTTTTACAGAGTGCGTAGTTTCGAAGGTATATTCGGGATGCGTCCATCTCCATTCCCGTTCTTGTTTCCAGGGTAAATTTCCTTCTGCGGGTTTATTTCCATACATCAGATTGAGGGGAATGGAATGCATTTCTTTGGTGCCATCTTTAAAAGTGATCAGTACATCTACCGGCATGGGCATCTTTCCAACCCGCTTTATGGTTATTTGAGCCTTGTCATCTTTCATATTCACATCTCCCACCGAATAGTCAATGGTTTTTGTAGAGTTGATAAAATACTCTTTATACCAATCCAGTTCCATGCCACTTACTTTTTCAGCTACCCTGATAAAATCGTTGGGATTGGGATGTTTGAATCGCCAAGTATTATAATACTCCAGTAAAATTTTATTAAGCAAACTATCCGAAACGATATATCCCAACTGTGCCAAAAATACGGCACCTTTTCCATAGGATGCGGAGGAATAGGCATAATTGGTATTATAGTGATCGGAATGGGTAGAAGCAGGTTCTTCTAATCCGCTTTTTGCCAGATTAAAATAGCTCCGGTAAGAATTGGTAAAGTAAAATCCGGTAGCTCTTCTCATCTCACTCATTACCCGGTTGGTACCATAATCCGTAAAGCCTTCATCCATCCAAGGATACAGCGATTCATTGGTACCCATCATCATTTGAAACCAACTATGCATCCACTCATGAATGGCCGTTCCGATGCTGGCCGATTTTAGTAAAGTAGCCATCGGATATTCCATACCTCCATCTCCCCCCTGAATAAATGTGTAGGTTTTATAGGGATATGCGCCAAATGTTTTCGCCATAATGGGATACGCAGATACCATGCTATCGGCTAAACGCTGCCAATTAGCTTCCAAAGAATCTACCTTTTTATAAACTACCCGAACGAGCGGGCCGTTTGCCAAATTACGGGTAATCAGGGTATAAGTAGGATCAGCTGCCCACATAAAATCATGCACATTATTTGCCTGCCACTTCCAGGTTATTTTATCTCCTGTTATTGCTTTTGCTGCCTCTCCATTGGTAGGATAGCCAAAACCTGTTTCAGCGGGATTCAACAAATCACCTCCCGCTGCCACTAGGTAGGTTTTATCAATGGTAATGTTCACCTCATAATCGCCCCAAACACCATAAAATTCACGCGCGATGTAGGGATTAGCATTCCAGCCCTGATAATCATATTCTACCATTTTGGGATACCACTGGCTCATACTGTAGCGAATGCCCTCCTTATTGTCTCGTCCGCTTCTTCTGATTTGAAAAGGCACTTGGGCCTCAAATTGCAAATCAATCAGCACTTTTGAACGGGGAAGAATGGGTTTGGTTAGCACTACCTCCAAAATAGTTTCATGATCCTTCAATTGCTGCGCCACTCCATTGATTACCACTTTTTTCACTTGCTGAAATCCAATCTCCTCTGGTTTTAACTTACTAATACGGTCTTTCACACGATCATCCCAATCGAGTCCGTCTGAATTTCGGGAAGACTCAAACAATTTTGTTTTTCCCAGTTCCTGACTGCGCACATCCATACTGCTGCCGGGTTGAAAGGCATTCCAGTAAGTATGAAAAAATATTCGGGTGAGGGTATCGGGAGATTGATTGGAATATTCAATTTTTGAAGTTCCCTTTAATCGATTCGTAGTTACATCCATATCTACATTCATCGTATACCGAATGCGTTGTTGCCACCGATCGGCCTGTGCGATTGCGGAGGAACCGATTACTAAACTAAATAAAAGAACAGCGCCGAATTTTGTATTCATATGAGTACTTTAATTGATTGAAAGATTATTTAGAGCAGGTAATTTACTCATTCCTATGAAGGATAGCAAAACCGCACTTAGTTTTCTGAAGATTTTGAGCTTTTTTCATCCCTTCCTTCCAGCACAAGTACGATTTCACCCTTGGGAGGCTTTTGCGTAAAATAGGCAATCAACTCTTGTAAGGTTCCTCTGCGGGTTTCCTCAAACATTTTAGTAATTTCTCTGCTCACGCTTGCTCGGCGTGTTTCTCCCATGTAGGTTGCCAAATCTGTGAGTGTTTTTACTAGTCGAACCGGACTTTCATACAAAATAATCGTTCGGGTTTCGGTAGCCAATAATTTCAGTAAAGTTTGTCGCCCCTTTTTTAAAGGCAAAAATCCTTCAAAACAAAATCGTTGGGCAGAAAAGCCACTGTTAATGAGGGCAGGTACAAAAGCGGTAGACCCGGGTAAACAATTAACGGTTACACCCTGTTGAATACAGGCCCTTACCAATAAAAATCCGGGATCCGAAATTCCGGGTGTTCCGGCATCCGTTATCAGCGCCATTTTTTTACCTGCCTGTAATTGAGCAACCAAATGATCGGCAACGCGATGTTCATTATGCTGATGATAGGGAGTAAGTGGCTTATTAATCTGGTAATGTTGCAACAGTTTTTGAGAAGTGCGGGTATCTTCACATAGTATCAAATCAACCTCTTTCAGCACTTCCAGAGCCCTGAGGGTAATATCTTTTAAATTACCAAGCGGGGTGGGAACCAGGTAAAGCAATCGGATTATTTTAAGGTAATAGAAATACTCAGGCAGAAACGAAAACTTCAAAAAATTCCATCACCGGATTCGCCAGCAACTGTTGAGCAGCCTGTTGTGCAATGGATTCCGCCGCCGCCGCATCAGCCGCTTCTATTGAAAGGTTAATTTGTTTACCTACCCGCACATCTTGTACCCCGGAAATTCCCAATTGATGGAGCCCCGACATTACGGCTTTACCCTGAGGGTCTAACAAATCTTTCAAGGGCATCACTTTAATTTGAACCTGATAGGTCATGTGTATTTTTTTTATATAACAAAGATAAGGCTAGATAGGTAACGAATCCAACCGATACGCCCAACCAGCCCAGTATCCAGCCAGCGATGGCAGAAATCCCTACTAGAGCAATTAGGTATCGGATTTTTATCCGGGAAGCTCGATCACCCGAAAATTTAAATGCTAGCATGGGTAAACGGCTCACCATCAGGTAGGAAGCAACCAAAATCACCCCATACCAAAACCACTGATTACTAAGTAAATTAAATTGCCAAACAGCGGAGGTAAACATATTTACCAATGGAAAGGAAGCCAGCCATAACCCAATGGCCGGAATTGGCACACCGGTAAATTCATGGCTATTTCCGCCCGATACATTAAAACGAGCTAGGCGGTAAGCACCCGCCATTGGGATTAAAAAAGCGGGTAGCAACCAGATTTCTGAAATATCCAACCCATTAGGTTCTTGGGCAAACGAATACCTCAAAAACTGAAAGGCAATCATTCCGGGCGCCACCCCAAAACTTACCACATCCGAAAGCGAATCTAACTGGGCACCTATTTCGGAGGTAGCATTCATCCATCTTGCCACCATACCATCTAAAAAATCTACTACAGCAGCAGCCGCAATCAGGCAGGAAGCCCACACCATTCTCTCAGGCAAAATCACTACATTTTGTGCATACTCATCCGCCTGAATGGTTATACCTGGCTGCAACAAACAAACCAAAGCCATGCAACCCAACAGCAAGTTGAGGAGGGTGAAAATATTGGGTATTTGTTTCATGCAATTATTTTATACGGGCGATTGTTTTAAAACTATTTCGAATGCTTCATATATCTCTCAATCTCATCCACGGTAATCGGTATCTTTTTCATCAAATCAACCGGTCCATTTTTAGTTATCCAACAGTTATTTTCTATGCGCACACCTATTTGCTCTTCTTCGATGTATATTCCAGGTTCTACGGTGAATAACATACCCGCCTGAATAGGGGAAGTTCGGGTGCCCAAATCATGCACGTCTAATCCTAAGTGATGAGAAATGCCATGGTACAGATATTTTCGATACAAGGGTTGCTCCGGATCTTCGTTCTTTACGGCTGCCTTACTCAACAATCCGATTTTAATAAATTCCCGCGTAGCTTCTTTGCCCACTTTGTCGGTATACGTTGCGATAGTTATTCCCGGCTTTAATAATGATTTTGCATAATTATGCAGGTGTAAACAGGCATTATATACCTGTTTTTGCCTAGGCGTAAATTTTCCGTTTACCGGAACCGTTCTGGTAAGGTCTGCACAGTAATGCGCATATTCGGCACCAAAATCCATCAACACCAAATCACCCGATTTACATTCGGCATTATTGCTGATATAATGAAGGGTTCTGGCATTATCACCAGAAGCAATAATACTATGGTAGGCAGGCCCACTAGCCCGATTTTGTAAAAAGGAATGCCAAATTTCTGCCTCAATTTCATATTCATGCACACCTGGCCGAATAAACTTCAACAATCGCTCGAAAGCTTTTCCGGTAATGTCTATCGCCTGTTGCACCAACTCAATCTCATAGGGTGTTTTGATGGCTCGCAGCTTTTTTAAAATTTTGGCAGAACGATGATATTGATGCAGGGGATAAGCTGATTTTATCTTATCTAAAAAACGATATTCATGACTGCGAATTTCAGTGGCTTTCCGGTCGTTTTCATTAGAATCTAGGTAAATATGATCTGCCAGATGAATCCAGGTTTGCAACAAAGGCTCCAAGATATCTAACCAAACTATGGTTTCCATTCCGGAAATTGCGGTTGCCTCTTTTGCCCGTAATCGCTTACCATCCCATTTTTCTTTTAGCTCGTTGGGGCGGGTTACTACCAGTACCTCGCGGTACTTGGGGTCTGGACAATCCGGAAATAGAATTACCATCGTTTGCTCCTGCGGAATACCGCTCAGCCAGATAATATTGCTGTTTTGCTTAAAGGGATGCAGGGCGTCTCCGTTATAGGGCCACTCATCATTACTTACAAAAACAGCAATGCTGTTGGGCAGCATTTCCTTTACAAAACGCTTTCGGTTGGTAATGAATAAGGCCGGATTAATAGGATTGTATTTCATATAGACCCTTTGTGCTGCAAGATAAAAATAATGGTGGGTTAACCCATATTTATCTTTTCACCCGGCTACTAGAAAGAAACGGAGGGGCAGCGAGTTTGCCTACCCTGACTAGAAGGGAATAAGCCCGATTTTACAATAGAAATTTCATAAGCACCCCTTGTAAGATTGCTTTTGCTTAAAGTTGAAATGGTGGCATCGTAGTTAAACGTCATTTTCAAATCGTTAATCTGATACCCGAACAACGGAATTACAGCATCATTATTTCGATAATAAACACCCATTATCAACTGACGGGCTCCATTATCCCCCAAATCTCGGTTGGCATTGATGCCGGCCAATATTTCCCGGGAATTGCCAACCATACTCACATAAATATTTGGATTTAGAATCCACGTATCTACCACCTTCACACTTGCGTTGATAAAAAAATTATACCGGCGACTGATTTCATTATTAGATACACTCGCATCAAAAAAAGATTCACGGGGTGTATTAATATGCATTACACTAACTCCCGTATTAAAATAAAAATTCTCAGATGCAAAATAGGCATAATTGATTCCTGCCTGCAAATCAAGATACGAAACCTGATTAGTGGCAAAGGGTTCGAAGGAAGGGATATTGGTATCAAAGAAAACACCATTCCACTGATCATCAAAAGTGAGTTTGGTTACATCAATCCTCTTTTGGGTATAGCCCACAGAAAATCCGCCACTCAACAAACTATTGTATCCCAACATTTGGTGATATGCCAGCGATAGCATTCCGGTGGTTCCGGTTAAACTTCCCGATCCCGCCTGATCTTTCCATAACATACCCCCTAATCCAACCCACCCATTTTCAATGCGATTACCCAATAATTTTACATCCCCCCAAGCCGACATCGTTTTATAGGGCGAACCCACGCTTGCCCACTGACTTCGGTAATTAACCCCTGCCCGAAAATCAAAATCAGGATTAAACCCGGTATTAGCTGGGTTCACCAACATAGGTGCATTATAGTATTGAGAAAAATGCAAATCCTGCCCCCATGCTTGTAAAGAAAGCATCCCAAGTAAAAAGTGCAGCAGTATTATTTTTATTCTTTTCATTAGCGTAATAAGGTAATATCCCCTTTTTTAGTTCCTTTCCTGCCATCCGAAAACTCAACTTCTACCACATAATGGTAAACATCCTGTGGTTGTAATTTTCCATTCGAAGTTCCATCCCATCCCCCTAAATAATCATTGGTAAAGAAAACCAATTCACCCCAACGGTTATAGATTTTCCAATTAACTTTTGCCAGTCCAAACCCTTTTACAAAAATCCGGTCGTTTCGCCCGTCTCCATTGGGAGAAAAAGCATTGGGCACTTCCACTCCCGGAACTACCGTTACCGCAACGTTGATGCAGGCGGTATCAGAACATCCCGCAGGATTAAATGCAACCAAACAGGCATTGTAGGTTTCAGAAGCATTATATAAATGTTTCACAACAGTATCTTTTCGGATTGTCTCTAAACTTCTACCATCCCCAAACAACCATTTATACCTACTCGCATTAGCACTCAAATTTACGAAGTTTACCGGCTCATTGGTAGGTACCGGATTGGGATTAAAATCAATACCCGACTGTGGCACCGGTTCTACCCGTATTGTAAATGAATTGGTGTCCGAAATATTGCAGGTAGCCGCATCTACCGCAACTAATGTAACCACATAATTACTAGTAGCAGCATATCGATGGGTTGGGCTAACCTCATTGCTGAGTGGACTCCCATCTCCAAAATTCCAAATAAAAGTTTGTCCACCTAAAGAAGTGTTTTCGAAAAATGCATCATAGGGTACACATCCCTGTGCAGGCGTTTTAAACTGCGCTTTTACATTAGCAGCAATGCGTATTTGCTTTACAACGCTATCGGGCTCGTTGCAATAGTTGGTATCAATTAATACCATTTTAACCTGATAAGTTCCCGGTGCGGTATAGGTATGACTAAAAGAATTTTTTCCACTGGTAAATACGGTTCCATCGCCCAAATCCCATCGAAAACTATTACTCGCAAATGGTTTTGAAGCAGAACTGGTATTGGTAAACTGATAAGCAAGGGATGCGCAAGGAGGCAACTTAGCTTCCACAAAAGATAAATCTGCTTTGTCGTTTCTCACCCGTAAATTGATAAAGGCCGAATCGGCAATATTGCAGGAGGTAGAATCTACGGTAATTAGTTTAACTCTGTAAATTCCGGCTGAATTGAATGTATGAGAGGCTGTTGGACCATTGGTGATAACAGGTGCTGATCCATCATTAAAATCCCAAATGTATTGTTTGCCCATGGCAAGGGTATCTGTAAAGTCAACTGCCATAGGAACACACCCACTGGTATCGCGAACCACCCCATCAATGGTGGTTCTGATAGCGGCAGCTATACCAGCGAGATTAAATGCAATTTTTACGGCTGCCAAATTACAGCCACTAGTTGTGCCATTATTAGGTGCCCATACTCCGGGAGAAGTGGGGAATCGGGCACTGGAAGCCCCCCCGCAATTGGCACATAGTGATTGATAAATTACACCGTTCCCGTCGAATCTACTGGTACCCCCATCCACATGTTCACCGAAGCCTCCGCTTTGACCAAAATATGAACCGTATAACTGGGAAGTGGCATCCTTTTCCATTACAAAAAAATACAAATCATTATTATCAGTTGTTTTTTGAAAGCCATCCGGAGTTACCGATAAGCCATTTGTTCCGGAACTAGGGAAGCCAGTTATGGTGTTGGCTGATCCTCCCCAACCCGAATAATAAACATTTTCGCATCTATCTACCAGAAAAGCGGTAGGCGATAAATTTGGATTACTGGAATTGGTTCCAAAAATGGTTGAGTATACAGCATCACTTAAATCCTGCTTAATTTTTACAATAAACTGTTTCCCCCCTGGCTGATTAAAAATAGCATTAACAACTGGCCAGGTTCCGGTAGTTGTTCCAGCAATATAAGGGAAGCCAAACTTATCGTATTGAATACCATATATACCATCCACCCCCGCTGTACCCCAGTAAGTACTCTTGAGTAAATTTCCTGCATTGGAAAATTCAGTTATAAATCCATCTCCCAAGCCACCCTGAAATGCTGGATATTTAACGCCAGTTTTATTGCCTGGAAAATCGGGACTAGCCGTGGCACCAGCTACCAAAATATTATTGTTGATGGGATTTAATGCCAACACATAGGCGGCATCATCATTATTGCCGCCAAACAGCACACTAAAAATTACAGACGACAAGTTGGGAGATAGTTTGAGGATCACTGCATCCTGCGCTCTACCTGCCGCATTGGTTCCACCTAAAGTGGTTTGAGAAGATACGGGCGTAGTAGGAAAATCGCTCGATTGGGTGCAGGATGCGAAATATACATTGCCAGAATTATCCAAAATAACTTCACTCCTGGCATCATCCCCATAATTTCGGTTGATAGAAATAGGGCCCTTAAAACTATATTTATGAACAATATTCACTCCATCCTGGCCATTTCCGCCAATTCTAACAGAACCTATTAAGGCAGTTCCGGTTCCATTTAATTTGGTTACTACAATATGCCAGCTATTACCCAACAAAGATCCGTACGACTTTAATGCGCCTGCAGTAGGATAATCGGTAGAGGTAGAACGACCGGCTATTACTAAATTACCATCTTTATCAACCACCATACTATGCGGCTGCTCATTCCCATTTGAACCTCCTAAATAAGTTGCATATTCCCTTTTGGTTCCGGATGGATCAAATTTAATGATAGCCATATCGAATCCATTACCCGGCTCGCCCGTTGATGTTACACCCCCTTGAAAAGTTTGCTGAAAAGCACCATTACTTGTAGGGAATGTTAATCCGAGATTATTGCCAAATGCAATTCCTCCTGCATAAAAATTACCCTGATTATCGTACGTGGCAGTATATCCCCAGTTATCGGTGCGACTTCCGGTAAATGTGGAAAATATTACAGTGGGATCAATAACCAATGTGGCAGATTTATTAACCGGCATTGCTGTTTTAAAGCGAACAATATTTCCCTTTACCTCGTACCGGCAATTCACTTCTTGTTTTACTCCATCCATCAACTGATAACTATAGGGGGGCAATTCCTTTACCTGTTGCACAGAGGTTTGTAAAACCAATCCTGCATCTTTCAATTTTAAGGACTCCAAACCATCAAAATAAAGCGCGATATCTTCTACACGTCCGCCTGGATGAACAATAAAATCATACTTTAACGAACCGTCAGAAGTGTAATAGCGAATATCAATGTTTGGATAAATATGCTGATAAGTAACGGCTAAAAATGTGCGGCAATTGCTTGCCCAGCGAGCTGGATCATTACCAATGATATAATTGGTTTTACTATCCAATAGTTTTTCAGGAATAATGATTGCCTTAGGATTTGCATTTAATAACCGCATCTGATATTGATGCGAATGCAATACAATCGATGAGGGTTGATCAAGAACAGAGATTGGCACACTGGCTAACGAATCGGTAGTTTTCGTTTCTTCCTTCCCTCGATGCACCCATTCAGCTATACGAGATATATCTTGGTTTTTATGCAAAACCACTTTATACCCATCCTGTGTGAGCATAAACAAACCTGCCTGTAAATCGCCTTTAAATTTTACCGATTCATGCCATTGCCCTTTGTTCTCAATAAATTGAAGATTATCCTGCGCATTAACAAGTGATGCCCCCAAAAAGAGTACAACATGAAAACAACTGATTATAACTCGTCTTACCATTTGCGTAAATATCTAACTTAATTCTTCGATTTATCCTGATTATTGTCAGGAAATTTTACTCCATACCGTTCCGCCATCCTGCATACTCAGATAACTTCTTAATATCAAATTCTTTGCCAAATCTAAACTTAAGTCCTCTTCCACTAGTTTTTCGGCCTCCAATTTGGCTTTTTCGAGCCAATCTCGGTCGTGAATGATGCTGGCCACCTTAAAATTGAGTGCCCCACTCTGGCGGGTACCTTCAATTTCGCCAGGCCCACGAAGGGCTAAGTCCTTCTCTGCCACCACAAAACCATCATTAGTGCTCGTCATAACTTGGATACGTTCAGCAGCTTCTTTGCTGGTTTTGTAACTCGTTAATAAAATGCAAAAACTTTTTTCACTACCCCTGCCAACCCTGCCACGCAGTTGGTGTAACTGAGATAAGCCAAATTTTTCGGCACTTTCAATCACCATTACGGTGGCATTGGGCACGTCTACCCCTACTTCAATTACCGTAGTACTCACCATTACCTGGGTATCGCCACTCACAAAACGTTGCATGTTGGTTTCTTTCAGGTCGGAGGGCATCCGGCCATGTACCATGCTGATTCTAAATCGAGGCTCCGGAAAAAAACTTTTTACCTGATCATACCCTTGGGTAAGATCTTCATAACTCATTTTCTCACTCTCCTCTATTAAAGGATAAATAAAGTAGGCCTGCCGGCCTTTTTCAATTTCACTGCGAACAAAATCATATACCTGACCACGCGCCGATTCTTTGCGATGCACCGTTGTTATGGGTTGTCGCCCCGGAGGTAATTCATCCATAATACTATAATCCAAATCTCCGTAGGCCGTCATTGCCAATGTTCGGGGTATGGGCGTGGCCGTCATTACCAGCACATGCGGGGGTATCGTGGCTTTTTGCCAAAGTCGAGCCCGCTGGGCTACCCCAAAGCGATGTTGCTCATCTACAATTACCAAACCGAGTTGTTTAAACTGCACCACATCTTCAATCACCGCATGCGTACCCACTACAATCTGAATGGTTTGATCTGCCAGACCTTTTAAAATTTGCTTACGGGCAGCCGTTTTGGTACTGCCGGTTAACATGGCTACCTGTATGGGTAAATCTTTGAGTAATTTCTGTAGACTTGCATAGTGTTGTTGCACCAAAATTTCGGTGGGTGCCATAAAACAACTCTGATAGCCATTATCGGCTGCCAATAGCATACTCATCAATGCCACAATTGTTTTTCCGCTTCCTACATCACCCTGAAGCAGTCGATTCATTTGTTTACCCTTACCCGTATCATTTCTAATTTCACGCAGCACCCTTTTTTGAGCTCCGGTTAATGAAAAAGGCAAATACTGGTGAAAAAACTGATTAAATAAATCGCCCACTTTTTCGAATGATACGCCCTTACTATGCCTATGTCTCCGCAACCGAACTAGGTTTAATCGAATTTGTGCAATAAAAAATTCTTCAAATTTCATTCGATCGATTGCCTTCCGATAATCTTCGGGAGATGCTGGAAAATGTATTTGACGAAACGCCTGCGACCGACCAATTAGTTCTTGAGGAGCTAAAATGTATTCCGGAATATTTTCAGGAATATCAGCCGGCTGAATCTGAGCAAATAAGTTGGCAGTTAATTTTGCCAGCTGCCTGCCATTCAATCCCCTGACTTTCAACTTCTCGGTACTCGGATAAACCGGTTCCAGAAAAGGCTTTCCGTCTCCTCTGGCTGGTGTATACACTTCCAACTCGGGATGAACAATCTGGGGCTTACCATTAAAAAAGCCGGTTTTACCAAACACCAGATAGGTAGTTCCTTCCTGTAATTGTTTGGTTACCCAGTTAATCCCTTGAAACCAAGCTAATTCCATCGTGCCGGAACTATCTCTGATTTGTGCTATTAGTCTTTTCCCCCTGCCAGCCCCTACCACCTCTGTAAACAGCAAAGTGCCGGCTACCTGAATGGAGTCGGTATCGGGATGAATATCGCTAATTAAGCTAATACTGGTTTTATCGATGTGGCGTATAGGAAAATGCTCCAATAAATCGGAGAAAGTGAATAGCTGAAGTTCTTTTTTCAGCAATTCTGCCCGTACGGGTCCCACCCCTTTTAGGAACTCAATAGGTGTAGATAATATGTTGGAAGATCCTGGAATAGACAAACAATTGGGCAACCCCACAAATTTAGCTACTTACCCGCTAAAACTTACCGTTAATTATACCCCGAAAAAATTCGGCATATGCAAAAAAACAGGGCCAGTTATACCATAAACCGATGCAGGCATATTATCTTCGCGGCCTATGAGTAAGGAGGTAGTATTAAGCGGAATCCGGCCAACCGGGTTCTTACATTTGGGTAATTATTTTGGTGCCATGCGAAATTTTGTTCGCATGCAATCGGAATTTACTTGCTATTTTTTCGTTGACAACTGGCATAGCTTAACCACCCATCCAGATACAAAAGAATTGAAGCAGAGTGTAAATCGGGTGATTGCAGAAAATATTGCCTGCGGTTTAGACCCCGAAAAGGTAGCTCTCTATGTGCAAAGTGATGTGCCCGAAATTGCCGAATTATACCTGTACCTGAATATGTTGGCCTACAAGGGCGAACTAGAGAAAACAGTAACCTTTAAAGAAAAGGTTCGGCTGCAACCCGAAAACGTAAATGCTGGCTTACTAACTTACCCGGTTTTGCAGGCGGCCGATATATTAATTCATCGGGCAGTTAAAGTGCCAGTGGGAAAAGACCAGGAACAAAATTTAGAAATGGCCCGAAACTTCGCCGAACGTTTCAATCATCGGTATGGGGAAGTATTTCCGCTTCCCTATGGATTTAACTATGGAGGTGAACTGGTAAAAATTCTGGGGCTCGACGGGGAAGGAAAAATGAGCAAAAGTGAAAATCAACTTTCTACCCTTTATCTGGCAGACGACGATGATACCATCCGAAAAAAAATTGCCAAAGCAAAAACGGATCAGGGACCTGCAACGGAAAATGCAAGCAAACCCGATTACATTGAAAATCTGTTCACCCTGATGAAACTGGTGAGTACGCCAGATACCGTTGCAAAATTCAATGAGGATTATAACAATAGTAGCGAAGGAAAATCTATCATTCGGTATGGAGATTTAAAAAAGCAGTTAGCAGAAGATATGATTGGCTTTATCCGGCCTATTCGCGAGAAAGCGACTGATTTACAAGCCAATCCGGAACTACTGAAAAAAATCATCCGATTGGGTGCCGAAAAAGCGCGAGCCAGTGCAAGCGATACCCTTCAACTGGTTAAAAACGCAGTGGGCACCAACAATGCCTAAATGAAAATCGGGGAAAGCCTTTTGAACCCCGTAAATGATAAAATAATTGTATCTTGTAACTTATGGCAAAAGCGAAAAAAATAAAGCATGTGGCAGTGGCCGGAAACATTGGAGCTGGTAAAACTACCCTTACCGAATTACTCAGTAAACACTACCGCTGGATTCCGCAATTTGAAGATGTAGATCAGAATCCCTATCTCATGGATTTTTATGATGATATGCCTCGTTGGAGCTTTAATTTACAAATTTATTTTCTCAATAGCCGACTGAATCAGTTACTGGAAATTCACCATGGAACTGAAACCATCATTCAAGACAGAACCATATTTGAAGACGCCAACATATTTGCCCCTAATCTGCATGAAATGGGACTGATGAGCAAACGTGATTTTGATAATTACTATCAGTTTTTTCAAACCCTCAAAACCATGGTACAACCGCCCGACTTGCTGATTTACCTAAAGGCATCGGTGCCTACCTTGGTTTCACAAATTCAAAAAAGAGGACGGGAATATGAAGAAAATATCCGGCTCGACTATTTGAAAAAACTAAATGAGTTTTACAATAAATGGATAGATAGTTACCGCGAAGGGCCTGTATTGATTATCGACTGCGACAAAAATAAATTCGCAGAAAACGAAGAACACCTAGGAGAGATTATTCGCAAGATCGACAGTACCCTTTATGGTTTATTTTAACGGATAACTTTCGGGCCTGCATTTCTAATATTTTCATCTACCCCTGAAGCATATTGCTCAAAGTTTTCGGCAAACATTGTTGCCAATCGATTACTTTGATTTTGATAAGCATTTTCATCCTGCCAACTTTTCCAAGGTAACAATATATCATCCGGAATACCCTCACAATGGGTAGGTATTTTCATGCCAAAATTGGGATGGGCGATTGTAGGTACCCCTTGAAATTTTCGTTGAAAAACTGCCTCAATCATAGATCGGGTATAGCTTAGCTTTATTCGAGAACCAGTTCCATAGGCACCGCCAATCCATCCGGTATTGATGAGCCAAACTTCCACCCCTAGTTGTTGCAATTTTTTACCGAGTAGTTGTGCATATTCTCCAGGATGCAGTGGCATAAAGGGCGCTCCAAAACAGGCACTGAAAGTGGCAACCGGCTCGGATATGCCCGTTTCAGTTCCTGCTACTTTTGCTGTATATCCGCTGATAAATTGATACATCGCTTCCTCCACACTTAAATTACTAATCGGAGGAAGCACACCATACGCATCGCAGGTAAGAAAAAATATGATAGCCGGATGCCCGCCTCTGGCGGGTGAGCATGCATGAGGAATAAATGATAAGGGATAACTTACCCTTGTATTTTCAGTAACCGATTTATTGGCAAAATCTACTTGATGGGTATTGGGAAAAAACCGGGTATTCTCTAACAAAGCTCCTTTTCGAATCGCACCATAGATTTCCGGTTCCTGTGTAGGATTCAAATTGATTACTTTGGCATAACAGCCCCCTTCGAAATTAAAAACACCCTCATCCGTCCAGCCATGTTCATCATCCCCAATTAATTGCCTGTTAGGATCGGCACTAAGTGTGGTTTTTCCGGTACCACTTAATCCAAAAAATATGGCCACCTCACCAGTAGTTCCCTTATTCGCACTGCAATGCATACTCAATACCTGGTGCTGGTGGGGTAGTAAAAAGTTAAGGACTGTAAAAATGCCTTTTTTCATTTCTCCGGTATACCCTGTTCCCCCAATTAAAATCATTTTGCTAGTAAAAGACAGTAAGCTAAACTGAGCATGCGGCACACCATCGATTGCTGGGTCGGCCAGGAATGAGGGGAGGTGTATTATCAACCAATCGGGTTGGGCAACTGCAAGCGAGTAATCGGGAGGGAGAAACATATTGGCCACAAAAAGATTACTCCAAGGATTTTCATTCACTACCCGAATAGAAAGGTGAAACTCCGGATGATCTCCTGCCCGAACATCTCGCACCCATAGAGTAGGTTGTTGGGCCAAATAAAGCAGCATTTTTTCACGCAAGCCATCGAATACTTCTTGGGAAATTGGCTGATTAAATTGATTCCAATTAACTGTGTCGCATGTAATCGCATCTTCT
>CAMBUH010000020.1 GCA_945870985.1 Chitinophaga pinensis
CTAACTGTGGCAATATTACTATGCGAGTTCTGCGGTTGGCAGCCCGGCCATCCGGAGTGGAATTATCCATTAAGGGAAGGTATTGGCCGCGTCCGGCAGCCGTCATACGCTTTGGATCTAATCCATATCCATCTTGCAATACCCGCACAACCGTTGTGGCTCTTTTCACACTCAAATCCCAGTTATCTTGAATGCCCGGGCTGGTAATAGGAATGCTATCTGTGTGGCCTTCTACCAAAAATTCAATATCTGGTTGAGCATTCAAAACTTTAGCTACTTTACCTAATACTTCTTTAGCACGGTCGGTAATCGCGTAGCTTCCGCTCTTGAATAATAATTTATCGGAAATGTCAACATAAACAACTCCTTTATCAACTTTGATGTTGATGTCTTTGTCGTCTAGATTACCAATGGCACCTTTTAAATTCATTACCAATGCCATATTCAAAGAATCTTTTCGCGCGATAGAACCCTGCAGATCTTTGATATAAATATCTTTCGATCCAATGTTCTCCAGCGATTTTTTAATACTCTCGGCCTGAGAACCTGTAACTACTGATAAGTCTTTCAGTTGGTTGAGTACGGTATTATTATTATCACGCAGGTAATCAATCTGCTTGTTCAGGTCGGCAATTTGGCCTTCTAGGGCAGCTTTGCGGCTATTCAAATCGGAAACCTGTCCGTTCGATTTTTCAATAGAAAAGTTACATTTCTTCAATTCGTCTTGTAACTCTCTGTACTTTGCCTGCATGGCAAGGTAATCGCCGCTTAATTGGGCATACTTGGCTTTTTCGGCTTCTAAAGTTTTGGTGGATACACAAGATGTGAAGGTTGCGGCCATCAAAACAACGAGTAGGAGGGAATTTAGTTTCATAATGTTAATAGATTGATTCAAAGTTACAGATTTTTACACAATTCATGCCAAATGCAACCTGCTCGATTCATATTATGATATCCTTAAGATTTGTGTTAAATAAATCATAGAATACTTGAGTAAGCAAATGACCCTATCTGGTGATTTTCGGGCAATAAGGAACTACCTCATTGGTGATTAGCCCCAAATAATTGCTTCTTCTTGCTTACTCCAGGGGATATATTTTTCTCTGAAGGAGGCATCTACCTCCTTTCTTTTTATTTTCAGGGTAGGGGTAAGCAAACCGTTTGCGGTGGTCCACTCTTCTTCCAGCACAATCATTTTACTGATTCTTTCGTGGTGCTCCAGTTGACTATTGGTTTGCTGCAGGAGCTCTAGTAATTGTTGTTTTTGCTGGTCGGTATTATTGACTTTAATCGATTCGGAGAGCGTACATATTGCCATAGCGTTGGGCAATCCTGAGCCAATCACACATACCTGAGAGAGCAAGCCTGCCTGTAACAATTTAGATTCTAAAATGGCCGGCATCACGTATTTTCCCTTACTGGTTTTAAACTGATCTTTGATTCTTCCGGTGATGGTTAAATAGCCTTCCTCATCAATCATTCCCTCGTCGCCTGTTTTCAGATACCCATCTTCAAAAGAGTCGGCAGTTAATTCTGGCTCTTTATAATATCCCATCATGGAGGCTTCACTTTTTACCAGCACTTCGTTGTCTTTTCCCAGGCGAACTTCCACTCCTTCATAGGAGGGTCCAACGGTGCCAAATTTTGCAGCATTTTTTCGGTTAGAGTGTGAAAGGGCCATGTTCTCCGTCATGCCATATACTTCCTGAATTATAATGCCTAGTTGTTGAAACCATTGCAATAGGGCAGGATTTATTGGAGACGCTCCGGTAAAAGCATGTTTGTAGCGCCCCAATCCGAGTTTCTTTTGTATGCCTTTTTTAATCAGCCAACTTACACCTGGAATAGATAGCAGCCGGCTCAGTTTTTTTTGTGGCATTTTTTTCAAAATTCCTTCCTGTAATTTTTCCCAAATTCGGGGAACTGCTAAAAATATCGTGGGTTGGGTATGAGCTAGGTTGGCGGCAAAAGTATCCATCGATTCTACAAAGTAAATGGTGCTGCCGGTATAAATGCCTCCACATTCTACCAACATTCTTTCGGCAACGTGGCAGAGTGGTAAATACGAGAAGAAGGTTTCTTTATGTAGATGTGGATAGCTTTTTAAAAAAGCATCCACGGCAAAACCTACTGCTCGGTGCGAGTTCATTACGCCCTTGGGTTGTCCCGTTGTTCCGGAGGTATACACAATGCTGGCCAGTTTTTCAGCATCGGGAACGGGGGTTCCTTGCAGCGGAGGGGTATCATTTACCAGCTGATCCCAGTTAATACACCCCTCATTGGGGTAAAAGGGAAAAGTAATTTTGTGAAGGGTAGTTGGTACGCCCTGCATTAAATAAGCGGGGTTATCGAGCTTACCAATAAAGATGGCTTTGCTTTCGCTGTGTAAAATGATTTCATTGATCGATTCTGGGGTAATATTCGGATACAGAGGAACCGAAATACAGCCTGCCATGGCAATCGCAAGGTCGGCCATAATCCAATGGGCGCAATTTTTGCTTAGTATACATACTCTGTCATCAGCTCCTAATCCCATATTCTGCAACGCCGCTGCCATAGAACGGATTTCTTTTCCGGCTTTTTCCCAAGTAAATTCTCGGTAAATACCTTGTACTGGTTCAGAGAGAAATAAATCAGTAGGCTGCGATGCCTCAAATTGATAAAACTTTTCTACCAGTAGGGGATAGTTTTTTTTCATGTTCAACTGTTTTAAGAATTCTTCAAATGGGCCAGTCCTTGTTCAGGAATTTTTCCTTGCATGGGGCCAAAAAAATCGAGAATCAAACGAAAATCTGCAGCTTGATCGTTGGTAGTAAAAGGTTCAGCAATTACTACTTCTTTTTTACCAAAATCAAATCCCACCATTACTAACGGCACACCTGCCTGATGGGCAATATTGTAAAAGCCTGTGCGCAGGCGCTCAACTTTTTTTCGGGTACCCTCCGGAGAAAGTACCAGCGAAAAACTTTCATCCGTTTTAAATTTTTGTACTACCTGATCTACCATATTATGAGAAGAGGACCGGTCAACTGGTATGCCGCCCAGCCATCGGAAAAGGAACCCCAAAGGCCCGTCGAACAATTCTTTTTTCCCCAGAAAATGAATGAAGCCCAAACGTAATTTACTTCTTACCGCCAATCCTAAAAAAAAATCCCAGGAGCTGGTATGGGGCGCAACAATCACTACACTTTTTTTCAGATGAAAGGGAAAGTTCCCCCGGATTTTCCATCCGGTAATCCGTAACAAGAAAATCCAAATCGGTCTCATATCGTAAGCAATCTATAAACAACAAGATAATAATTTTCGGTTAAATATGCTCATTTGAGCTATATGCAGGCTTTGATTGTACAAAAAGCCCCTATTGGAGATCAAATAAATACCTGAATAGCAGGCTTTAAAAAACAATTTCTCCTTTGATTCGGCGTTTAAGTATTAAAATAGGAACAATGGCCGCCTTACGATTGCTGGTTGATTCTGAAATAACCCTGATTAAACAGCATGCTGTTTCAGCTGCTGAATCTGGGAATATAGCGTATAAAAAAGTGTTCAAAGATCTTCGCCCTTATTATGCCGTAGGAAGAAATACACCTATTCGTTTACTCAAAATAAAATAGTATGGAACTTATTTGTTATGCTAATCAACGTTGGCAACCCCTGAATGAGTCGGGAGTTTCTTTGCAAGATCTGGGTTTTAAACGCGGGTATGCCATTTTTGATTTTCTCAGGGTTGCGCAGGGTACCCCACTTTTTTTATCCCAGCATATTGACAGATTTTTTCAAAGTGCAAAAGATATGCGCTTAACCATCCCTCATACTCGGGAAGAGTTAACAAGACTGATATATGAATTAATACAAATTAACCGGATACCCGATTCGGGGGTTAGGATGATGCTTACGGGGGGTAATTCGGAAAACGGACTGCACCTTGGTACACCTCAACTCTTTCTGATTAATGAGCCTATTACGCCTCCGCCCGCCGAAATGAAAAAAGAGGGGTATCAAATGGTTACCTATCCCTATCGCCGACATTTTCCACAGGTAAAAACAACCGACTACAGTATGGAAATCTGGTTGCGACCTATGGTAGAAGAACATTTAGCCAATGATGTATTGTACCATCACCATGGCATTATCACTGAGTGTCCGCGCTGCAACTTTTTTATAGTAAACACTGCCGGAAATTTAGTAACCCCTGATTCCAATATATTAAAAGGAGTTACCCGAAATACGATTATTGAAATTGCCCGTGAAATTGGCATTTTGGTTGAGTTGCGCGACCTGCACCTACACGAAATTCCTGCAGCGCGTGAAGCTTTTGTATGCAGTACTACCAAAAGAATTATTCCGGTATCTCGTATGGATGATGTTTACCTGCCGGTGAACGGCCCGGTTACTACCCTGCTGTATAATCGTTTTCTTGAAAGGGAACAAGCAGAAATGGCCAATGAAGGAAAGCCCTGATTATCCAATACCCTCGATGCAGATAACTGCTCCCAACGGAGAAGTGTTATCCGTGTTGATTGAATGGAATGGAGATCAGTCTTTCTCGCTGGTTTGTAGAGAAGCGATCGACGAAAATTTGCATGCTGTAATCCGAGCCATCTGGCAGGTGCTGCAAACCGCTCCTTTACCTGGAATTACAGATATCATTCCAACCTTTCACTCAATCACCATTGTATTCGACCCCCTGAAAATAGTAAGAACGCCCAATCATTCTTCTTCCGGAGAAGCTATACTACATCAGGTAACCAGTCGGTTAAATCATCTATCTATTCATGCTTCCTTTTCAAAAAGGCAGATAAGCATTCCCGTATGTTATGATGCTACCCTGGCACCGGATTTGATTACCCTGTCGGCACAGCTTTCTATTTCTCCGGATGAGTTGGTATCACTGCACCATAGTAAACCATATACCGTATATATGTTGGGCTTTTTACCCGGCTTTGCTTATATGGGGATATTAGATGCACGTATCACTGCTCCCCGCCATGCCCGGCCCAGAACCCATGTACAGGCTGGCAGTGTTGCCATTGCAGCACAACAAACTGGCATCTATCCAACGGATTCTCCCGGGGGCTGGCAGTTAATTGGAAGAACACCCATAAGGATGTTCAATCCCCTTGAACCCAATCCCTGTTTTTTACAGCCGGGAGATGAAGTAACTTTTTATCCGATTTCCCTGAACGAATATCAACAATTGATTCCCCAATGAGTATCCGCATTATCAAAAAGGGAAGCCTAGATGCTATTCAAGATTTGGGCAGGTTTGGATACCAGCACTTGGGCATCCCACCCAGTGGCGCCTTAGACCCCTTCGCCTTGCAGCTGGCTAACGGCTTGGTTGGAAATGCACCCGGTGAAGCAGGATTGGAGCTTTTTTTTCCAGCACCTACCCTTCAGTTCGAAAAAGATGCAATTATTGCTATCAGCGGAGCAGATTGGCAACCGTGCTTGCAGGGAATTCCCGTAGAGATTAACCGGACTATCTTAGTAAAAAAAGGTGCGGTACTTACCTTTCAGCAACCTATTGCCGGTAGAGTAGCGTACCTAACAGTTAGAGGTGGATTTCAGATCGAACCATGGCTTGGCAGTGGCAGCACACAATGGGGCGTGGAGTTATCGGGCTTTAAGGGAAGAGCCTTACAAAAAGAAGATCTACTACCCCTTCAAAGTTCGTTTGAATTTTCTACCCTTGCTCCAGAAAGCTTTCTGCCATTGCCTTGGAAGCCGGCTTTACAAACTAGTTCGTTCAGCACCCCTATTCGGTTACTACCGGATTCTCATTTTAATTTTCTGGATGAAGCCTCTCAAAAACGGCTCACAAGCGCTTCCTTTTCTATACTCCCACAAAGTAACCGAATGGGGTTCTTATTACAAGGACCTAAACTCACTGGAAATTATCGTGAATTGATTTCGGCAGCAGTAAGAAGAGGCACTATACAGTGGTTGCCGGATGAACAAATTGTCCTTCTAATGGCAGATCATCCAACTACCGGTGGATATCCCAGAATTGCACAAGTGATTGCGGCCGATTTGCCCAAACTTGCACAATGGCCTGCTTCATTGCCCCTGCAATTTGAGTGGATTAGCCGCAGCGATGCCGAACAGATTTATCGGGAGGAGTATTTTTTGCTTACTCAAATGCAAAATGCGGCTGGCAATCGCTTAGCATCGTATCTTGAGAGTTGATAAGCAAGCAATGGAAAAGTATTGGGTAGATATCAATTGCGATTTAGGAGAAGGATTCCTCGATGATGCCTTACTGATGCCCTATATCAGCAGCGCGAATATTGCCTGTGGTGCCCATGCGGGGAATGATTCGGTGATGCAGCAAACCATTCAGTTAGCCATTGAGGCGGGTGTAAAAATTGGCGCCCATCCCGGATTCAATGATCCCGAAAATTTTGGCAGAAAAGAACAACAATGCTCCCAATCAGAACTAACCGACTTAATTCAATCACAGGTTGTTCGTTTGCAAAAAATAGCACAATCCTTTGGGGTTTCCCTGCACCATGTGAAACCTCATGGCGCCCTGTATAATATGTCGGCCGCTTCTCCCGATATTGCAAGGGTAATTGCAACAGCCATCAAAGAAATGGATGCGTCTCTTTGTTTGTATGGACTCAGTAATTCCCATTCGATTGAACAGGCAAAAGCAATTGGAGTAAACTGCTGCAACGAAGTTTTTGCCGACAGGCGATATCGGGCAGATGGCTCACTACTGCCCCGAAGCCATCCGCTCGCATTACTCACCAATCCGGAGGATGGTTGCCGGCAGGTAACGCAGATGGTAATGCATCAATCCGTTTTAGCTGATAGTGGCGTTGCTATTCCGGTACTGGCAGAAACCATCTGTATTCATGGAGATGCTCCAGGAGCTGCTGCAATGGCGGCACATATTTTTAATTATCTTCAATTACAAAGCATTGGCCTCCAAAAAAACTAATTATTCCTGGTTCAGTGGCGTAGGATTGGGGGCTGCATTTTTGATGGCAAATTCGTCTATTGGGCCGGGGTTTCTTACCCAAACCACTGTATTTACCCAACAACTGATGAGCAGCTTTGGGTTTGTTATTATCGTTTCCTTTTTATTGGATATCGGTGCACAGGTGAATACCTGGCGGATTATAACCGTAAGTGAAATGCGTGCACAGGATTTGTCGAATCAGCTACTTCCCGGTTTGGGATATGTGATTTCAGGTATGGTGGTATTGGGAGGCTTTGCATTTAATATTGCTAATATTGCCGGTTGCGGATTAGGCGTAAATGTATTAACCGGACTAAGCTTTCAACAGGGCGCTGTTATTAGTTGTGTAGCAGCATTGTTATTATTTTGGTATCGTGAGATGGGTGCTATGTTAGATAATTTTACCCGGATTGCCGGTTTGGCGAAAATCACGTTAACGCTGATCATCGCCGCCGCTGCACACCCCCCGGTTTGGGAGGCCGTGCAACATAGTTTTGTTCCCGAAACCATCAGCACAAAAGCCATCATAACAATTGTGGGCGGAACCGTGGGAGGGTACATTACCTTTTCGGGGGCTCATCGATTGATTGATGCTGGAATTCAGGGGAAAGAGAATATTCGTCGGGTAGACAAAAGCGCTATAGCCGGTATTTTTATTTCGGGATTGATGCGTTTTATTTTATTTTTTGCCGTATTGGGAGCCCTGAAACAGGGATGTATACCGGATAAAAATAATCCGGCAGCTACGGTGTTTGGATTTGTTGCAGGAGCTTGGGGCTTGCGCATTTTTGGCATTGTTCTATGGGCAGCGGCCATTTCTTCGGTAATTGGGGCCGCTTACACATCCATATCTTTTTTAAAAACCTTTCATCCTCTTATAGCTAAGTATGAACGGGCTGCTATTTCAATATTTATCATTATTTGTACCCTCATTTTCGTTTGTGTAGGAAAGCCAACTCAGTTATTGTTACTGGCAGGGATGGTAAATGGACTCATTCTTCCCTTTGCATTGGGAGCATTATTATTGGCGGGCAGCCAGCAACATCTGATGAAGGGCTATCAACATCCCCTTTGGATGCAGTTGTGTGGCTGGGCTGTTGTATTGGTGATGGGCTGGATGGGTTACCAGGCAGTTGCAGAATGGATAACCGGCAGCTAACTTTTTACAGCCGATAACAATACCCGGTAGTTATTTTCTACATCCACTTTTTCTATGGATACAGGTATGATGTCAGCTGCCGTTGCCGGCCGAAGATTATGTAAACTGCCCAAATAGTATTTGTCGTAATATTTTAGCAGGATCCGAAAGCAGTCTGCCAGTTGATTATCCTGCATATGCTGAATAGCCAGTTTTGTTTCTAATCCCCCCAGTCTTTTTTGTATGCGGGTGATAGTTGCAATAAGTAGGTCTTGTGAAAACACTCCGTAATCTCGGATAATATGTTGCAGTCTTTCTTCGAAGGGGATTTCTAAAAAGTATAAGGGGCTGCTGCGCATTTGTGCAAAAATTGGTCCGGGGATATTGAGATTTCCGATGCGTTGACTCTCATCTTCTAGCCAGATAGCGGGAGGAGTAGTTGATTGGGAAAACTTGTGCAATTCGCCAGCCAGTATATTTTCGAACATTTCCTGCGAGGGTTGGGGTGGCATGCCAAGATTTCCGAATGCTGAGCCTTTGTGAGCCGCAATCCCTTCTAAATCGATGGCTGCTAATCCTTGCTTTTGCAGCAGTTGAATGAGAGGCGTTTTACCGCTTCCGGTACAACCTCCAATCATGCGGAAAGAATAGGCTAAGTTAAATTGTTGTAAAACCCAGTTTCTATAAACTTTATAACCTCCTGCAAGGGTATACACTTCAAATCCATATAAATCTAGCAACCAGGCTACCCCTGCACTGCGCATGCCTCCTCTCCAACAATGAACTAAGATTTTGTGTTTTCCGTTTGGGCTAAATTCTTTGTTGACTAATAGATGTTGCACAATTATTTCTTCGGCTGCCTCTACCATAGTTGCCATTCGGGTACCAAAAAACTGAAGTCCCCATTTAATAGCTTTTTGTTTACTTTCCTGTTTATAAGCGGTACCTACAATTTTTCTTTCCTCATCGGTGAATAGTGGAAAAGAAATAGCCGAAGGAATATGGGCATGCTGGTATTCGGAAGGACTTCTTACATCCAGCACAGGGTGATGGAGGCTGAGTGCCATAAAATCGGATAAGGGTAATCGGGTAATGCCCATAGATGCAAATGTAAGCGGAGATTTTTGTAACTTAGTGTTGTGAAAAGACTATTGGTTATTCGCCATGCCAAAACCCATCCTGCTCATTTGGGACAAAAAGATATTGACAGGATGCTGAATGAGCGTGGGTTACAGGATGCCCCCCGCATGGCTCAAAGGTTGGTGGAGCGGGGCATTACGATTGATGCTTTTATTAGCAGCACTGCCAATCGGGCGTATGCTACTGCCTGTTTTTTTGCAGCGGCTTATCAGCTACCTGAATCCAGTGTTCAAAAGATTGCCGCTATGTATCATCCGGATGCGGAAAATCTATTTCGGATAGTGAGTCGGCTTCAGGATACGGTGGAAACGGTTGCTTTGTTTTCGCACAATCCGGGCCTTACCGATTTTGTGAATCTCTTATCGGATATTCGGATAGATCATCTGCCTACTTGTGGCATTTTTGCAGTAGCTGCGGATATCAAGCATTGGAGTGAATTTAAAGCGGCTACCCGTTATTTTTTCTTTTACGATCAGCCCAAGGCCCTAACTGATTTTTTATAATTTGCTAGATACACAGCGCTAAAGATGAGTAGGGCGGCAATTATCTGCACGCCCCTTAGCTTTTCCCCATAAAACAAACTGGCGATTATCGCTGCAAATACCGGTTGTGTATAGATATAGCTTCCCGTAGCAGCGGCTCCAATACGATTTATACCATATAAATTGAGTAGATAAGCCAAAAAAGTAACCCCAATACCAATAAAGAAAAGTGCGTTCCATTGCACCCAGCTCCAGGTACTATAATCGGTTTGTATTAATGGCGGAACCCCTATAGGTAGAATAATGATCGCACCCATCATAAACAACCAACGTAAGATATCAACTCCCTGATATTTTGCCATCAAGGGTTTTATCAGCACAAGATAGAAGGAATAGGAAATAGCATTCAGCAATACCATAGTATCTCCTTCCAAACTGTTTTGCATGGCTCCGGGAGTTGTTTTTAGCATAATCAGCAAGGCTGCGCCCGACAAGCCCAATAGTAATCCCAGGGCTTTTAAAAAGGTAAAGGTTTCTCGCAATAGCCAGGCAGCAATTCCGGTAATAAATAGCGGGGTAGCCAAAGATAACAACGCGCTGTGAATGGGGGAAGTTAGCGAAACACCTTTAACAAATAGCAGTTGGTTAATTACAATACCGGTAAGCGCACAAATGATTAGTCGGGGAACATCTTTTTTTTCGGGCCAGGCTCTGGCGGGGTGCAAAAGATATCCCAGGGAAAACAAAAGGATGGCAGTAATAACCCTAAATGCATTCAATGCCAGTGCCGGTATATAAGCAGGAGTAATCATTTTTACCACCGAGTAGCTAGTGCCAAAAAGCAAATTGGCTCCAATAACTGCGGCATGTGCCCGAATGTTTCCCTTCATAGTGTACAAAAGTAATTATTCATTCATCAGTTTATGAATCAGGGCAGGTAACTGGGTGGCCTGAAAGTTGTTGTTCTCTGGCCATTGATACCCGAAATCAGCGGCTTCTTGAGTGGCTTTTTTCCACTCAAATGTTTCTTGTAAAACGGCATAGGCCCAGTTTTGCAACCCCAATCTTTCTGCCAAGTATTCCTGTTCGGTTTGGCCGGGTGTTGGAATTAGAATGGCTTTCTTTTGTAAACAAAGTATTTCCATTACGGTGGTATAGCCTGTTCTACTGATAATCCATTCGCTTTGCAGTAAGGCCATTTCCAGCGCTTCTTGGGGCAGATGATTTTTGCAAACAATATTGGGTGAGGTTGTGGGCAGGGTTGCTGCACCCGGTAACCCCCGAATAAATAAAATCGAATCGGCAACCCCGGTTAACTGGTGCAGTAATTTATTTTCTAATTGCGTTCTTTGTGGTTCCGGTCCGGATAAAACTATGCAGTACCGGTAAATTACGGGCAGCTTTTTAGGTTCAAATCTTGATAGCCATCCAATATATTCAACAGGTACTTTTGGCAGAACCGCTGGATGCGAAAGTAGCCCGGCCGCATTATTCATGCCAGCAATATCCGGAACCCAACAGGTCTTGAATAAACTAATTAGCCTGTATTGAATTTGCTGCAACCATTTTTCGGCTACCCGAAAGGGGGCTTTAATGGTAAGTTGATGGGTGATAAAAATGCTCTTTACCGATGGATGATGCAAGCCATATCGGTTGTCGGATATAATGATGGCAAATTGGTGGCGTGCAACTTGTTCGCGCAGCCAGCGGTTTTCGAATTGTATGGCACGCCAGATTTTGGGTAGTTGCCATAATAATTTCAAGGCCATTCCCCGCTTATGGGTACTGTAGGTAACCCGATACCCTTTGAGCGGGAGGAGGGTAAGTTGCGGAAATTCTGCCTGCAATAGGGCAGCCTGTGCCCCTTCCCCAGCTAGCAGCACTTCATATCCTTGGCTTAACAAGCCCTTAATAATCGGAATACATCGGGTAGCGTGCCCTAACCCCCAGTCGAGTGGCGCTACCAGTACTTTTGTATTTTGTTTATGAATATGCAAAGGGTTGGGTGATTATCTTTGTTCTGTTTCCCGTACTTTAGTGTTACAGAATGAGCAGAAAACTAAACCAATGGATTGTTTTTTTGTTACTGTTATCAGTAACCGCTTCTTCTTGCGGTATGTTGCGTAAAAACAACGGTACCAAGTTTTGCGGCTGTCCACACCAAAAATAGGGGCTTATCTGCTTATGAACACACCTAAACGTGAATTGGTACTATTATCTCGTCCCTCCCTCACTCGGGAGGAAGATTATGAACGGGAAGTAGCCCAACTAGATAAATTGTTGCAGAAAGCAGAACAGTGGGAATTTTTCTGTGAGGTACACGAATTCATAGACCTCAACCGGTATAAGATTTTCCGTAAACCCTATCAGATACAGCAGATATTACAGGAAAAGCCCATGAAACCTTTTGTTTTTCTGATTAACAAAAACTAATACCCCCCTTACTATTTTAGAGGGGTATAGTCTTTGAATATTTTAACCGGGGCACTTTCCACCAGATTCCGAAAATTTTTCCAGGGTTCTCCAAAGAAATTATTGGCCCTTTCAATTACCTTATTTACTGCTTCTTCCGCATCTTTAATTAGTCTTTGTTCCTGGGCCCCCGGAATGGCTCTTTTACCCATTACCGTCATTCGGGCTTCTCCCATTAGTGAATTAACGGTTACTTGGGGAACATTTCCATATCCCTGCTTTTCCTGCGTTTTGCCATTCAGCACTTCTCGGATGGCTTTCAGACTGTCTTGCATTGCTTTATTTACTTTGCGCAACGTATCTACCTTTTTCGGGTCCATATCTTTATAGCCGGCTTCTACTTTTTTAATGATTTCATCTGCTTCTGTTAATCGGTCGTTTAAGTCAACCAGTTTTAAGGTCGATTGGTCTAGTTGCTGATTGGTTTTTCGCAGCGATGCGCGAACAGTTGTCGGGATGGGTGCATTTGGATCATCTTGAACAGTGATAAAACAGCTATCGGTTAGATCTTTACCCAAACTGATAACAACCTTATAGGTTCCGGGATCAACGGGTAGTCCGCCGGGTTCATCTGCATTATTTCTTACACCACCCATTCGGCCGCCACCTCCGCCGCCTCTTCCGCCACCGCCACTTTGGCGAATGCCTTTTCCTTCCATGCCCCAGAAATATCGGTTAAATCCACTGTCTGCCTTGGCACGAACAGTTCTTACCTGCACGTTAGCGGCATCGAATATTTTTAAAACCGCTGTATCGGGAATTTTATTTTTTCCGGTATCTAAGTAGTTCTTCTTTACAAAGAAACTGATGGGAGCACCGAATTTTTTATTTTCTCCTTCATAGGTACCCCAGGTACTATATTCAATGCCGGACGCATTTTTAATATTCGCCTGATACCCGGTTGGAGGGGTAAAAGCTGTTAAGCGAGCTGCTGGCAACTGTCCTTTATTGGCCGCCATTTTCCGCAGCGGTCGGATGTCATCCAATATCCATAGTGCTCTTCCAAAAGTGGCAATCACCAGATCGGCTTCTCTTTCCTGTATGGCCAAATCGTAGGTAGATACCGATGGATATCCGTTTTTAAATTGCTGAAAATTAGTGCCATTGTCGAGGCTTACCCATAAACCCTGTTCTGTTCCTACAAAAATCAAGTTTGGTTCGGTGGGGTCTTGCAAAACACAAAGTGCATATCCGGTAACCTTTTTTTCATCAGCTAACCTTGTCCATGTTTTTCCAAAATCTGTGGTACGGAAAACCAGGGTTGCTTGATTACCTCTGCGATAGTCGTTGGCTACCACAAAAGCTTCTCCTGCTATATGTCGGGAAGCCCTGATTTGCGGTATCCAGGCACCAGCCGGTAATCCCGGAATTTTGGTTCTGAAGTTGGTCCAGGTTTTACCACCATCCGTAGTAAGTTGAACGTTACCATCGTCGGTGCCAACCCAAATTACATCTTTCTGCAAAGGCGACGGCTCAATGGCTAGTATGGTACAGAAATTCTCGGCACCGGTAATATCTATGGATAAACCTCCATTGGTACTTTGGTCAATTTTGGCACTATCGTTGGTAGAAAGGTCTGGAGAAATAAGCTGCCAAGATGCGCCGCGGTCGGTGCTTTTATTTAAGAATTGACTACCATAATAAATAGTGCCTTTTTCAAATGGATCCTGGGCAATAGCCGCATTCCAGTTGAAACGTTGGCGCGTGGTAAGGCTGGGTCGGGGTGGACGGATGCTCCAATCTTCTCCGGTGGCAATATTATATCTGCCTAAGGCACCACCCTGACTCATAGAGTAAACCCAGTTGGCATCTTCGGGGTCGGGCATCACATCAAATCCATCTCCTCCATTTACTCCTTGCCAGTGTGCATTTCGGATACCGCTTCTTACCCATACATAGGCAGGTCCGTGCCAGCTTCCATTATCCTGCAATCCACCCATCACATGATAGGGTAGTTGATTATCTACATTAATATGGTAGAATTGACCGAGGGGTAATTTTTCATCAAACTGCCAGGTTTTACCGCGATCGCGGGAGATGGCTATTCCTCCGTCGTTTCCATCGATGATAAAGGAGGGATTGTATGGATGAATCCACCAGGCGTGGTGGTCGGGATGGATGCCGCTGTAAGGAATAATGGTTTTAAAACTTTTTCCGGCGTCTTCACTTACAGAAATCATTTGGTTGATATTATACAACCGATTTTCGTTTTGTGGATCTATGGCGATATCCTGAAAATAGAAAGCCCGATTGGTAACTACGGAAGTTTCGCTGTTTACCAGTTCCCATTTATTGCCGCCATCTTCCGATTTGTACAACCCGTTTTTGGTGGCTTCTACTAGGGCATATATTCTATTCGGGTCATTTCTACCTATGGCAATACCGATTCTTCCCAAATTGCCAGCGGGGAGCCCCTCGGCCTTGCCTAATTTTTTAAAGTTTTTGCCGCCATCATAGGTTACATACAATCCACTGCCACTGCCGCCTCCTTGTAAACTCCAGGGGGTGCGCAAGTGTTGATACATGTTTACCATTATTTTATTGGGATTGGTAGGATCCATTACCATATCGCCCACGCCGCTGGTATCATTGGTATGTAAAATCAATTTCCAGTTTTCCCCTCCATCGGAAGTTTTATAAACGCCTCTTTCGGGATGGGCAGCAAAAGGATTTCCCATTACTCCCGCATAAACTATATCCGGATTATTGGGATCAATCAGAATCCGATGGATGTTGCGGGTTTTTTGCAAGCCCATACATTTCCAGGTTTTACCGCCGTCTAAACTTTTATACATTCCTTCGCCTAAGCTAACCGAATTACGAGGATTCCCCTCCCCAGTTCCTGCCCAAACGATGTTGGGATTAGATTGGGTAATGGCTACTGAACCTATATTTTGAATAGATTGTTCGTCGAAAATGGGCGCCCAACTTCCGCCACCATTCTCAGTTTTCCAAACACCCCCACTGGCGGTACCTAAATAAATTACGTTGGGATTACTCCACACCGCATCAATAGCAGTTACCCGTCCACTCATACCGGCCGGACCAATATTCCGGGGTTTCAGGGAGGAGAAGTGTTTATTGATGTCTACTGATTGGGCAAACAAAATGCAGGGCAATAATCCGAGCACAAGCAACAGGTATTTTTTCATGTTGGAATTTTGAAGAACGGAAATTCAGCAATTATTGGCGATATACCAAAATAAACTGCCGGAATTGATAGGTTCCGGCAGTTTTTATGCAACAACAAATGAGATATAATTATCATTCATTTTTTTGCTGGTATTTTTTTTCGGTTTCCTTGGCTTTTTCAAAATCGAGAATTACTCCGTTGATGCAATACCGAAGCCCGGTAGGGGGTGGACCATCTTCGAACACGTGTCCGAGATGTGATTTGCATCTGCCGCATTGAACTTCGGTGCGTGTCATCCCATGGGTATTATCGGGAAGATAAAGAATGGAGGTTTTACTGATGGGGGCATAAAAACTGGGCCATCCGCATCCACTTTCAAATTTGGTATCGCTTTGAAAAAGGGCATTACCGCAAGCAGCACAATAATAAGTGCCTTTGTCTGTATGTTTTTCCCAAATGCTTGTATAAGGTCGTTCTGTTCCTTTTTCGCGGGCTATGTAGTACAATTCGGGGGAGAGAATTTTTTTCCATTCTCCGGTGGAGATTGCCACTTTACTGGTGTCGGATCTTGAGTAAACCGGATTACTATTGTTGGGATTATCCATAGGGGGTTTAGTTTGGGTAGGTTGTGCTGAACAGGCATTCAGTACGAACAAGAGGGGGAGTATTTTTTTGGTAATCATTCGCGAGAATATATAAATATATAACGGAGAGAGGGTATTGAATGTTCATTCTAGCTGATAAAAATAAACAATCATCCGCTTTGCCAACGGTTGATTAGAGGATTTTTAAGGCTAAGCGCTTATATTTGTTGTTCCTATAATAATTGGAGGGATATGTTTAATATTATTCTGTTTGGCCCTCCCGGCAGCGGTAAGGGTACCCAAAGTGCCCGATTGGTAGAGCAATATGGGCTTATACATTTATCTACTGGCGACCTTTTACGGTCTGAAATTAGTCGTAAAACGGCGTTGGGAATGGAAGCGAAAGCTATCATGGACAGAGGCGAACTGGTACCGGATGCTGTTGTGGTAGGCATGATTGCCTCCGCACTAGATCATAATCCTATGGCCAAGGGGTTTTTGTTTGATGGTTTTCCGCGTACGGTTGCCCAAAGTGAAGCACTGGATAACCTTTTGCACCAGAAAAAAACATCCATCGGGGTTGTGCTTGCTATGCAAGTGAGCGAAGAAGAATTGGTAAAGCGTTTGCTAAACCGCGGACTAACCAGCGGGCGAAGTGACGATAACAGCGAAGAAGTGGTTCGTGCCCGAATTGTGGAATACCATAAGAAAACTTCCGTGGTAGCCGACTATTACCGAAAATTTGATAAAGTGGTGGAAATTAAGGGAGAAGGATCTGTGGAAGAAATTTTTCTGCTGCTTTGCAGCGAAATCGATAAACGGTTGTCTAATTAGTGGGGTTTTGTTTCTCTACAACCAACAACCAACTGCAATCCCGCCCATTTTTGGGCGGGATTTTTTGTTTCTATCTGAATATCAATAAAAGATGTATATACTTTTAATTTATATAAATATGCTCTCTCTTTACAAATCGTCATAATGATATAAGGGGTCAATAGAAGTACCTGCAGCCATTTCAAAAACTGGTTTAATCAGTCCATCCTTCAAGCCATACACCCAACCATGTATATGCGGGAAGGTTTCTTTTTGCCATGCCCTTTGTATAATGGAGGTTTTTGCCAGGTGTTGTACCTGCTCTATAACATTTAGTTCTACCAGTCTATCGA
The DNA here is from genome assembly GCA_945870985.1 of Chitinophaga pinensis. GTDB lineage: Bacteria > Bacteroidota > Bacteroidia > Chitinophagales > Chitinophagaceae > Sediminibacterium > Sediminibacterium pinensis_C. The sequence continues at coordinate 17,083 of CAMBUH010000020.1, forward strand.
AACGGGGTTCCTCTTCCTGAATGGCTTCAAGCTCATCCCGGTGCAAGCGGTAAACATCTTTTATATTTCTCAACCACATATTGAGTACCTGTTTAAAATCGTGGTTCGTCATAGCAGCTTTCACCCCACCGCAGCCATAATGGCCACAAACAATCACGTGTTTCACTTTCAGGTAGGTAACGGCATAGTCGAGAACGCTCAGCAGGTTAACATCCGTATGCACTACCAGATTGGCCACATTTCTATGCACGAATATTTCTCCGGGTTGTGTATTGGTAATTTCATTCGCTGGAACCCGGCTGTCGCTGCAGCCAATCCAAAGAAAATCGGGGGTTTGTATTTGGCTTAACCGGTTAAAAAAATCGGGATCGTCTTCTACTTTCTCCTGGGCCCATGCTTTATTTTCTAGTAATAGTTTCTGATATGATTTCATATTGATAGCTTTTTAATTAATGTATATTTTTTCTTTATTCAGTAGAGGTGGTTTGGGTATCTGGCAAACTTGCTGGCTGATTGATTAGTTGATGATTAGCATTGTAATCATTTTTTTTCACTTCAACCCTAATGCGCAGTAAAGCTGCATGTTCTAAAAATTGATTGATTTCATCGATTACGTCTTTGTCAATATAATCCGCCCGGCTGGCATCTATCATTGCGAAAGCATCCGAAGGAATTAAATCGAGCTTTGATTTGATAATCGGTTTATTTAAAAAGGAAACATCTTTTCTTAGCCGCAGCAGATAATTATTTTGGTCGGTTACAAAAACCACGGAGGAGTGAAAATTACTATACAGCACAAAAAATAAGCCTACCAAAATTCCCACCACTATACCAATCAGTAGGTCGCTTAGTAAAATAGCCACAATCGTAACTAAGAATGGGATAAACTGGTCCCACCCTTTTTTATAGAAGGCTCTGAAGAGGGAAACCTTTGCCAGTTTATAACCTGTGAATATCAGAACTGCTGCCAGCGCTGAAAGGGGTATTTTATTGAGTAATCCGGGGATAAAAATTACACTTAACAATAAGAATATTCCGTGGAGTATGGTTGATAGTTTGGTTTGACCTCCCGCGCTTACATTGGCAGAACTTCTAACAACCACAGAAGTGATTGGCAGTCCCCCAAAAAATCCAGACACCAAATTACCGATGCCCTGGGCCTTTAGTTCCCGGTTGGTAGGTGTGATGCGCTTAAGCGGGTCTAATTTATCTACGGCCTCAATGCCCAATAAGGTTTCCAAACTGGCAACTACTGCTATAGTTCCGGCTGATATCCAAACTTCCTGTTTGGTTATATATTGCCAATCAGGGAATACAAAAAATGAAAAGAATGAAGTTATACTGTCGGCAACTGGTAAGGTAACCAAGTGTTTCTTTTCCAGCACTTCTAAATGTAAGGGGGTCGCAAGCCATTGGTTGATAACTACCCCGGCGATTACTGCCAGTAGTGGTCCGGGAATCAGCTTCAGCAACTGGTTTTTTTTGATATAACTCGTTTCCCAAAACCGTAATAAAGCAATTGACAGGATACCGGTTATGGCAGCGGTAGGGGTAATGTAATTGATGGCATTGCCGATAGCGGTAAATGTATTTTCCTGATTAGGCTGGAAAAAATTTTCATCTCCTTCAAAATTGGCATCATACCCAATCAGGTGGGGTAGTTGTTTCATAATCAAAATGATTCCAATGGCGGCCATCATACCTTTGATTACAGAATTAGGAACGTAATCACCAATAATACCAGCTTTTACAAAGCCCAGAACTATTTGAATGGTTCCTGCCAGCATCACGGCAAGTAAAAAGGCTTCGTAAGCTTGTACCCGGGTAATTGCCATGGCTACAATGGTAGTTAGCCCGGCTGCGGGACCACTCACACTCAACTGTGACCCACTCAACAGGCCGGTAACAATACCCCCTGCAATTCCTGCAATAATTCCCGAAAATAAAGTGGCTCCCGATGCGAGGGCAATGCCCAAACAAAGCGGTAAGGCTACTAATGTTACAACAAGAGACGCCGGCAAATCTTTGCCGATCGATTTGAAAATAGCTGTCATGAAAAGCGAAATAAGTTAAAAAAAAGAGATTCCCGTTATTATAACTTATTTGAGTTGGGAGGGGGTAGATGTATTTCCGCTGCATGATTTTCGGGAATCTTCATCCTGGCATTTTCTCTGGTAATTGCCAGCTTGTTATTTAAATGGGCCAAGAGGTGATAACTTTCCTGCAATAATAATGTCTTATCAAAAGAAATGGCCTTTTCGCCATCTATTACTTCATCATTTGTCTGCTCTTGCCCGTCACTTTGCCAACAGTAAATACTATAATCATTTATAGGAACGAATTGTATACTGAACAGCAAAATCAGGAAACCTGTCAAGCATTGTTTAGCCTTGAAATGAATATTGAATAGCATCGAGATAAATATAGGCAAATTAGAAGGATATCGGAGCCTTATTGTATTAAATATTTAATCCGCCACAGGTACTAATTACCTGTCCGGTAATATATGAACTCATATCACTGGCCAGAAACAGGGTGGTATCGGCTATTTCATTGGCAGAGCCAAATCGGCCCAACGGAATCTTTTTCAGAAACTCGGTAGCCGCTGCTCCTTCTTTTAAATAGTGCGTCATATCGGTTTCTACAAATCCCGGAGCTATTGCATTACAGCGAATATTTCTGCTGCCCAGTTCGAGGGCGATTGATTTGGTAAATCCTATAATGCCCGCCTTGCTAGCGGCATAGCTGCTCTGTCCCGCATTTCCCCGAACGCCTACAATCGAACTCATGTTTACGATACTTCCACTCCGTGCCTTCATCATGGGTTTAATCACCTGCTTCGTCATATTATAAATACTTTTCAGGTTTATCATCATTACCTCATCCCATTGTTCTTCCGTCATCCGCATCAACAGATTGTCTTTTGATATGCCGGCATTATTTACACAAACATCAATTTTTCCGAAAGCTTGCAGGGTATCTTGCACCAGTTGTTCGCAGCTGGCAAAATCACCTGCATTACTTTGCCGAACCAGCACCTGAACGCCCAGTGCCTCTATTTCCTTGCCAAGTTGAGCCGCTTTATCTGCGCTGCTGTCGCTCACATAGGTTACTACTAGATTACTTCCCTGTTCTGCTAATTTAAGTGCAATGGCTGCTCCAATTCCGCGGGCAGCTCCGGTAACAATCGACACTTTTCCTTCCAGTAATTTCATTTCTTATTTTTTTGCGTATAAAAGTAATTGAAATGGTTGAGTTCCGGTTGCTTAAGGCACCTGTATTTCCTGTTCCCAGAGCTGTAAGATCTCATTGATGTATTGTCGTTCATTCGATAGCCGGGGTACTTTGTGTTGTCCACCCAGTTTGCCCTTGCTTTTTAGCCAACGGTTGAATAATCCGGCCGGTAATTGCCGAACAGTGGGCATTCTTAAGGCAATACTCTTATGGCGTTTAGCCTCATAGTCGCTGTTAATTTGTTGCAGGGCGGTATCCAATAATTGGGTGAATTCGGAAAAATCTTGCGGCGGGGTTACAAATTCTATTAACCATTCATGGGCTCCATTGCCTGCATCACTAAAATAAACCGGGGCAGCGGTATAGTCGCTTACAATCGCACCGGTTGCCGCACAGGCCTGTTGAATGGCGTTATCGGCATTGTCGGCAATTACTTCTTCCCCAAATGCATTCATATATTGTTTTAGCCTTCCATTTACAATTACGCGGAATGGAAATAAACTCGTAAACCGAATGGTATCGCCAATCAGGTAACGCCACAGGCCTCCATTGGTACTGATAACAGGGGCATAGGTTTTTCCCAATGCTACTTCATTCAATCCAACGGTTATTGGGTGAGGTTTCCCGTATTCTTCTATCGGCATGAACTCATAAAAAATACCATG
>CAMBUH010000021.1 GCA_945870985.1 Chitinophaga pinensis
GCGTAGTATCAATATCAATTTCGATCAATCCAACCATGGTGTACTTACCGATAAACCAGGAGTATTGAGCAATGATTTCTTTGTAAACCTGCTCGACTTCGGAACCACTTGGCAACCCATCACTGCCCACAAAGATGTGTTTGAAGGTCGCGACAGAAAAACCGGTGCGGTTAAATGGACAGGCACCCGTGTGGATCTGGTATTTGGTTCCAATTCGGAATTGCGTGCACTGGCAGAATTGTATGCCTGTGAAGATATGAAAGATCAATTCGCACATGACTTTGCAGCTGCATTTGCTAAAGTGATGAATTTAGATAGATTTGATTTGAAATAATTGATTGAATCTTAGGCTTCAGATAATTATAAAAAAGAACAGCGATTGCTGTTCTTTTTTTATTGCCCTTATTGAATGAGTGGGATGGTGGAATAGGATGGTTCCCCAATTTTCCTCAGTGTAGTGCGCCTAGACGTACTACGCGAGGAACAATCATAGAAATATCCCAGTATAATGCACCAAGGCGTTGTGCACGCCTTGGAATGAAAAATTTAGTAACTTTATAATATGCGCATTCAGGATATCATACATGTTGACAAGGAAATACAAAACGGGCAAGCCGTTTTTGTAGGCACGCGAGTGCCCGTAGACACCCTTTTTGACCATCTAGAGGCCGGAATTTCATTAGATGAATTTCTTGAGGATTTTCCTCCAGTTACCCGAGAACAGGCAATAGCTCTTCTTGAAATAGCTCATAAAATGCTTACTTCACAAAAAGCGGATCAACTATATGCGACTCTTGCTTGATGAAAATCTTCCCAAACGTTTAAAGTTAGATTTTCCGGATCATGAGATTTTTACAGTCAGGGATAAAGGTTGGAATGGAATAAAAAATGGACAACTGCTGAATTTGTTACTTCAAAATGAATTTGATGGGTTGTTTACATTTGACAAAAACCTAAGTTATCAGCAAAATTTTTCTAAATATAGCATTACAGTTTTGTACTAAATGCTTCTATCAATTCATACGTAGAACTAACAAAATTATCTTCACAGGTTCAAGTTTATTTAAAAAATCCACCATTACCTTTCGGTCCTATCATTATATCCGGAGGCTAAAATGCAGTCCCTTCACTATCCTTACGGACATTACGCTAGGAAAAAAACTCACACTCAATCTCACACTCATGCTAGGTGCGCAGGCACGTGATGATTTTCCTTCCTAACGCAGTGCCCCAAAGCGTGCTATGCCGACTAAAATGAATATTGATAACCCTTCCCCTCCCCTTTCAAAACCCAATATCCAGCCAAGCTAACAATGTAAACAATTTTATTATTTAATAACGAACGTTTGTTATTTTTGCGTTGCTGAATAGACTGAATATATGCAAACATTCGACCACTTTAATAACGCACAGGTTGCCAAATTACCAAAGCATCTAAGAAAATATATTGTTGACCAATGTTATGAAAGGTATACCCCTGTTGACCATGCAGTATGGCGCTATGTGATGCGGCAAAACTATAGTTACCTAAAAGATGTTGCGTACTATCCCTATATCCCCGGATTAAAAAAAGCGGGGCTCACAATTGAAAAGATCCCCAGTTTACAAGAAATCAACGATTCATTGGCTGAGATTGGCTGGGGGGCGGTTACTGTAGATGGCTTTATTCCACCGGCTGCATTTATGGAATATCAGGCCTACAAAGTATTGGTGATTGCTGCTGATATTCGGCAATTAGAACATATTGAATATACTTCTGCCCCGGATATTATTCATGAGTCGGCCGGCCATGCTCCTATTATTAGTGATGAAAAATATAATCAGTACCTCAGTTATTTGGGCACACTTGGCACCCGTGCCCTTTTCTCCTCGGCAGATTATGCCCTTTATGAAGCCATCCGGCATTTGTCTATTTTAAAAGAAATGCCACACGCAGATCCCGCAGAAATTGCTGAAGCGGAAGCGAAAGTTTTGTATCAGCAACAAAACCTAGGAACCCCTTCGGAAATGGCATTATTGAGTAGACTTCAATGGTGGACGGTAGAATATGGTTTAATTGGCAATATACAGAATCCTAAAATATATGGGGCCGGACTTCTTTCTTCCATTGGTGAAAGTGTGAGTTGTATGAAGCCCTCCGTAAAAAAAATTGAATATACCATTGATGCTATAAACTATAGCTATGATATCACCCAACAGCAGCCACAGCTTTTTGTAACTCCCACTTTTCAAAACCTGATAGATGTGCTACAAACTTTTGAAAGTAATATGGCTTTCCGCAAAGGGGGTGCAGAAAGTTTGCAAAAAGCCATTGAATGTAAAAATATTTGTACCGCAGTATTGTCGTCGGGTTTACAAATATCCGGTGTTTTTACAGAGCTTTTTCAAGATCAATCCGGGAAACTACAATATTTCCGCACAGCAGGTGGAACAGCTTTAGCGGTTGATGATCAGCAATTACCTTCTCATGATACTACCTATCATTCGGATGGCTTCGGATCACCATTAGGCAAATTAAAAAATACGAATAAATTTCTAGAAGATTTTACTGAAAAAGATTTGATTCAATTCTCAATCCGAAACAACGAGGCAGTTACTTTGGAATTTGAACATGGGATACTAGTAGAAGGGATACTTACCCAATCATTATTCAGCAATGGTAAGTTAGTTCTTTTGAGCTTCCGCAATTGCACAGTGCAGGATGTAAACGGCAATCGTTATTTTGAACCCCACTGGGGAAACTATGATATGGCAGTGGGGCAAAGCATCGTATCTGTATTTAATGGGGTGGCGGATAAATCTCAAATAGCCGATCAACTATACGTATCCAACCAACGCACTACGCAACAACCCTACACAGAAGAAGACCTCCAATACCATAGTCTAATTAAGCAAATCAGGGATATTCGCGAAAAAAGATTACCCGAAATAATCCTACCGGAGGTATGGCAACAACTGAGTACGCAATGTAAACAGGATTGGCTGGGAACGATGGAGATATTAGAATTAACCGACTCATCCGAAACTTTTGCCAATATTGCCCGAGAGGCCCGCTCGTTTCTTGAACAGCAAAAAATTAATTATCCCAACTATACAAAGCTAATTAACGACGGACTGCGTATTATTGATGCGAAACTGAGTTTTCAATAAGGGTCCACGCAAGCGCAACCTCGTTATTAGCGAGTGCTATTTTGATAGACTGTATTTGTTCTGCTGTTAATATACGAACCGCATGTTGCTGAAAAAAAGTAGGCAATGCATGCACATTGGCCAATTGTGCTTTTTCGTTACCCGACAATTCCGGATGTTGTGCAATGTATTCGGGTAATTGATCGATTCCAATACCCAATTTTGTATTGGGTTTTTCTACTCGAAAAATATTGCTGGCAGTAATTCTTGCATACCCATCTTCGCCTAAGCGAGCTACCAGATCTAGTAAAACCGGATCAATTTTCTGTTGCGCATTCAATACCGATTCACTAATATGCATCCTTTTAATTTCCGCCACTACCAAATTGCCGGCACCTCCCTGATTACCCAAAGGAATTATTTGCTGAACGCTACATTCTAATTGAATGGGTGACTCCGCGACCCGCGGAGGTGAAACCGTTTCGGAGGGAATGGGGGTAAATCCTGCTTTTGTAAATTCATTCACCCCTTTTGGATATTCGCAACTGGAAAGCGACATCTGCTGCACCATTGCATAATTTACTAAGTTAATTACACATTCCGGTACTTCATACAAATTATCCAACGTATGCTTGGTGGTATTATCCCGCACCCGTCTGGAAGGAGAAAAAACACAAATAGGGGGTTGTATGCTGAATAAATTAAAAAAACTGAAAGGACTCAGGTTTACATTTCCCTGGGCATCTTGCGTGGAGGCAAAACAAATAGGACGGGGCACGATGGCCGCCTGCAAATATTGTTGCGCTTCCTGCGCTGTTAACTGATCCATTGAAAGCGTTACCATATCTACTATTCCATTTTCTTTTTGCGTTGTAAAATAGACCAATCAGTAGGTTCTGCCATTATGGTATTTTCTAAAACGCCTAATCCATCAATGGCCATCTTAACCGTATCTCCCGCCTGTAACCACTGCACCGGATATGCTGGATCGTGTAACTTTCCGGTACCATTTAATTCTAAAAAACATCCTGTACCCACCGTACCCGAACCAATTACATCTCCGGGATACAAGGTAACGCCATACGAACATCGTTCAATGATTTCAGCAAAAGTCCAATCCATATCACTTACATTACCCGATGAAACCAATGAATCATTTACCCAACAATGCATCGATAGATTATACTGATTGCCTACATGCCCTGCCTTTGCCGGAACCTTGCAGTGCGCCAACTCATCCGGCGTAACCAACCAGGGACCAATACAGGTAGCAAAATCTTTCCCCTTGGCAGGCCCTAAATTTAAAAGCATCTCCTCCATCTGTAATTTTCTCGCACTCAAATCGTTCATAATAGTAAATCCGCCAACATATTCATCTGCTTCTTCGGCTCGAATATTTCTTCCCTCCTTGCCAATTACGATAGCAATTTCTAACTCAAAATCTAGTTGCTCAAAATGATCGGGCATACAAAATACCGGACCGGGCCCCTGGATAGACAAGTGATTGGTAAAATAAAATATCGGATACTGATCAAATTCCTTAATCATTTCTACCCCCCGGTTTCTTCTGGCCGCAGCCACATGTTGCCGAAAAGCATACCCATCCCTACAAGATGTGGGGCGGGGAACGGGCGCCAATAATTGATATCCCTCCACCGCAGCAACTTGTAAATCCGAAACCTTTCGTTTTGCAATTTCCGCAGCAATTTCTGCACGCACCTGCTCACCTAATTTCAAAAATGCAATCATCTCATCCGGCACTCCGGAAACCAGCTTTGCCAGAGCATATAGTTGGTCTGCTATCACTACCCCAAGATGAGTGGCTTTATTAAGAGAATAACTAACTAATTTCATTGTAGTTCAATATATTAAATTATAAATTTGTTATTTATGTATATAAAAGAACGTTTCAAAAAATAACAGACTGTAAAGTTAGAAATAAAATTTTACTTTGCACTAATGATTGTTAGTTTTGCACTTTATTTCAACCGCCTATGCCAATTTATCATTCCTTAGGAACAATTCCGCACAAGCGCCATACTGCCTTTAGAAAACCGGATGGAACTTTATATGCAGAAGAACTGGTATCTACTGAAGGCTTCTCCGGTATGTATTCGCTCGTTTACCATACGTATCCACCTACCTTGGTGAAAAAATTGGGTGAGCCCTATTCGGTAGAACCTAAAATTGCCCGCGAAAAACACCTTCGGCATACCAGCTTATTAGGTTTCAATATTGCTCCTGAAGACGATTACCTGAAAAGCAGAAAGCCGGTTTTGGTTAACCAAGATTTACAAATTTCACTGGCAGCACCCCGCAATTCAATGACGGATTATTTTTATAAAAATAGTCAGGCTGATGAAATCATTTTTATTCATAAAGGCACAGGTGTTTTAAAATCGGGTTTTGGCAATATATCTTTTGGATATGGCGATTACCTGATTGTGCCCCGCGGAACAATTTATCAGATTGAATTCAACATTTCCGATAACCGTTTATTTATTATTGAAAGTTATAGTCCTGTTCGGTTTCCGAAGAGATACCAGAATCAGTTTGGACAGTTGATGGAGCATGCGCCTTTTTGTGAGCGGGATATTCGGAGACCGAACAACTTGGTAACGCATGATGAAAAAGGGGACTTCCCTATTTTCATCAAAAAGCAGGGATTAATTTATCCTTATGTTTACGGCACGCATCCTTTTGATTTTATTGGCTGGGATGGATACCATTATCCCTGGGCTTTTTCTATTCACGATTTTGAGCCAATAACTGGAAGAGTGCATCAGCCCCCACCTGTTCACCAAACATTTGAGGCACACAATTTTGTGGTGTGTTCATTTGTGCCCCGAAAATATGATTACCATCCCGAGGCCATACCTGCTCCCTATAACCATAGCAATGTAGATAGTGATGAAGTGTTATACTATGTAGATGGCGACTTCATGAGCCGTAAGTCGGTAGTGCAAGGTCAGATTACCCTGCACCCTGCCGGCATACCACACGGTCCGCACCCCGGCAGCGTTGAAAAATCTATTGGAAAAGAAAGAACAGATGAACTGGCTGTGATGATTGATCCCTTTAAACCGCTGATGATTACTGAGTATGCTTTAGCTATTGAAGATGCCTCTTATCATACCAGTTGGCAACATAATATTGAATAAAATTACCTGTATGCAACTCCAAAACGAAACACAAGATTTTTTACCCCTTTTAGGAACAGATTTTATTGAATTATATGTAGGCAATGCCAAACAGGCAGCACATTTTTACAAAACTGCATTTGGATTTCAGGGATTAGCGTACTCGGGACCCGAAACCGGCGATAAAGAAAAGGTTTCTTATGTGCTAAGGCAGCATAAAATAACCCTGGTACTCACAACCCCACTCCGCCCCGATTCGCCCATTGCTGCGCATATTCACGAACATGGCGACGGAGTAAAAGCCATAGCCCTTTCAGTGCCCGATGCCCGTTCTGCATTTGACCAAACAGTAGCCAGGGGTGCACAACCTTATCTGAACCCCCATACCTTGGAAGATGCCTCCGGAAAAATTACCCTCAGCGGAATCCATTTATACGGAGATACCGTACACCTGTTTGTAGAAAGAAAAGATTATACAGGCATTTTTTTGCCAGGATTCAGGGCTTGGGAAAACAACTATCAACCCAAAGATGTAGGCCTATTACATGTAGATCACTGCGTAGGAAATGTGGGTTGGAATCAGATGAATACTTGGGTAAAATTTTATGAAGATATAATGGGTTTTAAAAATATCCTTACGTTCGACGACAAACAGATTTCTACCGAATATTCTGCTTTGATGAGTAAGGTGATGAGCAATGGGAATGGGTTCATTAAATTTCCCATCAATGAACCAGCCGAAGGGAAAAAAAAATCCCAAGTAGAAGAATATCTTGAATTTTATCGCGGCGAAGGAGTGCAACATATTGCCATCGCCACGCATGATATTATACATACTGTTACTCAATTAATAGATCGGGGTGTAGAGTTTTTACAAATTCCCGATTCCTATTACGAAAAACTGCTCAGCAGAGTTGGAACCATAGACGAAGATCTTGCCCCCTTGCAGCAATTGGGAATTTTGGTAGACCGAGACGAAGAGGGTTATCTGCTGCAAATTTTTACCAAACCAGTAGAAGACAGACCCACCTTATTTTTTGAAATTATTCAGCGAAAGGGAGCACGCTCTTTTGGTGCAGGTAATTTTAAAGCTTTATTTGAGGCCCTGGAACGTGAACAAGAACTCAGGGGAAATTTATAATCTGCTATGGCAAGTTCAACCCCACCGATACTGTGGCAAGCCAGTTTCCACCAAATAAAAAATGCAGAGATAACCAGGTACTTAAACTGGCTAGCAGAAAACCGGCATTGTAGTTTTACTGACTATGCCACACTTCATCAATGGAGTATTCAGCAGCCGGAAGATTTCTGGCGATCGCTGGTAGATTATTATCAATTATTTGAGTATCCCAAAGACCAACCAGTAATTAGCCAATGGAAGCAAGACTTTATTGGGGTGAAATGGTTTACCGGCGTTTCGCTGAATTATGCAGAGATGATTTTTAAAAATGCGAATACGCAATATCCTGCATTGGTTTACAGCAACGAATCAGATGCAACTTTACATGAAGTTTCTTGGGAAGAACTTTATCAGGATGTTGCCCGATTAGCCAACTGGATGAAGAGAAAAGGCGTACAAAAAGGAGACAGGGTGGTAGCAGTTTTACCCAATGGTAAAGAAGCTGTAGTAGCTTTTTTAGCTGCGCAGTCGTTAGGTGCAATTTGGAGCAGCTGTTCACCCGACTTTGGCAGCAAAAGTATTATTGAAAGGTTTGAACAGATAGATCCGGTGCTGCTGTTTTTTTCGGAGCAGGTGCAATACAATGGAAAAACCTTTCAAAAATTAACGCTGCTGCAGGAATTAAAGCACGCACTATCTACACTAACAGAAATAGTGCTGATTGGGGATATAAATGCTGTATCGGCTAATTTGGGCACGGCCTGGGATGCAATTATGCAAGAGCCAGCGGCTAATTTGGTTTTCGAATCGCTTCCCTTCGATCATCCCCTTTGGATATTGTATTCATCTGGAACTACCGGACAACCAAAAGCCATTGTACATAGTGTAGGAGGTAATTTAGTGGAGCATATAAAAGTTTTACGCCTACATTGGGATGTAAAAAAAGGGGACCGATTTTTCTGGTATTCTACCACGGGATGGATGATGTGGAATTTTTCTGTGGCCGCCTTACTAACAGGTGCCAGTTTGGTTTTGTATGATGGTTCCCCTACTTATCCGCATCCGGCAAAACTCTGGGAATTGGCAGAGCAAGCAAAACTCAATCACATGGGTGTAGGCGCAGCTTATTTAATGCATTGTCTGAAATCGAACCTGAACATTTCTCAATATGATCTAACCAATTTAAGTACCCTTGGTGCTACCGGTTCACCGCTACCACCGGAGGGATACGATTGGGTGTATCAACATTTACCGGCTGCTGTTTGGTTGATTTCGTTTAGTGGAGGAACCGATATTTGCAGTGGATTTGTAGGTGGTTGCCAACTGCTGCCACTGTATCGGGGTGAAATACAATGCTGTTTACTGGGGGTTCACTTATCGGCAGTAAACGAGCGGGGCCATACAGTGGAAGAAGACACAGTGGGTGAGATGGTTATCCAAAGCCCCTTGCCAAGTATGCCGTTGTTTTTTTGGAAGGATACAGGCAACCAGCGCTATAGGACTAGCTATTTTGAAAAGTTTCCCGGTTGGTGGTGGCATGGAGATTTTATTAGCATTACCGCCCAAAAGGGTATAATTATTTATGGCAGATCAGATGCAACGCTTAACCGGGATGGTATTCGCATTGGAACTGCAGAAATTTACCGGGTAGTGGATACTTTTGAAAGCGTATCTGATTCGTTGATTGTTTGTATTGAAAAAAAGGATGGCAGCTTTTTTATGCCCCTATTTGTAAAAATGCAGGAACATCGTTTGCTATTACTAGAAGAAAAAGAATTGATTCGGCAGGCATTGAAACAAACTTATTCGCCCAGGCATGTTCCGGATGTAATCATAGAAGTTCCTGATATTCCTTATACCATCAGTGGCAAAAAAATGGAAATCCCCGTAAAAAGAATTTTATCAGGCACGCCTCCAGAAAAAGCTGCCGATTGGCAAGCCATCCGCAACCCCGAAGCCCTCCGCTTTTTTGTAGATTGGAAACAGGTTGATTAATCTATAACAAACCGATGAGCGCAGCGCATCGTGTAATGAATAATAGAATATACTTTCCGCCAGAGGAGCTCAAGAAGCCTGAATAAAGTGCCGGACTTTCAAAAAATAACTAGCCCATAAAAGTACTGCAACCAGTAAAATATACGCTGGAAAACTACACCAAATCATCCACCTCAATCAAGCCCGAACGGAGGGCATAAATTACGAGTCCTACTCGGGTACGTACCTGTAACTTCTCAAATAAATGATCCCGATAGGTATCGATGGTGCGCGGACTCACATACATTTCCTTTGCAATTTGGCGATAGGTTAATTCGCTGCAACATTTGCGTAAAAAAATAAATTCCCGGTCGGTGATAGTATTTTTTTCATCGGGCAATTGTTCGGTGGAGTTTTCGGAGAAATAATGAAATATCCGATTACCCACTAACTCGTTTACATGAAATTGTTTTTGCTGTATCCGACTCAGGGCCTGGTGCAATTCGGCCTGGGTGCTATTTTTGGTAATAAATCCATAAACGCCCATTCGCAACATTCGGATTACAGCGGGTTCTCTACTTACCATAGACACAACCAACACGCGGGTTTCGGGTAAATGGGAGCGGATCCAAAGTGCAGTTTCGTAGCCATCCATGATGGGCATGCGAATATCTAATAGAACAATATCGGGGGGTGATAATAAATTGGTTTGATCGATAAAATCCTTCCCATTGGCGGCTTCTATCGTTACCTCCCAACCGGGTAGTGACTGAACCATCTGCACCAATCCGGTACGGACCAACTGGTGATCATCCACAACAGCAACTTTCGTGTTCATGCGGCTTTACTTATAGGAACGGATAGGGGTACACAGGTTACGGTAACATCAGTTTGTATATGTACCCGGCCTTGTAAAATATGCACACGAAAGTAACTGCTTTTCCATCCCAACAAATTTTCAGTATTCGGCTGAAAAGATTGCTTATCTAGCCTCACCAAAATAGAGGCAACAATAATGAAAGAGGTGGCATTCCATACCAAAAGGTTTATATACATGGTTTCGATTTGGGTATGCCTATCAATAGGGCTACGCTGAAAAAAATATACAAAGCCACCAACAGCACTTGATTTACCTGATTAAAAATCCAGCTTCCCGATACCGGCAGCGTTATTTGGTGCAGCCAACCGTAAAAGGCATGCAGTACCAACATGGATAAGTAATAACAGAAGAGTCCTGCCGCCATCCAAACAAAGGCTGGGAAGGAACTATGCGGAAGTGGCATGGGAGGATTGATGGCTGTTTCGTACAGGTATCGAACGCTTAGCATTACCATGCTGATGGAAGCGGCTACCAATAGGAAGTTGATAAAACTAGTTAGCAAATCTGATGGCATCCAAAGTAGGTAAATGGCTGCGCAAGTAAAACAGCCTAGCATCGCGCCTGCAAAATGTTTTAAGTGTGGATGCTTTAAATGCCGCAAGAACAAAAAAGCATAGCCGGCAACCGAAAGGGCACTAATGGCATACCGAATCCGAAAAAATAAGGGGTTACTACTAAATGCATCCAGCTGAAAAATATTCGCCAGTATTTGCAAAAGCAGTAACCCCGCTATTACCAAAAATCCGGAATTGCGTTGTTTACAGTATACCACCCCGGTTAAGGTTAGAGTGAGTAACTGCCACAATAGTAGAAATAGAATAGATAACATTAAGGATACAGGGTTCCGTGATTTAAGAAGGTGTTGCCGTCTGAATTACCGAAAGTTTTGATATCCGAAGAAGCCGCTGGAAATACCGAAAAATAGAGGGTCGATTTGCCCACATAATCGGGATGAGCCTCTGGAACGGTTGCTGCGGAATAGATGCCCATGTGAATGCCGATTGAATCGGTATAGGCATTGGTTTGCATCTGGTGGAGGTAATTGATTAAATCCTTCACCGAAATTTTTACCAGTCGGGTTTCCTGATTGCCTCGCTTTTCAATAAAGCTGGTTTTGAGGGCGGTTGCGGTAAGGGCGGTGATGAGTCCGTTTACCGAACTATCCCCCTTAAGTGCTTGCACCATTTGGGGCGCAGCAGGGGTAGAGGGAGAATCGTTCTGCTTATTGCAAGCAGTGAATGCAATTCCGATAAACAGCCAACACCATTTACCGGCGGAGAAATTCATTTTCATGAGTGGTTGATTGATGGGTTTATAAATGAAAAACACATCACCAAAATAAGTAGAGTAGGTGTATATAAAACAGGCAATTTTATACTATTGAGGCGCATAAAAATATGTATAAAGTTGAATATCAATTATTTATTACTTAACAGCCCAACAAAATTCAGTGATTATACGGAGTAATAAAACAGTGAATACACCGATATTTAGGATGTATTATTCAAAGTAAATTCCGCCCGCGCGAGGTTGCAATTTTTTCGGGTAAGGGTTTGGGCGTTAGGGTTAAATGAAGAGAGAAAATGGGGGGAAAAATGGATAGAAAGTTAGTCTCCTGTTTGGTACAATCAAGCGCACAGTGCGGTATGGAATGAAATACCCAGCATGAAGGCACTAAGAGCGCCTATGGTATTGCGCAGTATGAAAATCAATAAAAAATATTTATATTACCGAAGTAAATTCATCCAACTAAAAAATAATTCCTTCAAATTCATCTAACCTCTTTTTATGCAAATTCTCACCAAAAAAATCTGTGGTATTATCTTACTCACCATTCCTTCCATCATCTATGGTGGCTATTTTTTGCTTATGGTGCTAAGCGGACAAGAAGCCGAACTGGAACTTACCCCTTTTCAGCAATCCATGTTTCGGGCAGGGCATGCCCATGCAGGCGTGCTGGTGATTTTATCGCTGGTGGCGCAGGTACTTACCGATCATGCAAATTTGAGTAAGGGCTGGGAATGGCTGGTTCGCATATCTTTTCCCCTGGCGGCCATTGCGGTTAGCGGCGGATTTTTTGCTGCCGCTATCGGTGATCAACTTACCCGGCCGAATGGTATGATTGTGATTTTATATGCAGGCATGGTGCTGCTGGCTGTGGGATTGGTTACCTTGGGTATTGGACTATTACGCGCAACCGATAATCGGGTGTAAGAATAAATATAATGCAAAGCTTAGTTAGCTAGGAACAATCATAGAAAAAGCGATATAATATTTTTACCAGCATCACGTACCTTGCATTCTAATGGAAAAGTTAGCTCCCGCGGATATTGACCGCATTATCGAAATGGCATGGGAAGACCGTACCCCTTTTGAAGCCATTTACCTGCAGTTTGGCTTGCCGGAGTCCAAAGTAATTGCCCTGATGCGCCACGAGTTGAAGCGCAGTAGTTTTAACCTATGGCGCAAACGGGTAAACAGCGGGGTTAGTCAAAAACACGCGAAAACTCGGAACCCCGATATTGCGCGGTTTAAATGCAGTTTACAGAAAACCATTTCGTTGAATAAGATTAGTAAGCGGTGAGCATAGCTTTACTGTAATTGTTGCTTTCCCAGCGAACTACTATCACTTGCACGAATGCTCCAGCGGCGCACGTAGAACAGAGTGAGTGTGAGTTTGAGGGAGGTAATATATACTCACACGCATACTCCAAAGGCGGACAAACTCTAATGCTCACTTTGAATATTCTTACTTCGATACAGCTTTCCTAAAGTCCGAACTTTTGGAAAGTGCATCCTCATAATCATGCTCCAGAGGCACAAGGTCGCTCATGCTCTTCTGTAAAGAGCGTGCAGTACAGATAGAAAATAAGGTACAAATACCCTACAGGCAAAATTCCAACCAAGTTAATTTGCATTCCCACTATAATTTTGGTAGTATAATACTGATAGCAAATGAGGTATGGAAATCTATCAACTGATCGAAAAATTTATTGGAGAATGTTAACTAATTAGATAACTTTATATTTGGGAATGGATGTTGGATGATGCAAACAAGCGGGAAATTGTTTATTACAAACAGTATTACCTCAGTTTCTTTGGGCGGCTCACTCCCGAAGTACTGAAATAATATAACTGGACTTTACAATTGATAAGCCAGTTGGAAAGAATTCCAACAAGATACTTTGAACATATAACAGGTTCGAACGGTTTATATGAAATTCGGGTAGAAGTAGGAGCAAATATCTATCGGGTTTTTTGTTTTTTTGATAAAGAAAAACTGGTTATAGTGATTAATGGATTTCAAAAAAAATCGCAAAAAACACCCCGACGAGAAATAGTATTAGCTCAAAAAATAAAAAAACTATACTTTGATGAAAAAGAGTACTAAACACCTGACTACCTTTTCAGATCATCTGGATATGCAATATGGCAAACGCGGAACCAAGAAAAGGGAAAACTATGAACAAGAATTTGAGGCATTTAAACTGGGTGTAATGATTCAGGAACTAAGAAAAGAAAAGGGCCTTACCCAAGAGGAACTGGCAGAAAAATGTGGAACCAGTAAAACATATATTTCCCGAATCGAAAACAATGCCAGTGATATTCGCTTATCTACACTCATGCGTATCATTCATGACGGGCTGGGGGGAAGGTTAACCCTAAGTGTGTATCAATAAACTAAAAATCCTACTCCAGTGGCGCTTAGGCATTAGCTCACTTCTTTTATCTCACCAAGGAAGGAACAAAACAAAAGTACTTTATACTGGCAAACCCTATGAACTGTTGTATTTTTTACTTGCTTTCCACAACAATCCTTCGCAGTTAGCAAAAGGTAACTTAACCAGAGAACGACAACCTAAAATGACCAAACATAAATGACCACCTATATTTCAATACTACGTGGAATTAATGTAAGCGGACAAAAGTTGATTAAAATGGCCCATCTACAGAAAACCTATGAAAAATTAGGTTTTGGTAGTATTACAACCTTCGTGCAGAGTGGGAATGTTGTTTTTACAGGAAAAAAAGCAGCCCCAGAAAAACTGGCAGCTTCTATTACTCAACAGATTGCCAAAGACTTTGGCTTTCAGGTTCCTGTAATTGTTTTTAGTATGTATGCGCTGAAACAAATCATTGCAAGTAACCCATTTATAAATGATAGTGAAAAAGATATTGCTTATTTACATGTTACCTTTCTATCTGCCCCACCACCCAAATTTGACGTAAAAGCAATAGAAGAAAAAAAACAAATCGGTGAGGCAATCGCTTTTACTAATGCGGCCGTGTATTTGTATTGCCCGAATGGTTATGGAAAAACAAAATTGACGAATAACTTTTTGGAAACAAAATTACAAGTTAGTGCAACCACCAGAAATTGGAAAACCGCCAATGAATTGGCAAGAATTGCTGATGAAATAGCTTTACTAAACAAGTAGTGAAATAAGTATCGAGTTGTTGGAAAGCACTCCCTTCCCCGTTATAATCTTCTTCACACTCATGCGCCAGAGGAGCACATACGCAAACTCACGCCTACGCTTATTTTGTTCTCCCAGATACCACAAAAAAATCATGTATATTTCGGGCACTAATACTTAATAAAAACAACCTATAAAAACATAGTTTGCATGTAGATAAATGGAATAAACCCCATCAAAACTACTAGAACGTAAATAAACCTATAGGTTAATATATGAAAATTGTACGTATATTTGATAATCGATTGTTTGCCTTCCAATGGGATGAGGAAGAAACGAATGAGTTAAATCGATTATTGACTTGTTGGAATGAAGTTTCCTATTTATACCAATTCGTTCAGGAACATTCAGAAGATATTCCCCGGGGTAAAACGGCAGAGCAATGTATTAATCGATTACCATTTAATACGCAGAAATTATAACAAATACTCAATAAAATAGCAGAAGATACAAACAGAAGTTGTAGTGATTTTTTTAAACCACTCAACAACTTGGAATATGGAACTAATGAACTTTCTAGGTAAAAGGGACGGAGAAATTTTCTAAGACTGTATGCTATAAGAATTGATAATAACTGCTTTGTGATAACTGGTGGAGCCATTCAATTACATCATCTGAACAAAGACAGACCGCATACCGCCAAAGAAATGCAGAAAATGGAAAAGTGCCGGGATTATCTAAAATATATGGGTATTGCAGACACGGATTCTTTTTACGAACTGATAAACGAATAACCATGACAAACAAAGAAAAATTTCTTTCCCTAGTTACAACCGATGATTCAAATACCATTAAAAAGGTAAAAGAGCGCCAGCTTAATCGGGAAAGATTGCGGGAGTCGCAACAGATTGCGCTGAAAGTATTATTAAAACTAGATGAAATGGGCTGGTCGCAAAAAAAGCTCGCAGAAAAAATGCTGGTATCCCCCCAGCAAATCAGTAAAATTGTAAGAGGTAAAGAAAATCTTACCCTGGAAACACAAATCCGACTGCAGAAAATATTGAAAATACCTATCCTGGCCAGCTTCTATGAAAATGCCAGAACAGGCCATAAAAAACCGGCAGTTATTTAAATCATTCTCCGCAAAGTATTACGACGTAGCAGTAGACTTTGCGGCTTGGAAGTAAATTGCCCTTCGCAAAAAACACACTTCACCAAGCAGATGCTAACTCCAATTTAACATTCTAAAAGTCCCAAATTGTTAGAAAGTCCCCCCTCTTTTCACTCGCTCAATTGGAGCACAGGCTCAAAACCACTCACAGGCTTTTTTTTCACATACGCTATTCACTAAAGGAGCGTATTTTAAAAAACCAGTTGAACCCGAATAATTTACTGCGAACAAAAAAACCGAATCCACCGGGCTTACGCTTACCTTTACAATAGTTTTTACCATGAAGCGTGTTTCTATTGCTGGCCTGTTCTGGCTGCTATCCTATTCTATTTTTGCTCAGCATCCTTTGCGGGCAGACAGCTTTCCTGTAAGTATACTAAATGAAATTGTGGTTACCGGAACCAAAACCCTCAAGCGCAAAACTGAAACCCCAGTTATTGTGAACATCCTTACTGCCAAAACCCTCAATAATGTGCAGGCCTGTAACCTGTCGGAAGGATTAAAATTTCAACCGGGACTACGAATAGAAACAAACTGCCAGACTTGCAACTATACGCAGCTGCGGATGAATGGACTGCAGGGGGGCTATTCGCAGATACTTGTGAATGGCAGGCCCATATTTAGTGCGCTGATGGGCTTATATGGCATGGAACAATTGCCTGTGAACATGATAGAAAGAGTAGAAGTAGTTCGCGGGGGTGGCTCCTCTTTATATGGTTCCAGTGCCATTGGCGGAACCGTGAATATCATCACCCGCCTACCCTCGAAAAATGGATACCAAGTAAATAATTTTATACAGCAAACGGGTAAGCATACCACCGACCAAAACCTGAATGCCAATGCCAGTGTTGTGGCGAGTAATCGAAAGTTAGGATTCACCGTTTTCATGCACCACCGAAATCGCGACTATTTAGATGTGAATGGAGATCAATTTTCGGAGGCCCCCCTATTACTGAATCGTTCGGTAGGATTCTCCTCATTTTTAAAGCCTTCTGAAAATGAAAAAATAGAGTTCTCGATGAGTTACCTGAATGAATACCGACGCGGCGGAGAAATGGTGAATAAACCCGTTCATCTTACAGCTCAGGCAGAAGAACGCCGCCACCGAATAGGTATGGGTAATGTTGACTACCAACTGAATTTTAACCAACAACAATCATCGTTGATTGTATATGGAGCTTTTCAAGTTACCGACAGAACACACTATACAGGGATTTTTCCAGACAGTGCCGCCGCAATCAGCGGGCATTTGTCGAACCCACCTTATGGAATTTCGGATGCCGCCTCTTGGCAGGCAGGATTTCAACTCAATCATACCATTACAAATTTTTTCGGGCGCAGAAATGTACTTACAATTGGAAGCGAATACCTTTCCGATCGCATCCATGATAACATTCCCCGATATAATTACCTGATTCGTCAGCAAACTAGGGATTGGGGGAGTTTTTTTCAGAGTGACTGGGATTTTGCTGCGGGGTTTACTTTGTTATCCGGACTAAGGATTGATTATCACAACCTGCTCGATCATGCAGTGATTAGTCCTAGAATCGCTTTACTATATGGTGGAGTTCGCAATACACAGTTTCGGTTAAGTTATGGTACTGGTTTTCGGGCACCCCAGGCTTTTGATACGGATTTACACATAGCTTTTGCGGGTGGAGGTGTTTCGCGGGTAAGGCTAGATCCTCAATTGAGTGAAGAACAATCGCAGAGTTGGAGTGGCTCGGTAAATTACGACAAAGCAGTAGAAAAATGGGTAGCGGGTTTTACGGTGGAAGGATTTTATACCCGCTTACAAAATGCCTTCGTATTAGAGCACCTGGGAGGGGATGCCTTTGGGGAAGTTTTTGAAAAAACAAATGGTCGTGTAGCAGAAGTAAAAGGGATAACCCTCGAACTGCGGGGAAATTATAATAGTAGGTATCAAATTGAGGCAGGCTATACGTTGCAACGCAGTAGATTTGGAGAAGCGGTTGAATACTTTCAAGGGCTGCCACCGGAGCGCATTTTTTTACGTACACCTAATAGCTATGGATATCTCAATCTTACCCTTACCCCTAACACAAAGTGGAGTATTAATACCAATGCGGTGTATACCGGCAGTATGCAGGTACCCCATATCGGAGGGGCGGAGAATAATCCCACAGATCGACTTATCCAAACCCCGCCATTTAATGAAATGAATATTCGCATAGCCAGAAATTTTGCCTTACCCAAATGGAAAAGTAAAATAGAAATTTATACAGGCTGTAAGAATCTCTTCAATGCTTATCAGCAGGATTTTGATTTGGGAAAAAATCGCGATAGTAATTTTATGTATGGTCCAAACCTACCACGTACTTTTTTTATCGGCTTTAGTCTGCGTTCGGAATAAAAACTACAATCCACTTTCATTCCGCAAAAACCATGAGCTCGCGAAATGATGCTTAAAGAATTAAAATTCACTTCTTTCTGATACGGTACATTTTGTATTGGCCAAACCCAAATCAACTTTTCAAAAGTATCGAATTGATGGAAAGTAGTTTTTTCCATTGGGATTAAGTATAAATACGCAGTATACTTATGCTTATTCAATAAGCGTATGCATGTAATTTTGTCCGCAAAATAAGTTCACTATGCGTATAAAAATTAATCAGAGCGATCAAACAAAACCGTACACAAATACGTACATTTGTAAGTACAATCTTAACGCTATGCAGGCAGTAACTACCACCCAACTGAGAAATAACCTGAAAAGATATTTAGATGATGTTTCCCAATCATCGGATGTAATTATAGTGTCCCGCGGAACGGATGAAGAGGCGGTCGTGATGGTATCGCTGAAAGAATACAATTCATTGCAGGAAACTGGTCACCTATTATCTGCTGCCGCCAACAGAAAAAGACTACGAGAGTCTATCAGTCAGCTGAACGAGGGCAAAACTCGGAAATACAAGTTATAAATGCGGCGTGTATGACTTTCCTGTTTACAGAAAATGGTTGGGAAGATTTTCAATATTGGTTGGCAACTGATCATGAAATAGCCAATAAAATCATCACCCTACTAAATGAAATACGCAAAACTCCCTTTCAGGGTATGGGCAAACCCGAACCCCTCCGATACGATTTAACCGGCTACTGGTCGCGCCGAATAACCAACGAGCATCGGCTGGTGTATTCCATTACTGGAAAAAAGGGGGCGAATCAGCAATGCTGCGTGGTGCAGTGTAGGTTTCATTATAGTTAGGGGATAGAAATAATTAATCTCCTTCCCTCCCCATTTCACTAAAACTAAAACGCACGCTATTTTCCACTTCGCACAAGGCATTCTCCGAAAAGTCTTCCGCCAGAGGCGGATTGAGACTTTACGGCTTAGAAGAAAATTGCCATTTGCATAAGAAGCTCTTCAAATAGCAAATCCTCACTACGATATAACTTTCCCAAAGTCTCAAATTGTTGGAAAGTATCTCTTCATGCTCCTAAGGTGCACAGACTATCACCTAACTTATTCAAATGGAAGTTTGAAGGCCTAGCCGGTCGTTTGATGGTATGATCTATCACCCGGAAAAAGTCATACAATACCGTAGGATCAGCGCTTATGAGAAAAATTTTTTCTATAAGACTCCCAAATGGTATTAAACCCTTGGGAGAATCAAAATTTATTATTGATGCATTTTCTCTCGCAGAGGCTATTGCTATTTGTGCGCGCTTCCGCTACTTCTACCCTTTTCCCTAAAAAATTCTATTTTCGAGCCCAGTAAGCAGAAGGTACTATGCGTAAAACAATATGGGCTCTATTTTTAACATCGCTGGCCATTAAGGGTAGGGGTCAAACCTCCGGCCTTGGAACCTGGAATATCTTCAATACCAAGTTTACCTACACCCCCCAATGGAGTTTTTTTGCCGAGGGTCAGCTGCGGTCACTGGCGTTTTATAACCAGTTAAATTACCACGAGCTATAAAGGGGCGTGCATTATTCGCTGCATAAGTCTGCCCTGCTTACCTTGGGGATGGGATCTTACCAAACCTACCAGCCGGAGGGTAATTTTAAACTCCCCAAAAGCAACAACGAATTTCGTATCTGGCCTCAACTGATATTACTGCATACAATTGCCGGTATAAATATCGAGCAGCGCTTTAGAACCGAATTCCGCTGGATGAGCAGTGGCTTTAGAAACCGCTTCCGCTATCGGGTGGTGGCCTCTTACCCTTTTGGTAATAAAACTAAGGGCTATCAACCCTGGCAAGTTAGCGTGGGCGATGAGATATTCTTTGGCAAACAAAGTCCCTTTTTCGAGCAGAATCGTGTGCAAGTATCTCTCAACTACCGCCTTTCGCCGGAAGTGCTGCTGCAGCTAGGTTATTTGAACCAAGTGCTGGTTGCCAACCCCAACGCTACCCGCAATCACTACCTCGTGTTGGGCTACTTCTTAGAAATCTTTGGCAAGCGGATGAAGCATGAGGGGTCGAATATTGCTGGAAAAGACTTCTAAAAACAGCGTGAGAGTGAGTTTGCGTATGAGAATATTTTGCTCCACCACACTAACTCTTTCAACAAAATGAGCCCTCGCGAACTGCAGGGTTT